>PLJN01000109.1:173-14414 GCA_003140235.1 Acidobacteriaceae bacterium
ATCGGCGCGAGTGACAATCTGGCCCGCGGGCGATCCACCTTTATGGTGGAAATGACGGAGACCGCCGCCATCCTGAATACCGCCACGGCAAAGTCGCTGATCCTGCTCGACGAAATCGGCCGTGGCACCGCCACGTATGACGGCCTGGCCATCGCCTGGGCGGTGATCGAATATCTCCACTCCACCAGTCGCGCCAAAACGCTTTTTGCCACGCACTATCATGAACTCACCGAACTCGAAAGCCTGGAGGGCGTCAAGAATTTCCACGTCTCAGTAAAAGAGAACGCCGGCGGAATAGTCTTTCTGCGCAAAGTGGAACCAGGGTCCGCCGACAAGAGCTACGGAATTGAAGTTGCAAGACTCGCAGGACTTCCACCGGAAGTCGTGGTCCGCGCCCGCGAAGTGTTGCATGAGCACGAGAGCGCTGAGCATCAGACGACGGCCCATCTGTCACCGGGCGCGCAGCCGCCCGACTCGAAAATGCAGTTGACCATGTTCACACCCCTCTCCCAGAAGATCGTGGACCGGCTGAAAGAAGCAGACTTGAATAATCTGACGCCGCTGGAAGCGATGAATTTGCTCCATGAGTTGAAGAAGCAGGTGTGAGGTTCCGAAGGTGACAGCGTCGAAGCCGGGGCCGTTAGTGCTTGCCTGCATATCGAGCGCATGGCACAATCTTTCGTGGACGCCAAATTCAGGAATCGGAGCAACCGCAAAGATGACTAAACTGGTCCTTCGTATCTCGCTTTTGCTTTGTCTGGCCGCAACGTTCTGGGGACAAACCGCCGACTGGAAGACCTACAAGAATGTAGACGGCAACTTCTCCATTTTGTTCCCCAGTGCGCCAAAAGACGAGCTCTCACAAAAAGACGCGGCGTCGGAAACGCACACCGTCCTGGCCCAACCGTCGCCCGGCTATGGCTACGGTGTGGTGTATACGTCCATTGCTGCGGAGCACCCGGTGGATGACGCAGCATTTGCCTCGTTCAGAGATGGCGCATTCAAGGCGATGGCGCCGTGCAAAGTCACAAGCGATGGCCCATCCTCTTTAGAAGTCCGGGGCTACATTAGCCACTTTTATCGTTTCAGTTGCCCATTTGAGACCGGCGCGGTAACCATTGTTGCAAATCTTTACGTGGGTAAACACTACGGCTATTTTGTGATGATTGTTTTCAAGTCCTCTTTGCCTGAGCCGCCGGAGACCGACAAATTTCTAAATTCTTTTTCCGTAATCGACGCTGCCAAATGAGCGATGGCGGGATATCTACCCCGCCTTGATCACCACCACCAGACGCGTATTCTCCCATTCCAACACCAGATCGGCGCTGTCGTTGGTGTCTTGATCGAGAGCAATCGTGAACTGTTCCACCGCGACCACGAGATCACTCCTGGTCATGTCCACGCGCGCCAAGTCCTGGTCCTCTTTGTAGATTGTTCCCCACTGCCCCGTCTGCTTGTTGATGATCAGCTTCCACGTACCCTCGGAAGGCAGCGTGTAGAGCGTGTAAGTGCCCGCGGGGACCTTCGCGCCGCCGATGTTGAGATCAATCTCCGTGGTGAGCGTGGTGGCTTCATTGGCGCCGGTGCGCCACACCTTGCCGTACGGCACCAGGTCACCGCCCATGACCTTTCGGCCTTTCTTCGACGGCCGGCTGTAACTGATAGTGACCTTTTTGCCCTTGATGTTGCAATCCGCCGTGCCCGGAGGGCTGGGACGCTGGCTCTTGTCCTGTGGCGGCTGCGCCCAACTCAGAGCGGCAAATACGACAGCAACGAGCGATACTCCGAACGCAAAATTCTTGTGAGGCATAAGGAATGTCCTTTCTCAAACGGCCCTATTATCGCCCAGACGGGCCTTGGTGTGCCACGGCCTGTCTCATGAGCGACTTCGTTGCATCTCGCGTTGGCCATGCGCCGGATATTGCCTTCGCGAGGGATAAAGAAAACCGCAGCCAAGGTGAAACGTTTGGCTATATCCGCTCACTACCCTACTAGAGTGAGGAATAGCAGCCATGATGATCCCGTACGGAACCACCACGAACTTCGCAGTCGCTTATGACAGCACTTTCACCGGCGGTGCGCAGCCGGATGGCCCCGCGCTATCCCAGGCTGTCATCGACTATTGCGAATATGACCTGGCGCGTCTCAGCGTGTTGTTTGGCGGCATTCTACCGCCGGCATCATCGATTCCTATCCAGATCAATCTCGTGCCCGGGGCCGGCGGAGGCAATAACAATGGCGTGAACCTCATCAACTGCAACTGCAATGTGGGTACTGCTCTGCTGTCGATGCCTACGATCGTGGTGGCCGAACTGGCCGAGATCTTCATGAATTTTCAGGGCAAAGGGTGGATCGCCGGTTGGAGCAATGGCGAAGCGCTCTCCCGTGTTTGTGCCGGACTTCTCTACCCCAGCCGCGCCTGGCTTTTCCAGACCGGAAACTCGTGGCTCGGCGTGAACCCACGGCCGAACTGGGTAGACAACGTCGAGCATACAGACGGGGATGCCGTGTCTACCGGTTGTGGAACGATCTTTCTGAACTATCTCGCTAACCAGTTGAACCTTCGCTGGACAGACATCATCGTCGCCGGCGCGCCCACGACCAACACACTGGCCGAGACTGCCACCATTCTTGGAGTGTCGAGTGCCTGGACGAATTTCATCAGCCTGATTACCACCTACTTGCCGCCCGGCAGCACTCTGCCTTCTGAGCCGACGAGTTTCGGCCAGCCTCCCGAACCAACCGACGATCCCTTTCCGCTGGGCCCAGTGGCCCCGCCGGTTCCCATCCTCTATACGCGTCATAACCTCGCTGACAATGGCACCTCGCACACCGGATCGCTCTCCGACAGCCCGGACATCATCCTCAAGAACAGTCCTGTTGCCAATCCCCAGGCGACGTACTCGACGCCGGCGTCGATCGCCAGTGATACCGAGAGCGACCCGGATGTTTTGACCGGGCAGGCCAACTACGTCTACCTGCGCGTTTGGAACCGGGGCGCGGATGCCGCCAACGTTTTCGCGACAGTCTATTGGTCTCCGCCGGCCACGCTGGTGAGTCCGAACCTGTGGAACCTGATCGGCTCGGCCTATTACCCCGACGTGCCGCCGGGGAGCCTTGTAGAGGTTTCGAATCCGGGCATCACCTGGCCGGCGGACAAGATTCCCACTCCCGGACACTATTGTTTCGTCTCTGCGGTCGGGAACGCGGACGCGCCCGGACCCAACCCGTCTAGCTTCGCCACCTTCAAGGACTTCGTGAATTACATTTACGCCAACAACAACATCACCTGGCGCAATTTCAACGTCGTCGTTCCTGGTCCGCATCCCTTGCCGCCGTGGGGCAAATTCATTCCTCTACGCTTCCTCGTCGCCGGAGCCTGGGACCAGCCCCGCCACTTTGTTCTGGAAACGCACGCCGACCTTCCCGAGGGCAGCCACCTGGCCCTGCAGGTCCCGCACTGGATTGGCCGAGGACTGAAACCGGCTCCCGCGCAATTGGAGGAATTCCAGGACGCCGAGACCGACCCTGAGAATCGGCGACGCCTGCGTATCACGCTCCCTCCGCAGGCTCGTCATGCACTTGGCGGGCTTGAACTGCCCGCCAATACGGCGGCAGCCAGCCACATGCTCGTCCATATCCCCGCTGGGAAGCACCAAAAGCCGCACAAGGTAGTCATCCGCCAACTGTTCGAGGACCGAGAGGTAGGCCGAATCACCTGGCTGCTGCTGCCCAAGCGTTAGCGTGGATGATGTGCGGTGGCCCTCGATTCTCTTGAGGCCGGAGGAAAGACGGGGCACCTGGCGACAAAGATTTGTGTGCTTTTTCATTTGTCTTTCGCCTTATACCATTCTCGTTTCCCTTTGGCGAGCATGCTGTTGAATTCGTCCCATGCGATGTGATTCGGATGAGTGGGATGAAAATCACGATGAGCAATATTGATGTGCTGCTCAGTGAAGTCGGTGGGAATGACCTTGTTCTCTGAATTGGTATCTTTGTAAGAGACCTTGCCGGTCGCGTAGTCGAGGCAAATGAGGAATCCGACCGGGCATTCCGACCATTGCAGTTTGTTCCCTACTGCGTCGCTGATCGAGGCGTTCAAGAACGAACTGAAGGGCTTCTCCACATCCAAGGGGACCATCCACTTCACCACCGACAAGCCCCTGCCGATTGCACTTGTCAAGAAACTGGTGAAGGCGCGGGCCGCGCAGAACGAAAGCAAGAAACGGCGCTGATCAGGTTTCCTCTCGGGACCCGTTCATGACTTCTAAGATGTAAGATGGTTGACTGCCCATTTCGCAAGGGTGGGCCTGATCACCCGCCGTCTCAGCGCGCTTTCCCTCCCAAAACCACCAGTGCCGATAACCGCTCGAAGTCCAGAGCTCCTGAGATTTACCAAGCTTCCGTTCATCGGCTTCGCGACGCACGGAGTGCGATGGCTCCGCGACTTTCCTCTTGCCGAAAACATCATGCCTTGCGGTCAGTTGAGATTCTAGCAACCCACCCTTTGCTCCGAAGCCGAAAAAACAAAGGCCGACTTCTCCGCAAAGAGTAGGGCACCAGGCCACCCGCCTGTCCCCTCTTCTTATTTAGGCTGTTCCCTTTTTGCCACGTTTTTTCTCCTTATCGGGCTCGGAGGTTCGCGGCTCGATGATGCCTGCTGCCCGGCGAAACCGTGAAATGGATTCACTCGTGCGATCTAGGAGATTGGCGAGCTCATTCAATGCGGGACCTACTTCCGCGGATGGGCCTTCAAGTGTGTTATCAGAACGCGGAGAACGGTAGTGGGAGTTGATGCATGGGAATAGCTCCACGACAATCTGTCCGGGGTTATTCGTTCGGAGTTCGCTCCACTCCCTTGTGCTGCTGCTCATGAGCGCCAGTTCAGCGAAGCCAATATCACATGCAGGGGCCTGCAGAAAATGCTCCTCACGGACAAGCTCTCGTTTGACTCTCCGTACTAGACCGTTAAGTGTAGCTCCAAGAGTGTCGCGGCTTGACAATCCCGCACACAAGCCATACCAAATCAGCAGAGTCGGGAACGTGTAAAGGTATGGCTGCAAAACATGCAGGTGGTCCAGAGTGCCAGGACTAATGGAACTTGCCAAATACGCACATAGGAATTCCGCGCTGCCGCTCTTGTATGTCCTAGATTGCCGAGCATCGTTAGCTGCACGTTCAAAGAGCAACAGACGTTCTTCTCGCGGGCCCTTGAGTTCCTCCTGCAGCGGCGCAAGCCCAGCCAGGTCCTTGGTCAAAGCTCTCCACTCCGATTCGCCGATTACGCCGTTCGAAACAATCTGTGTGCACGCGTCCAAGATCAGAGGGGATACGGGTTCATCCAAAGGCAGGTTAAACTCCCCTTTTGATAAATGTCGGATTACACTCCACGCTGCTAGCAACGACGCACCGTTGATCGGTAGAGGCGATGAGCCAATCAAAGTGCGGGATTGAGCCCACCGGGTCTGAACCTCAGAAATGATCCTCTTATCGAATCCAAAGCCCGCCGCTCGTGCGACGGAAAATGACATCGTCGACAAACAGGCTGTATGGGTCACACTCCGCAGGTCTTTTTTGCTGGGCAGATATGTTGCGGTCTCCCCCACTATCAATCCCAAACAGGCATCCTCAAGCCTCCCCAGACGCGGGGAGTTCTTTATTGCCAATGTCTCGGCGGCCGTTTGGCGATCCGAAATTCGACAGTACGCAGTTACCGGGCGGATGGATCGCGAATAAGTATTAAGCCATGCAAGGAGGTCCCGCTGCTCCTCGCGATCAACAATCATCGCCGCTGGAAATCGACTATCTCGTCGCGGATCGTCGCTCCAAAGGAGCTCAATTTCATTCCGTCCGCCGAGCGCGATAAGGCTCGCCTCGGACTCGTAGAGCCCGACGTGCGATGATAGCCGTCCAGAGTTCAGAATCTCAGCGAGTTCGCTACGGCTGACCTTCTTGGTCCACATTAGGGTCTCTTCTTTCCTCCGAAAACGTCCGGCACCTTCGCAGGGGGCTTTGCGGGCTGAGCAGCCTGAATCGCCTGCTCGAAATAACCTGGAAGCGTGTCAGTATGATATACGGACAAGTTCGTTTTAGCCCTTGTTACAGCTGTGAACGCAGCATTCCGGTTTTGATGTAGCTTTCTCAAGTATTCTGCACCGGCGATGTGAACCGTTCGAAATTCCACTCCTTGGGCAGCATGGATCGTGCAAACAACAATTCTCCGTCCGGGTGTAAACTCTACGGCATCGCTGTCACCTTGGCAAACGGAAATATCCGCTAAATCTGAGGCTGCGATGGCTTCGCGAACCGGATACAAAACATCCTTCCGCGTTGGACACAGAACTCCGAGGAATTCGTCTGGGTACGTCTTCAGTTGAGATTTTAGTGAGCTTATAATTTTGGCAGCTTGTTCATCAATAGACGGGAACCACTGCGGGGGCTCGACACGCGAAGGCATAGCGACCTCATCATACTGTGAGTTGTCGCGCATTGGCTGGTAGTCTGGCGAATCATTCATCAGCGCGTCAGCTACTTTGCAGATTTGTCTACCAATCCGATGGTGGAAGTGGAGTGTGTATTCCTCGTCAACGGCATCGCTCATGTTGGCGGAACAGTCCTCACCGTCATAGATTTTCTGCTGTCCGTCAGCGGCGATGAACATCGTCTTACTCAACTTGGAGAACAGATCAATTTCTTCAGGAAGAAAACTGTGCCCTTCGTCCAACAAAATGGCTTCAAAGATGTTGGCCAAGTTGTTTTTCTTGATGAGTTTGTTGGTTTCTCCAATCAGATACTCTCTCATTTCCTTAAACTTGGCTGGCGCTTTGACGGCAATTCCGTAGCGATGAAGAAGATCGGTATAGAACCTCTTGCTCGTCTTAACTTTCTGAACCGGGAAATCGTAGTGAGCGCCGCCGCTCGCGATGAATTCCTGAAGGGTGCGAGTGAAAACGACTACCTCGATATTTTGAATGCCCGAGAGATATAAATAATTGGCCCTCAGGAGGATCAGATTGGTTTTACCAGAACCGGGTGGGCCTGTGATCAGGTAGCTCTTGCCGATTGGCAAATTGATTATCGGCCCTTGTTCGTCGTTGAGATCCTCGAGCTTCAGCCACCAAGTCTTGCTCATGGATTAGTGTCCGCCTTTGGCGGAAATCGCTGTTGTGTCCAGCGGCCCGACGAGATTCATTGCTTGTTCAAGTGCGGGGAAGAGTACTGCTTCAATTGACATCCGAACAACTGCGTCCTCATATACACCGCTGAAAAGTCGAGCAAAGTGAGGGCGGAAATCGCTTTCAGTAACGCTCTTGGTGGAAGCTACAGCCGCACCCTGCACCTCCACAACTTGCCCATTGACATCCAATAGTTTCAGCTTCAAGGCAAGATGGAAGTCGACCAAGAGCCCAAATTGTATAGATGCCTTGAAGCAAGCAACTAACAGCGACTCTGCGCCATCCCCATCGGGAACTTCTTTCACCGTCCTGGGCGGTAGGTCACATTCGTCGCTGGCAGCACGGACTTGCTCAGCTATCTTGGAGAGAATTTCGCCCGCTACTTGCTTGCGGCGCCGTATTTCCTCATGCACCGTAGCGGACTCGATCGATTGCGTCTCATAAAGGGCACGCGTTCGAAGCTTTCGAATGTTCTCCTTTGCCGACGTTGTGCTGTCCGATATGTTAAGCACCGAAGCGAAATCGTCCCAACTCACAATGCTCAGGCGAAGCTTTGCGTCCTTAACGAGGCAATTATTGGCGAGATTTACCAGGTCGGGAGTCTTGCCAGTCGGATCCATTTTAGGAGTGTCATGCAGAATGGCCTGTACCAGTCTCGCAAGTGGAGATGCGGAGTCTGCGAAGATTCGCCGCTTCTCAAGCATGTCATACATTACAGCGCCAAGCTGATAAAACGTAAGGGATCGATGACCTTCAGGGGTGTGCTCCTCTCTTCGGAGGAGGAATTCAGGGGATGCATATTGGAATGTACCGATGAACACCTGCTCTTCTCGGTCAGTCAAGGGTTCCCCATCGTTTGCGTAAGGTCGAATGACTCCAAGATCCAACAATGTGGCGTGGCCAAAGTCTCGCGAAACGCAAATGTTGTCCGGTTTGATGTCTCGGTGGACAATTCCTCGATCTTCAAGAAAACGAGCTGCGGCAGCGATTTGAGAAATCAGTGGGCGAACGCGGTCGCTAGGTATGGCCTTTAGCACAGAGGCCAGGTTCGGGGCATCAATATATTCCATCACTACGAAGTAGAGGTCGTGCTCTTTGGAGTACCCGCCATCGAAAATCGTCACCAGATTTTGGTGATGCGCGCCGACCAGCGTCAACTCTCGTCGAATTCGCTCGTCCTCATCCGCTCTTCCAAAGCGTTCGACAATTTCAGGGTCGAATATCTTAACTGCGGCTTCTTTAAGTCCGTTTGTTGCCTTGAACACAAGAGCTGACTTGCCACAGTTAATGTAGTCGCCTACCGTCCATCCGTTTAGAGCCTTCCCGGACCATTCGGATACGAGCCTTTTTAACCTTGCGCTTTCCACTTTGATGTACCTTCTCTTTAATCGCTTAACAAGCAGTTAGCTGAGGAAAAACTACAGTATGGTAGACCCTCTGAACGGATAAAGCTACCAGAAGGTAGGCCCAGAAGTTGGACTAGAGCCGGATATCTCGCCATTTTCTTCTGTCCCTCACGATACCGAGGATCCTCTTCCTGCGGAGCAGCCGGCCTTGGTTCTTTCGGCTTCAGAGCAAAAGGGTGCGCAAGATCAACTGTCGACCTCACCGAACCAGGAACCGCCGAACCGCGGGCCAAAACCGGGAAAAAGACCCTTCCCATAAACCATTGAAAACACAGACAACATAGCTATTGACGTTCTCCATTAGTTTCGCCATACCATCCGCGTCCGGATGGCAATATTTAGTAGTTAGTTTTTAGCTGAAAGGAGGCACTCGGCAAATGACATCTGGCAGCGCAAAACCGAGGAAAAACCACAGAAAACCATGGCAGCAGGGACGATTCGCGTTCCTCAGCGTGCGTCCAAGACGGTCCTCCAAAATAGGCTGAGGGCCATGGATGTAATTTTTTCATCGTCTGACAGCGACAACGCAAAACCTATGAGCGAAGTCAAAAAACGGGATTTTGACCGTTTCGTGGCCCTGCGATGGCGGCTCGGTGGCCACTCGGTGGCCGTTGGGTGGCCCAACGGTCACCGCAGGGCCACGATACGGTCGAATTGGGTCAAGATNNATCGCCGAGATCGCCGTCATCGCCGTCATCGGAAAACCTGGAACTTGGCGATTGAGAAATTTGAATCGGGACGAAACTTCGACGCTTGGGTCACCCTTGGGTCACGCTTGGGTTAAGGCCTTTATTTGCAACAAAAGTGCTGAAGAATAGGAGGGTGGGAACAGATCGCCGTCATCGCCTTGATCCACGGTACGCCGGGACAGATCAGCCGTCATCGAAACGGCGCTCCGGCGACGATTCTTGTGGCGATAGGGATCCCTCCCCCGCTTTGCGGGGTCGGGATGTGAATAACCATATAATCAAAAAACATGGCTAAGAAAACCACACACGAACTTAGATACCAGGTTGGGCAGTTGCTCATCTTTGGTTTTGATGGACTGGCGACCGATGGCCCGCTGCTGACCGCGCTCGGCGGGTTGCGGCCCGGTGGCGTAGTGCTATTTGCCCGCAACATTGAGACGCCGCGGCAGACCTGGGAATTGCTGCGCGATTGTCAGGTCACGTCGGGCACGCCCATGTTTCTTTGCGTGGACATGGAAGGCGGCACGGTTGACCGTCTTAAAACAGTTGTCGCTCCGGCGCCGGCAGCCGAGGCGGTGTTCACCACCGGCAATCTCAAACTGTTTCGCATGCATGGCAACATCATTGGACTGGAAACCAAGGCCCTGGGCTTTAATACGGATTTCGCTCCGGTGCTTGACCTTGGCGCGGACGCTTCCCGCGCTGTGCTGACTTCGCGCACGGCTTCACCCGATCCGGCGGATGTGATCCGCTACGCGCGCGAGTTTCTGCGCGGATTGAAGGCGGCCAAAGTCCTGGGCTGCGGCAAGCACTTCCCCGGATTGGGAGAAGCCGCGCTCGACAGTCACAAAGATTTGCCGGTGGTCCGCAAGCCGTTCAGCAAAATGTGGGTGGATGAGTTGGCGCCGTATCGCGCGCTGCACGCACAGCTTCCGTTGGTGATGGTGGCGCACGCGTCTTACCCGGCCGTCATGAAAGACAAATTGCCGGCTTCCCTTTCGCGCAAATGGATTCAGGACATCCTGCGCAAGAAGATTGGCTACAAAGGGTTGATCATTACCGATGACCTCGAAATGGGCGGCGTTCTCGCGGCCGGTTCGATTGAAGACGTGGCCGTCGCCACCTTGCGCGCCGGAGCGGACATGTTTCTGGTGTGCCACGACCATGATCTCGTCTGGCGGGCATATGAATCTGTGGTCCGCGAGGCCGAACGCGATCGCCGTTTTGCCGCGTTGGTTGCTCAGGCCGCGGACCGTGTACTCAAGTTCAAGAAGCGCACGAAAACGCTGCACGAATTTCCCGCGCGGCCCAAGGCCGCGGTCATGCAGACACTCCGGGCCATCATGAATGACTTTTCCAAAATCGTTGAGGAGATTCGCGCATGATCGTTGCCGGCGTAATGAGCGGAACTTCCGGTGACGGCATCGACGTGGCGCTGGTCCGCGTGCTGGGCCGCGGCCTTGATCTTCGTCTTAACGATCTTCGTTTTAACGATCTGCGCTTTGAGTTGCTGGGACACGAACACTTCGAGTATCCCCGCGCCGTCCGCACGGCGGTGCTCAAGGCCATGAACGCCCCTCGGATTCGCGTGGCCGATCTGGCGCGCCTGAACTTCCTGCTGGGCGAACTCTATGCCGAAGCGGTGCTCACCGCGCAGCGGAACTCCGGTGCAGCGAAACTCGATTTGGTTGGCTGCCACGGACAGACCATTTACCACCAAGGCGACGCCGCTCCGTACCTCGGTCGCAAGATCGCCTGCACATGGCAAACCGGAGAAGGCGCAGTCATCGCCGCGCAGTTGGGCGTTCCGGTCGTATCCGATTTTCGTCCCGCGGACATGGCTGCGGGCGGCAAAGGCGCGCCGCTGGTTCCCTTTCTTGATTGCGTGGTTTTTCGCCACCGGCGTACGGGCCGCATTGTGCAGAACCTGGGCGGGATTGCCAACCTTACCGCCATCCCCGCCAATGCCAAACCTGAAGCCGTGATGGCTTTTGATACCGGACCGGGCAACATGGTGATGGACCAGCTCATGGAACTTCTCTTCAACGGCCAGCGCTACGACCACAACGGTGAAGTCGCCGCCAGCGGACGCGTGGTTAAAGTATTACTTGAAGATTTGCTGGACCACCCATTCTTCCGCGAAGCGCCGCCCAAGACCGCCGGACGGGAAGAGTTTGGCAACGCCTACGTAAGAGACTTGCTGAGGAAAGCCGGGCGCGCCGCTAAAACCAAAGAAGACATCATCGCCACAGCCACGGCCCTGACTGCCCAGTCGATCGCCATGCAGTTGCGGAAATTTGTACTGGCGCAGGGCAAGTACGGCGAGTACATCATCTCCGGAGGCGGGACCAACAACGCGACACTCGTGCGTATGCTCACCGACGAAACCGCCAAGTCGGGACTGAAGCTGCGCCACTCCGACGACTTCGGTGTTCCCAGCCAGGCGAAAGAAGCTGTGGCTTTTGCTTTGCTGGCATACCAGACGTGGCATAAGGAACCGTCGAATGTACCTTCGGCTACGGGGGCAACGCGACTGGCGATCCTGGGGAAAATATCTTATGTTTAACCACAAAGGACACAAAGGAACACAAAGGTCATTCGTTCAAAGAGCAACGCACCTTTGTACCCTTTCGTGTCCTTTGTGGTTAATGGTTTTTGTTCTGGGCTTGAGCGGGATCTCCTGCAACAAACAAACCGACACCAACACACTGGTGATGATCATCGAGAACAGCCCGGCGAACCTTGATCCCCGCGTAGGCACCGACGCGCAATCGGAATTTATTGACGAGCTTTTATTCGATTCGCTCGTCCGCAAAGATGACCACTTTAATCTTCAGCCTTCCGCCGCGGAGTCGTGGGACATTCCCGATCCTCAGACGTACATTTTTCATCTCCGCCACGATATGCGCTTCCACGATGGACATCCGGTAACGGCACGCGACGTTAAGTGGACGCTAGAATCCATGCTCAACCGGACCGTCATCAGCTTGAAGACCAGCACGTACAAACTGGTGGACAAGATTGACGCGCCCGATGATTCCACAGTGGTCATTCATCTGAGCGAGCCGTTTGCTCCGCTGCTGTGGAACCTGAGCGAAGGCGCGTTTGGAATTGTGCCCTACGGCAGTGGCAAAGAGTTCAACAGCCATCCGGTTGGGTCGGGGCCGTTTCGTTTTGTGCGGGCAACGCCGGACAGCGAAGTGGTGATCGAGCGCAACGACTCCTACTGGGGACACCACGCCAAAATGCAGCGCATACGCTTTGCCGTGGTTCCGGACACCACCACGCGCGCGCTCGAGTTGCGCAAAGGCAGCGCCCATCTTTCAGCCATCAATTCCCTTCCCGCCGACATGGTGCGCGCGCTGGAACGCGAACCTAACCTGGAAGTCGTACGCCATCCGGGGACGACGCTGGCGTATCTGGCGTTCAACCTGCGCGATCCGATTTTGAAGGACGTGCGCGTGCGCCAGGCGCTGGCCCACGCGATTGATCGTGCGCCGATGCTGCATTATCTGTTTGGCGGTTCTGGACGGCTGGCTGATAGCATCTTGCCTCCGCAACATTGGGCCTATGACGGCGATGTCGCTCATTATCCGTATGACCCGGACAGGGCCAACGCTCTGCTTGACGCCGCCGGTTATCCGCGCGGCAAAGACGGCGTGCGCTTCCATCTGAACATGAAAACTTCCACCGAAGAGGCTACGCGCCTGATTGCGGCGGTGATGCAGCAGCAACTGCGCGACGTGGGGATTGCGCTGGATATCCGCAGTTTTGAGTTTGGGACTTTTTACTCGGACGTGCAGAAAGGCGCGTTTCAACTTTATTCGTTGCGCTGGCTGGGCTACAGCAATCAGGACCCCGACATGTTTGAAAATGTTTTTCACTCCGCGAGTTTTCCGCCCAAGCGCGCGAATCGCGGGTACTATTCGAACCCGGAAATGGACCGCCTGATCGAGCAAGGCCGCAAAACGGTGGACCAGGGAAAGCGCAAAGAGATTTACGACAACATCCAGCGGATTCTGGCGCGCGACCTTCCGTATATCAATTTCTGGTATTTCGATAACGTGATGGTCCACTCCAGCCGTGTGCAGAACATTCACTATGGGCCTTCAGCGGATTATCAATTTCTGATTGACGCGGAGCTGGCGCATTAGCGCGTGGCGAGAACAAAGTTTTCTTTTTGAGTGATAGTATCGAAGTCAGACTATGCAAATTCTTTTTATCGGCGATATTTTCGGAAGCCCGGGACGCAAGATCGTCCATGACCATCTCCCGCATGTGGTGGAGACGCACAAGATTGATCTGCTCATCGCCAACGCGGAGAACGCTGCCGGCGGTTTTGGGCTAACGCCCGCGATTGCGGATGAACTGTTCGCGCTGGGTTGCGACGTGCTCACTACCGGAAACCACGTGTGGGACAAGCGCGANNTGCGTCCCGCGAATTTTTCCGCGAACGCGCCAGGCACCGGACTGTACGAGGGCAAGACCCGCGGCGGTGTCGGATATGCGGTGATCAACCTGCAAGGCCGAGTGTTCATGCAGCACACGGAAGATCCGTTCCGTAAAGCCGACGAACTGCTGGCCCAGGTGACGAGCAAAGTGGTCCTCGTGGATTTCCACGCGGAAGCTACATCAGAAAAAATCGCGCTCGGATGGTATCTCGATGGCCGCGTGACCGCCGTGCTGGGAACACACACGCACGTTCCCACGGCGGACAATCGTGTGCTACCCAAAGGCACCGCGTACCAGACGGATGTCGGCATGACTGGACCGTACGACAGCGTGATCGGTGTATTGAAAGAGCAAGTGCTGCACCGGTTCCTTACGGGACTGCCCGCGCGCTTTGAAGCGGCGAAGGGTGATCCGCGATTTTGCGCGGTGGTGATTCAGTGCGACGAAGCTACCGGGCGCGCGTACTCGATCCAGCGGCTGATGTTGGGAGAATAAAAGCCGGGAGAATAGAGCCGGGAG
>PLJN01000165.1 GCA_003140235.1 Acidobacteriaceae bacterium
TTTTGGTTGCGGCTTGGCTGCGTTGTGTCCTCTGTGGTTAAAGCTTTTCACGCCCTCGCCGCTACTCAGTCCGCAAGGCCTTCATCGGTGAAATGGACGCAGCCCGACTCGCCGGAATGATAGCCGCGAAAAATGCGAATACCGCGAGCGCACCCGCAGCCAAAATCAGCGCGGGCGGGTCCCAGGTTGCAACTTGGTATAGCTGAGCGGAGATCAAACGTCCAGCGCCGACGGCCAGCGGCAATCCCAACAGCAGCCCGGCGAGGACCCGCTTATACGCCCCGCCCAACACCAGCCTGATCACTTTCGCGCGGTCCGCGCCCAGCGCCATGCGAATGCCGATTTCCTGTGTGCGCTGCGCGACCGTATACGCCGTAACACCGTACAATCCGACAGCGGCAAGAAGCAGCGCCACAATTCCGAACAGACCGGCGAGGCCGGCGACGGCGCGCTCCTGGTCGAATCGGAGATCAATTTGCTGCTGCATGGTCCTGACGCTGGTGATTGTCAGATTAGGGTCCACTTCCGCCAGTGCTCGGGTGAGCAGCGGCTCGAGTGTGCCGGTTGGAGTATTGCTCACCAGCATGATTCCGCCGATGAAGTGCGAGCTCAGTTCAATTCTCTTCATCAGATCCTGCTTGTAATCAACATTCTGCGCCAGCGGCACAAAGAACATGGGACGCGCCGGCCGGCTCAATCCCCAGCCTGCAAACTTCGCATCGCGCACCACGCCGACAATGCGGAATGTCCCGGCATTCTCCGGAAGATCGAGGCCAAAGTGCTGGTCCAGCGGGATTTCATCGCTCTTGAAAAAACGCTTCACAAAAGCTTCGTTTACGATCGCCACCAGCTCGGTGTTCTCGTTGTCAGCAGCGCTAAAGGCGCGTCCGCGCAAAATAGGCATGCTGAAGTTCTGGAGATAATGAGCGCTCACGCGGTCCCACGAGGCGCCCGCTTGCGCGCCGATCTTGGAAGCAGGATGGCCGGCCACCATAATCAGTTCGCCCCAGTTGTCCGTGAGCGGGTTATAAAGCGCCAGCCCGGCGCCCTGCACTCCGGGCAAACGAGTGAGGCGTTCTTCAAGCTGATTGTAGAGCGCGGCCAGTTTAGGTTGCGTGTAGGTGGCCGGCGGCTTGTTCAACCCAACCAGCACGCGGCCCTGGACCTGATATCCGAAATCCTGGTGCTCGAGTTTGTTAAGGCTGCGCGCCAGCATGGTGGCGCCGGCAACCAGCACAACGGACAAGGTCGCCTGCACCACCAGCAGCGCCTTGCGGGCAAACGATGAATGATCGCTGGTGCTGCGGCCCGATCCCCGCAATGCTTCCGCCGGCTCGGTGCGCGTGGCAATCCACGCGGGTGCGGCGCCGAAAATGATTCCCGTCACCAGCGCCAGTCCAAACGCGAACGCCAGCACCACAAGCGATGGCGCGGTGCTGATAGGAAGGAAATGTGAACTCTGGAAGGCCAGTGCCAACAACAGGCGCGACGCCGCGGCCGCGACAAGTAGTCCGGCAATCCCGCCGCCTATGGCGAGCAGTACGCTTTCCGTGAGAGCTTGCGCAACAATCTGGCGCCGCGTGGCGCCCAGGGCCATGCGCACCGCGGTTTGTCCGCGACGAGCCACTCCGCGCGCCAGCAACAGGTTCGCAACATTGGCACAAGCGATCAACAGCACGAGGCCGCAAACGCCGAACAGGATCTGCAGACTCCGCCCGTACTCTTCTTTCATCACGGCCACACCGGCCCCGGCGGGCACCACGGCGATCGATTGCTTGGGAAGCGTCCGGACAACGTCCGGCATCCAGTTGGCGGGATAGCCCGAATCATTCTGCATCCATTGCCGCAATACTCCCGTAAGACGGGGAGACATTCCGGCAATCGAAGCTCCGGGTCTTACACGGCCGATCATGCGCAACCATGCGGAGACAGGTTGATGCAGCAGCGCGCCATCACCATCGATCACGGCTTCCTGTTGCAGCGGAATCCATATGTCCGGAGGATCGCTTTGCAGCGTTTCACCGAAAAATCCCGGTGGAGCAATTCCGATCACGGTGAAGGGATGGCCCTCCACAATAAAGAGTGAACCCACGACCTTGGGATCAGAGCCGTATGTAGTCTGCCATGCCTGATGACTAAGCACAGCCACCGGCGCCGCAGCCGGCGTATCGTCATTGGAGGTAAACACCCGCCCGCCAAAAGCGCCCACACCCAGCGTAGAGAAATAACTTCCAGTAACGTATTCAGAACGCAGAGGCCGAGCGGTTGCGTCCACGCCTTCACGGCGCACGCTGAGGGGCCGGCGTCCAGCCTGAAATGCGGCCACCTCTTCGAACTCGGGTGTTTCCGTCTTCAGCCGCTCGTACAGAGGGTAGGAAAACATTCCCCACCGGTCCTGAGGACCTCCTTCCACGCAGCAATCATCGCCGTCGCCGACCCTGTAAAGCCTTGCGGGATCAGATACCGGCAAAGAGCGCAGCATCACCGCGTTGATCAACGTGAATATTGCAGTGGTGCCCCCGATGCCCAAAGCCAGCGTAAGCACCGCAGCAGCCGTGAACACCGGCGACAGCCGAAACTGCCGCATAACATAACGAAAATTGCCGAGAAGATTTTGCATTCCAGACCTCTTGATCCAGACCGCTGGATAAAGATGAGTACGTAGCGAAATCGCTGAGGTTTCAGGATTAGTTTTTTGCTCAGATACACTTTTTCAACCCTGTCAGGCTGAGCATTTGACCAGCTTACGGGTGGTTGGACAGGGCTATTTTCTTCTCAGGCGTCTTCGCGTGTGGTTTGTCGTGGAGCACAGGCGCCCTCGCCTGTGTCGGGTTTGTAAGGTGGAAGAACGACCTTTTCAAGGCCATGATGGCAAGGGAAATCTTGAATTAAGGCTTTAGCCTTGGGCTCTCGTTTGCAGTTTTAACAAAGCTCCCGTGCGCTGAAGTCTCCTAACTGCCGGGCACGGAGTCATTCGGAATCCGCAATGACCCGACATGTCGAGAGGAAAGCGGTGCGCTGGTCACCGGTACAATGTAATGCGTGGATCGCTTAAGCCGGAAAGCTCGCAGTGCGCTGATGGCGCGCGTCAAAGGCAAAGACACAAAGCCGGAGTTAGTGGTTCGTAGCGCATTACACCGAGCCGGGTATAGATTTCGGATCCATTTGCGACGAATCCCCGGCTCTCCCGATCTCGCGTTTCCGGCAAGAAAGAAAGTAATCTTCATTCATGGCTGCTTTTGGCATAAGCACTCTAAGTGCAAGCTGGCCACAACCCCGAAAACACATACGGATTACTGGCTAAAAAAACTTGAAGAGAATAAAAAACGAGACTCTCGGAAAACTCGCGCATTGCGCCGTGAGGGTTGGGGGGTATTGATCGTTTGGCAATGCAAGCTGGACAGTATCGACCGCGAACTGAGAAGAATCAAACAATTTCTAGAGGCCTAAAGCACTACGTGAAATCGGCGGCATCAATACTTTTAATGAGGTTTAGCACTCGTCCAGCCTCCTTCTTCTTAACGAGAAAGTCCTGGTAAGACTTATAAGCATTCTCAAGAAGCTCCTCATATAGCACTACGCGTGTATTTTTCGCTGCCAACGTCTCGGCTGACTCTTCTTTACCGTTTGGCTCATCCCAATCTTTAAGCGGCTGACCCACTACACAAATGATCTCTATCGGCTCGTTGCTCCTATCAAGATTCCGAAGGAGCTTCTTTAGAGCGGCGTTGTATTTTGCCGCCTGTTTGTAAAGTTCCGCTGTGTCAAGTCTGCGATCCGCTCTCTTCAACTCGATGATAACGTGCTTACCGGACGTGCTTCTGTATTTTATGTCGAGGCGTCCTTTAAGTTCTTCCTTCGTAAGCCCGGCATCAATGTTCTTAAACTCTTTTTGGACCTGCTGCTCCATATATGCCGTCCCCGAAGCACGCTCCCATGAGGTATCCAGCAACCAAAGGTGATTAAAGACATGTTTTTGGACGACTTTTTCCAGTTCATTCAATTCCACAAACTTCTGGAGCGCCTCAATCACTCCGATCCTTTCAGTAACAATCTGATAGTAAAGAGTGGCTTCAATATCATCCAGGCTCGCAAAAACCTCAGTAAAGGCAGTTAGGTTTTCCGGTGAAATTGAATCCAGAGCCTCAAGATTTTCACGATATCTCAGGCTCTCGAACGCGATGATACTGTGCTTGAATAACCGTTTTCGATCCTCTTCCGAATCGATTGTGAGCTGATTGATCTTGCCAAACAAAGAACTGGCGCGTTTGCGGGTTTGTCCTCGAAGGGATTCGAACCACTCTTTCACGGCGGCGATTTCGAGTGCCTTTTTCTCGCCCTCTTTGTTTCGCAGATTTGTCCAGTTGTTTTGGATGTGCTTCAGTTCTTTGTACAAAAACTTTGAAAGAAGACGGTAACGGGCTTCATCCTCCTTGATTCGTTGGCGGCTGCTTGTTGCAATGTCTTCTTCATCATCGCGGTCAAGGAAGTCTGCATGTATCTCGCCTATCAGATACTTCGTATACATTCCGCCTTCATTGAACTCGTCTAGAATATCTTCTTGTGCAACTTTTCCCCGCACCATAATAAGAATCTTATTCAAGTTATCGAACTCATCTTTAAGCTGCCCAGACTCTTTCACTGCACCGATCCAGCCGGTGATCGCATACTCGCCCTGGAGTACTGTTCCGTCTCTTTTGTCTCGGTTCTCAAGCTTGTCGCAGAGCTTCAGTACGTCCTTTGTGTCGGAGCCGTAAGTCCACAGGAACTGAATTTTGTGGAAGTAGTCCCGATCCGCAATTGTTACGGGATGTCCATCAACTCGGATTTCAAAGTTATGCGAGCTTCCGAGGACGCTAAAGCGGCGGGCAAGACGCTTGCGGAGCGCTGCGCGTGTCTGAAGAACATGCTTCTTCAACTCGGTGAGTACTATACGGGTTCCGCGTTTAAGGTCTGATGGGAAATCTTGGAGGGCTGGAGGGTTATAGGTCGCTTCGCCTTTTTCAATTTTCTTCTTGATCTCCGCGACTTCCATCTTGAATGCGTTTTTATTTCCACTTTTGATTGAATACACCCGAACACACTCAGCTACTGAAAACAGCGAGAGTTTCCCAATACCCTTGCGCCCCATAACTGCGCGGTTGAATTTTGGAGTGACACGTTCGCTTGGCTGGTCTCGGCGGCGGTAGCCTACTGTCAAAAACTTTGCATTGACATCCGCGAGATTCATGCCCTGCCCATCGTCTGTGATCGTGATCGTCTTTTTATCGATGGTAATGTCGACATGCGCCGCGTCGGCATCCCAAGAGTTGGCGACTACTTCCGACAAAACAGCCGAAACATTGCTGTACAGATTGATCCCAAGGTGGTTGAGCACATTCAGGCTCAGGGTCATCTTGTATTTTTCGGTCTTAGCCACGAGCCTGCACCTCCGAGAGATGGGCCAAGATGGTCTTCCCAATCGCCCGCCCAAGTTTGACCGGAACTGCATTGCCGATTAGTCGACCGACGCCCCGAAAGCTGGCCTCTTCACGTGGCGGAATGAATTTGTATGATCGGGGAAAGGTCTGAAGGATCGCGGCTTCCCGCAAGGTCAGCGCTCGATTCTGCTCTGGATGCCCAAACCTGCCGCTGCCAAACCCATAACACTGGGTCGTGATGGTCGGGGCCGGTCGATCCCACTCCATCCGGCCATAGACTCCACCGTAGTGCGCCCCAGATTTTTTGCGGTGACAATCAGCTCTCAACTGCAACTTCCAGTCTTTCCAGGTACCGCCCGGGTTGGAGGCGCAGAGTCGTTTAAAATTCTTGGCGGCCAATCCGGCCGCGCAATGCAATTTATCTTTTTTGGATTGCCAGCCAGCGCGAACATGTTCAAGGTTGCGGATTGCGTGCCTCACTGTGAGGCGCTTATCATCCGCAGAGTGTGTCGGCTTGATAAGGTCGATGGGACCGTGCTTCGAGGCAAGAACGACGAGACGCTTCCGTGTTTGAGGCACCCCATATTGCACACAGCGAACCTTGCTCTCTGAGACGTGATACCCGGCTTTCTTGAGGTCTTTGAGAAAGTCCTTGTAAACGCGATGACGAGCAAGTTGGGTCACGTTTTCCATGCTGATAACATCTGGAGCCAACTGTATTGCCAATTCCGAAAAAGCTCTCAGCAGCGACCAGCGAGAGTCTCTTATTTTCAGGCCTTGTGTGTAAGTGGAGAAGGGTTGGCAGGGCGCACAACCCACCAGAATCTTATACTTTGAATTACCGTATTTCTTTAACAGCGTGTCCTTGCTGACCTTTGCGACGTCTTCGCTAAGAAACTTAGCACCAGTATTGCTGGTGTACGGATACTCGCAGGCAGGATCAAGATCGACCCCCAGTACAACCGGAATGCCTGCCTTCTGCAGTCCAAAGGTTAAACCGCCGGCACCACAGAAGATGTCAATGGCTTTTGCTGACATAAGGAATTAGCCAAGAAATGGCCCTACGTGCGACTTCTCTCCGAGCGAGGAAATCAAGAATGCCAACGCCGCAGAGCGCCTATTTTACACCGTTTGCGAGCACTCAGGTGATCAAACCGAATTGAAGAACCCAAAATGACAGCCTTGACTGAATGGCCTTGGCGTGAAACTCTGGCGGGTTTCACCCAATATCCGCCAAGAAACAGACCCCGTTTTCAGCGCAGAATTGTCAAGCAAGAGCAGAAAGAATACCGGTGAACCTTTCTGTCGTGACACTTTTTGTTGTCAACAATTGACAACTATTGTTAACCAAAATAAACTCCAAGCATGAATGTCAATCTTGGCCCTGTGTTTGATCAATTTGTAGCAGCGATGCTGAAGACCGGACTCTATCAATCCCAGAGCGAGATTTTGCGGGAAGGATTGCGCTTGCTCAAGGAACGTGAGGAGATCAAGAAGCTTCGCTTTTCTGAACTGAGAAAAGAAATTGCCCTCGGCTCTGAACAAGCCGACCGTGGACAGTTGGTCGACAGAGCGAAGGCGTTTGCGCAAATCCGGCGCAAGAGTAAGCGGCAAAAGACCGCCCGGCAATGATCGGGTTTGTTCTTACCCCACTTGCCGCGCGCGACCTGAACAGAGACGCCCCCAGATACACCTTAAAACATTGTCATCTTGAGCAAGCACGAGGGAGCGAAGCGACTGAGAGCGCGTCGAAAGATCCCGAGGATGGTTACACCACCATGCTGATTCAGGGAGTTTCTGCGATGGACTGTCCCGGAAACCGCATTTCCCTGCCCCAATTCTCGGTCAGGTCCTGCCAGCGGGGATTCAACTTCTCGATCAGCCCGATTTTTTTCTCGCGGCGCAGCACTTGATTTGCTTTTCACGGCTGATGGCGACTATCGCATCCTGGAAGCTCTCGTAAGTAGACCAGACGATGGCACTGATATTTCTTGGTGAAGCCTTCAATCGTGTCGAACTTGTGTTGATGAATTCGTTTGTCGAAATATCCGGTGACTCCGATATACAGCGTACCGGTGCGGCTGGTGAGGATATAGACCCAGAACTTGTAATGGAATCCGTCGCGCACGCGGAAAGAGTAGCACAACCGGCATGGGTAGAAACACCTCGAATCGGCATGGTAGTGTAAACATCCTCGGGATCTTTCGACGCGCTCTCAGTTGCTCCGCTCCCTCGCGCTTGCTCAAGATGACAAGGGTTAGAGTGCATGGGCAATGGGGACAATTCCTGGCAGTTTTCTCTCCATATCCGCCAAAAAACAGACCCCGTCTTCAGCGCATAATTGTCAAGCAATTTTTCTCAGACACCCAAATTCGCGTGACTTTCTCACGGGAAATCGGGTACCATCCGCGAGCTTTGGAAGCAAGCAATTAGCAAATGGCAATCAGCCAAACCAAAAACCGAGAAAACCGGGCCGCCAAAGCGGTCTGCGGAGGAGGGCATTTGACAACCAGCAGAAAGCACTCAGCATTCAGTCGGAGCGCGACCTGTTCTGCTCCCTGTTTCCCTCCCTGTTATTCCCCTGTTCCTTCCCTGTTACGAATGGTCCCTTTCAAGAGGAGAAAGCCCTGGAATGCGCGTGGAATCGAGGTTCTAGATGCCTGCGGAGTAAAAAACACCGGTATCTCCCCTGTATTCCTCCCTGTTAACGGGAAATTCGCGGGAGGGAGCCTGGAGAGCAAGATTCCCACGACAACTACTATCGCTAGTATCATTGTCCGTTCAATTCAAGGAGTACTGTTCACCATGGTCTATCGCAGCCGTTTTGTTCTTTTATCGCTGTTACTGGTTTCGCTGGCATTGGGCTATGCCCAGGAGCCCACGAAACCGTCCAAGCCCGGGAAGACTGCCATTGCTGCCCAGCTTGACGAGAAACTGTTCAGCGCCATGAAGTGGCGGCAGGTTGGGCCGTTTCGTGGAGGACGCGTTTTGGCCGTGACCGGCGTTGCGGGTGAACCGGGCGTTTTCTACTTTGGCGCGGCGGCGGGTGGCGTTTGGAAATCCACCGACGCTGGGGCAAATTGGGCGCCGATTTTTGATAAGGAATCCATCGCGTCCATTGGCGCGATTGAAGTTGCGCCTTCCGACCACAACATTATTTATGTTGGCACCGGCGAGGCCTGCATTCGCGGCAACATTTCTTACGGCAATGGCGTCTACAAGTCACTCGACGGCGGCAAGACCTGGAAGAACATCGGATTGAAAGACACGCGGCACATTGGCGCGATCATTGTCCATCCTAAGAACCCGAACATTGTCTTTGTGGCTGCGCTCGGGCACGCCTATGGTCCAAATGAAGAACGCGGCGTCTTCCGTACGACCGATGGCGGCGCTACCTGGCAGAAAGTTCTCTACAAAAATTCGAAGACCGGCGCGATTGACGTGGTGTTTGATCCGAACAATCCCAACACTTTGTTTGCCGGGATGTGGGAAGTGCATCGCACGCCCTGGAGCCTGGATAGCGGCGGTCCCGGCAGCGGTCTCTACAAATCAACTGACGGCGGCACGACCTGGACCAAGCTCGAAGGCCACGGGCTGCCGGCTGGAAACATGGGCCGCATTGGTGTTTCGGTTTCTGGAGCGGACTCCAGCCGCGTGTATGCCATGGTGGAATCGAAAGAAGGCGGGCTCTATCGCTCGGACGATGGGGGTGACACCTGGATCCGCATGAGTGAAGACGGGCGTCTTCGCCAGCGCGCCTGGTACTTCAGCCATATTTTTGCCGATCCGAAATCGACCGACACGGTCTACGTGCTCAACACTGGCATGTTCCGCTCCGCGGATGGCGGACGGACTTTTAATCTTCTGCCGGCGCCGCATGGCGATCACCATGGGTTGTGGATTGATCCTGACAATCCGACACACATGATCAACGGCAACGATGGCGGAGCGACCGTCTCCACCGACAATGGCAAGACGTGGTCCACGCAGTACAACCAGCCGACGGCGCAGTTCTACCACGTGATTACCGACAACCGCTGGCCCTACTACATTTATGGCGCGCAGCAGGACAATTCCTCCGTGGCCATCAGGAGCTATAACGATGAAGGCGTGATCGGCCGGCAGGATTGGTATCAAGTTGGCGGTGGAGAGTGCGGCTACATTGCGCCGTATCCGCTGGACCCCAACATTGTGTTTGCCAACTCTGAGTACGTGGTTACTCGCTTTGACAAGCACACCGAGCAGACTTTGGACGTCTCCGTTTGGCCGCTCGATGTTTCCGGCAATGGCGCGGACAAATTACTGCATCGCTTCCAGTGGACGTCGCCTTTGATGATTTCTCCGCATGATCCGAACACGCTCTACACCGCGGCGGAAATGATTTTCAAGTCCACCAACGCCGGCCAGAGTTGGACTGCGATCAGCCCCGACCTCACGCGCAATGACAAAAGCAAACAGATGCCTTCCGGCGGGGACATCACTCTCGACATTACCAGCGTGGAATACTACGACACCGTTTTTGCCGTGGCTGAATCGCCGGTGAAAAAAGACATGCTGTGGGCCGGCACCGACGACGGCCTGGTGCACGTTTCCATGAACGGCGGGCAGAACTGGAGCAACGTTACGCCGAAAGACCTGCCCGAGTGGAGCATGATCAGCATTGTGGAAGCTTCCCACTACGATGCCGGCTCGGCGTTTCTTGCCGTGGACCGGCACAAGCTGGATGACTTCCGTCCTTTTATTTATCGGACGCGCGATTCCGGCAAGTCGTGGACGATGACTGCGCGCGGCATTCCTGAAGGCTCGTATGTCCGCTCGGTGCGCGAAGATCCCAAACGCAAAGGGCTGCTCTTTGCCGGGACGGAGACCGGCGTCTACTTCTCCATTGACGACGGCGACAACTGGCAACCCTTGAAACTAAATTTGCCTACTGTGCCGATTCATGATTTGACTATCCATGATGACGATTTGGTGGTCGCCACGCATGGCCGCGCGTTTTGGGTGCTCGACGACATCACGCCGTTGCGCCAGATAGACGCCAGCTCCGGCAACGCAACAGCTTCGCTCTACAAGCCGCAGACGGCGAAGCGTTTGTACTATCCCGATCAAGTCGATCGCCGCGGCGCTGTGGGTGATAATCCTCCGGCTGGTGTGATTCTGGATTACTACCTCCAGACCGCGGCTACAGACAAAGACGCCAAAGAAGCAGAAGTAAAGCTGGAGATTTTTGACAGCTCCGGCAAACTCGTACGCGCCCTTTCCAGCAAACCAAAGAAAGGCGCCGAACAGCCGCCGGAGTGGCCGGACCAG
>PLJN01000193.1:0-7701 GCA_003140235.1 Acidobacteriaceae bacterium
GCAAGAGTGCCTGTGCCACACAGGCTCATCAGCGTTTATCAGCGTGAATCAGCGGCAAGTCTTCTTAAATCGGGAACACCAAACAAGTAGTCGTAGCGTGGGAATAGAGAGTGCCGCGTTCGTCGAATAGTTTGCCCTCGGCTGTGGCGACGCGTTTTCCTGAAGAAATGACTTTGCCTTCCGCGCGGACCAAGCCGGTTTCCTGCGTGAGCGGACGCACGAAATTCACTTTGAACTCCAGCGTGGTGTATCCCACGCCTGCCGGCAGCGTGGTGTGGACAGCGCAGCCCATGCACGAATCCAGCAGAGTCGCGGCATAACCGCCATGAACGGTCCCTAATGGGTTATAGAAATCAAAAACCGGTACACCGGTAAACAGGGCCCGGCCTTTTTCAATCTCCACCAGCCGGAATTGCAGTGTCTTGCAGATGGGCGGCAGCGGGAACTTTCCCTCCACCATGGCCTGGATAAACTCGAGACCGCTCAGCAACTGCGCCTGCTCGCGAGATGCGAGCCCGTATTGCGGTTCCACGGCGGCGATGGGCTCTGCTTGTTTCACTTTACGGCTTTCACTTTACGTCGAGCAACTCGACGTCAAAAATCAGGGTTGAATTGGCCGGGATCGGTCCATTCGGGCGCGAGCCGTAGCCCAGCGCGGGTGGAATGCGCAGTTGGCGAATGCCTCCAACCTTCATTCCCGCAACGCCTTCATCCCAGCCGGCGATCACGTGCCGGGCACCCAGCTGAAATTGAAATGGCTCGTTGCGATCCCGCGAACTATCGAATTGTGAATCGTCGACAAGCCAGCCGGTGTAGTGAACTGACACAGTTCTTCCCGGCGTAGCCACAGTGCCTGTGCCGGCCTTCACGTCCCAATATTGCAGACCGGAAGCGGTGGCGGTACCGGGACCACTTACTTGAGTTGGTACGGATTTGGAGCAAGAAGTCATAAGGAATACCAGAATTAAGATGAGCAGGCCGTAAACTCGGTTCATTTTTTCTTCATCTTTTCCGCTGGCCTTCGCGCTTGCAGAAAACACAAGGCAGGAACAACCCTGTTCCTGCCTTGATTGCATAATTACGCTCGCGCTCTTACCAGACGTGGCAGGCGTTTGCGCTTACCATTTTTTGTCCTGCCTTGCAGCCGAAGGCTTTGGCGAAGTCTTCGCTGTTCTGCAGGGTCCCGTTGGTGCGATATTCTCCGGGCGAGTGTGGATCGGTTTTGGCCAGAAGGCGTGAGCTTTCCGGCGTTGCGTTTTGGCACCAGACCTGCGCGAATCCCAGGAAGAAGCGCTGTTCCGGCGTGAAACCCTCTTTGGTTTTGCCGATGCTGGGATCGCTGGCCATGGCTTGATGCAGCGCCATGAGCGAGATGTGCAGTCCGCCGTTGTCCGCGGTGTTTTCGCCCAGAGTCAGACGGCCGTTCAAGTGAACGTCGTCCACGGCGACAAATCCGCTGTACTCGTCGGCAACGCACGTCGCCCGCTTGTCAAATTCCTTGCGGTCGGCGTCCGTCCACCAGTTCGTTAGGTTTCCGCTCCCGTCGAATTTGCTGCCCTGGTCGTCAAAACCGTGGGTCAACTCGTGCCCAATGACCACGCCAATGCCGCCAAAGTTCACGGCTTCGTCTTCAGTCTTGTCAAAGAACGGAGGCTGCAGAATACCGGCCGGGAAGTTGATGTTGTTTTCTGCTGCGTTGTAGTAAGCATTTACGGTCGGCGGCGTCATGCCCCACTCGGATTTGTCGAGCGGCTTGCCGATTTTGTTCAGGTTGCGGTGTCTTTCGAACGCGCTGGCGCTGCGGATGCTACCCAGAAGGTCGCCGGGCTTCACGACCACCGTGCTGTAGTCGCGCCAGTTGTCAGGATAGCCGATCTTGTTGGCGATGGCTGCCAGCTTGGCTGCTGCCATCTTCTTGGTTTCCGGCGTCATCCACGGGATGTCCTGGATGTCTTGGCCCAGCGATGATTCGAGCGCTTGCACCATCTTGAGCATGCGCTGTTTGTCGTTGGCGCCAAATGTTTTTCTGACATATTCCTGACCCAGCGCTTCTCCCAGCGATTGGTCGGTCAGTTGTACGCAACGCTTCCAGCGCGCAGGGAGCTCCTTGGCGCCACTCAGGAACTTGGCGAACTGAAAGTTCTCTTGCACGAACGGGTCCGAGAGCCACGGCGCGGCCCCACGGGTGGTTTGCCATCTCAGGTAGGACTTCCAGTCATCCACCGAAACGGCGTCAATCACTCCATTCACTTGCTTGAAGAAATCCGGCGGGACCACGTTGATCTCGGTAAACGCAGGTGAGCCGATGGCCACGAAGAAGCGGTCAAACTTAAAGTTGGGCGCCAGCGCTTCCAGTTCCGCAAGTTTCATCTTGTGGTCGCGGGTCTTGGGATCGCGCATCTTCACGCGCTCCGTCGTGGCCTTGGCCAGACGGCTTTCAATGCTCATGACGGCCGCGGCTTCTTTCTCAGCGGTAGCCTGATCGTCGCCCACCAGTACGAACATTCTCACCATGTGCTCCTGGTACTTCTGGCGAGTTTCCTTGGACTTGGCGTCGTCCAACAGATAGTAATCGCGGTCGGGAAGCCCAAGTCCAGCCTGCGCCACGTTGGCAATCAACTGGCTGGCATTGTGCAGATCCGGCGCCGCGCCAAATTGGAAAAACCCAACACCTACGCCCTGGGATTGAAGATAGCCAATCGTATCAATCACCTGGTCCTTGCTGGTGATTGCGGCAATGCGGGCCAGGTACGGCTTCAGCGGAGCGGCGCCTTTGGCATTTACGGTCGCCTCGTCCATGCAGGAGCCATACAGGTCGCCGACTTTCTGCTCGACCGGTGTGCGCTTGGCCTTCATGTGCGAATCCTTTTCTAGAATGTCATGGAGGATCTGGCGGTTGTATTCCGCCAGCTCGTTGAAGCGTCCCCAGCGCGACTGGTCGCCCGGAATCGGATTATTCTTGCGCCAGTTGCCGCAAGCGTATTGGTAAAAGTCCTCGCAGGGGTTGACCGTCTTGTCGATGGCGGTCTGGTCGAAAGACTTGGGACGAACCACAGGCTTGGAGTCAGTATCCGCCGCAGGGGCGCTGAAATCCGCGCTAACGCCCTGGGCCATGGCGGCCACGGCCGAAAGCAGCAGTACAGGTAACAATCTTTTTACAAACAACATAATTAGAGGCCTCGATTTGTTAAGGGGGTGTGAAACCGGCAAGTTTATGCTCATTTCGGACAGAAGTAAATGGGTGGAGGGTATGATCTGGAACTCCCGTTAACAGGGAGAATTACAGGGGTAAACAACGCGCCAGTCTTTCCTCAGACGTTCAAAACCTCGGTTTTATAGGCCTTTTCAGGTTCTTCAGTTTCGGACAGGCCCGTTCGGAACAGGGAACGAACAGGAGAAGAACAGAGGGGAAAACAGAGACTTGGCGGCTCGATGTCACGATTTCAAATCCGTGCGGCCGGTGCAGAAAGAATTCTTTTCCTGGTCCTCTTTGGCCGACGCTTTGTCCCCAGAAAACCGGCCAGAATATCATCAGGCAGCGGCGCGTCGAAGTCGTCCGCCATCCAGATCTTGCTGCGGTAAAGTCCGAGCTTGCGCTTTGCATTCTTGGGCTCTACCGGAACTAATCGCGCGACAGGAACTCCAGCTTTCGTAATAGTGACTTCCTCACCAGCGGCGACCCGCTGCACTAATTTTGAGAGAGCGGTCTTTGCCTCGCGTATGTTAACTTTCACTTGTCGATGGTGGACTAAGTTCTCGGCGAGGTCAAGATGTGTTCATTTTTTTCGTATCCTGAGCTACAGATTATTTTGAGAAGTTCTACGTCACGAACTAGCATCGTAGTCATTTGTTTGACTATTGCCGTCGGCGTTACCGCATCTCCGGCGCGGCCAATTGGTGGCGAAGCAGCCGTTTCTCGATACCCCAACGAATTGCCCGGACTCAAATTCTACGCAACAGCAAAATGGAGATCGTTGACACCGCTGGTGTCCTCACTATCAGATGTGCGAGAGGTTTTAGGCGACCCGTCCAATGCTACTGACTTGGCTCACTACTTCGATCCCTACCCGGGAGACGCCAGTGCAGAATCTCCTCTTCTTACGTATCCCGCGGGATCAGACTGGGAAATCTTCGTTTACTTCGGCAAGAAATGCGGTTACAGCCTCGGGTCCAAAGAGCGCCCTCGAAACACACTCTGTAGCGTTGAGTTGATTCCACGTAAACGCCGGCCTTTTAAGTCCGTCGTCTTTCCGGCGGCGTTTGCCAGGGAAAAGGTCAGCGGTGCAGACGCAGCATGGGATCAATACCGGGACTCATATGGTCTGGCGTATGAGGTCTATACGACACGTACTCCTTACGGAAAGACGATACCTGGAGACTTGAATAGGATCGTATACGGGCCATCAGACGCGGACCTCCAGAGATTTGATCTGACTCGAAGAAAACCCTTGTTTTGATTCAATGGGTCAGGGATTTCTCGGGATCGGAATAAAACGAAAAAACGGGCCGGGGAAAACCCGGCCCGCATTAGTTGTTGATAAGTAAAACTTACTCAGCTGCCATTTCCTCGGCTTCGCCTTCCTGGCGCAGAAGCTCCAGAGCGCGCTCGGCTTCGGCGTACTCGCGGGAGACTTCCTCCTGCACCTTGGCTGCGGCTTGTTCGAGTTCCGGCGACAGGCGGACGTTGCGGTAGTAATCCATGCCCGTGCCGGCGGGGATCAGGCGGCCGACGATCACGTTTTCTTTCAGACCGCGCAGGTGGTCCACAGAGCCCTGGATGGAAGCTTCCGTGAGCACACGCGTGGTCTCCTGAAACGATGCGGCGGAGATGAACGACTCGGTCGAGAGCGACGCCTTGGTGATGCCCAGCAGCAGCGGGCGTCCGGTTGCCGGACGGCCACCACTGGTGATCACGCGCTCGTTCTCTTCCGAGAAGCGGAACTTATCGACCTGCTGTTCGAGCAGGAAGGAAGTATCGCCCACGTCTTCCACTTTGACCCAGCGCATCATCTGCCGGACGATGACTTCAATGTGCTTGTCATTGATGGTCACGCCCTGCAGCCGGTAGACTTCCTGAATTTCATTCACCAGGTAAGACTGCAGTTCCTTTTCACCCAGCACGGCAAGAATGTCATGCGGGTTCAAAGGACCGTCCATGAGCGGCTCGCCTGCCCGCACGCGGTCGGTTTCCTGCACGTTGATGTGGACGCCCTTGGGCACGGAGTATTCTTTTTCCGTGCCGTTATCAGCGACCACGTAGATTTTGCGCTGGCCCTTGGATACTTCGCCGATCTTCACCACACCATCGATTTCGCTGATGATGGCAGTCTCACGCGGACGGCGCGCTTCGAACAGCTCGACCACGCGCGGCAGACCACCGGTAATGTCCTTGGTCTTGGTGGTTTCGCGCGGGATCTTCGCCAGTACGTCGCCGGGATGCACTTCATCGCCATCGCGAATCATAAGATGGGCGCGTGAAGGCATCAGGTAACGGCGGGTGTTCTTGCCCTTGATGGTGATTGCCGGCTGGCGTTTCTCATCCGGCGACTCACCCACTACCAGACGGGAAAGTCCAGTGACTTCATCCACTTCTTCATGCAGCGTTACGCCTTCCTGCAAGTCTTTGAACTGGATGGTGCCGCCGATTTCCGTAAGGATGGCGAAGGTGTACGGGTCCCACTCGCCCATGACCTGGCCGATGGTGACCATCTGCCCGTCCGTGACTTTGAGTTTGGCGCCGTAGACTACTGAGTAGCGTTCCTTTTCGCGGGCCTTCTCGTCCACAATCGCAATCGAGCCGGCGCGGTTCATGACCACCAGATCGCCGGACTTGGCCTTCACCGTTTGCAGATTGATGAAGCGCACCATGCCGTTGTTGCGGGCTTCCAAACGCGATTGTTCGGAAACGCGTGACGCCGTTCCACCGATGTGGAACGTACGCATGGTGAGCTGCGTGCCCGGCTCACCGATGGATTGCGCAGCAATCACGCCGGTGGCTTCGCCCAGCTCGACCGTGCGGCCGGAAGCCAGGTTGCGTCCGTAGCACATGATGCAAACGCCGCGCTTGGATTCGCACGTAAGGACCGAGCGGATTTTTACCCGCTCAATGCCCGCGGCCTGAATGGCGCTGGCCAGCTCTTCCGTGATTTCCTGGTTCACGTCGACGATCACGTTGCCTTCGTAGTCCTTGATCTTCTCGAGCGATACGCGGCCTACAATGCGATCGCGGAGAGGCTCAATGATGTCGCCGGCTTCCACGATGGAACCTACGTAGATACCGTCGACCGTACCGCAGTCCTGTTCGCTGATGATGACGTCTTGAGCAACGTCAACGAGTCGACGAGTCAGGTAGCCGGAGTCAGCGGTCTTGAGCGCGGTGTCCGCCAGGCCCTTACGTGCGCCGTGCGTCGATACGAAGTATTCCAACACCGTCAAGCCTTCGCGGAAGTTCGCGATGATCGGGGTCTCAATGATCTCGCCCGAGGGCTTGGCCATGAGTCCGCGCATGCCGGAGAGCTGGCGAATCTGCTGTTTCGATCCGCGAGCGCCGGAGTCCGCCATGACGTAAATCGGGTTGAGCTGTCCTGACTTGTCCAGCTCCTGCATGTTGGTGAACATTTCGTCGGCGACTTTTTCGGTCACGTTCGACCAGATTTCGACGACTTTGTTATAGCGTTCGCCGTTGGTGATAGCGCCGTCAAGATATTGCTGTTGCACGGCGACAACTTGCTTTTCAGCTTCTTTCACCAGGCTCTTCTTGTGCTCGGGGATGACCATGTCGTCAATACCGATGGAGAGACCGGCTTTCGTAGCAAAGCGGAAGCCAAGTTCCTTGACTTCGTCCAGCATCTTGACCGTGGTCTCCAGGCCGAACCTGAGGTAGGTGTAATTCACCAACTGGCCGATGCCCTTCTTCTTCAGCAGGCCGTTGATGTACGGCATGCCCTCAGGCAAGTGGTCATTCAAGATGGTCCGTCCGACCGTGGTGTTGATGAACTGGCGGTTAAATTCGATTGCGTCGGCGTGTATCAGGTCCTGATCGTCATACGCATGGATCAGGTCCAGTACCTGGCCGGTATATCGCAACCGGATAGGAGTGAGCGTCTCAACCGCACCCGCCTCCAACGCCAGCAGCACTTCTTCAATATTGGCAAATGCGCGGCCTTCGCCCTTGGCTCCGGGCTTGGCTTTGGTCAGGTAATAGAGACCGAGCACCATGTCCTGTGTAGGCACGGTAATCGGCTGGCCGGAAGCCGGCGACAGAATGTTGTGCGAAGACAACATCAGTACGCTGGCTTCCACCTGGGCTTCCGGCGAAAGCGGAATGTGGACGGCCATCTGGTCGCCGTCAAAATCAGCGTTAAACGCGGTGCAGACCAGCGGATGGATCTTGATGGCCTTGCCTTCCACCAGCACCGGCTCAAAAGCCTGAATGCCAAGGCGGTGCAACGTGGGAGCGCGGTTCAGCAACACTGGATGGTCCTTGATGACCTCTTCCAGAATGTCCCAAACGATCGATTCCTGCTGCTCGACCATTTCTTTGGCTTGCTTGATGGTCGTGCAGTGGCCGGTCTGCTCGAGGCGGTGATAGATGAACGGCTTGAATAGCTCAAGCGCCATCTTCTTAGGCAAACCACATTGATGCAGCTTGAGCTCCGGACCAACGACGATCACGGAACGGCCCGAGTAGTCCACGCGCTT
>PLJN01000193.1:7726-10363 GCA_003140235.1 Acidobacteriaceae bacterium
TGCAACATGCGCTTTTCGTTGCGTACGATGACTTCGGGGGCGTGCAGGTCCATCAACTTCTTGAGGCGGTTGTTGCGGTTGATCACACGCCGATAGAGGTCGTTGAGATCAGACGTGGCAAAGCGACCGCCGTCCAATGGAACCAGGGGACGCAGCTCCGGCGGAATGACCGGGATCACGTCGAGGATCATCCATTGCGGCTTGTTGCCGCTTCTGCGGAACGCTTCGACAACCTTGAGCCGTTTGGCGTACTTGAGCCGTTTCTGCAGCGAGGTTTCGTTCTTCATCTTCTCGCGCAGTTCGACCGACAGCTCTTCTACGTCAATGTGCTTGAGCAGTTCCTTGATGGCTTCCGCGCCCATCATGGCCTTGAAACCGGTGGCGCGATATTGCTGGTCGAGCTCGCGGAAACGGGTTTCTTCCTTGATTACTTCGTGGTCTTTCACCGGCGCTTCACCGGCTTCGACAACCACATACGACTCGAAGTACAGCACGGACTCAAGGTCGCGCAGAGAGATATCGAGCAAGTGGCCAATGCGTGAAGGCAGGCCCTTGAAGAACCACACATGCGAGCACGGCGAAGCCAGCTCAATGTGGCCGAGGCGCTCACGGCGCACCTTGGACAGTGTGACTTCCACGCCGCACTTGTCGCAGATGACTCCGCGATGTTTCATCCGCTTGTATTTTCCGCACAGGCATTCCCAGTCCGTGACCGGACCAAAAATACGCGCGCAGAAAAGGCCGTCACGTTCTGGTTTGAACGTGCGGTAGTTGATGGTCTCGGGCTTGGTAACTTCGCCGTGCGACCAGCTGCGGATCTTTTCCGGTGACGCCACACTGATGCGGATCGCGTCAAAGTCGGTAATCGTGTTGCTCAGATCAAAGGGACTGGATCGAAACAAATTGTCCTCCTGCGGCTTTGTCGACTGCCGCTTACGGCTCCCGGTGTTGCTCAGATACGGCTTGCTGTCTCAACTCCAGCCGGAAGCGGTCCGGAGTTGAGACGTAGAGGCAGTTAGTCCGCGGCGGCCGCTGCTGCGACCTGCTTACGGGTAGTGCCTTCAAGGGTTTTAATGAGCTCCACGTCCAGACACAGCGACTGCAACTCGCGAATCAGCACGTTGAAAGATTCCGGCACGCCGGGTTCAATGGCGGCTTCGCCTTTCACGATGGCCTCGTAGATCTTCGTACGGCCAAACACATCGTCTGACTTCGCGGTCAACAGCTCCTGCAGAATGTAAGCCGCGCCATACGCTTCCAGCGCCCAGACTTCCATTTCTCCAAAGCGCTGTCCGCCAAACTGCGCTTTGCCGCCCAGCGGCTGCTGCGTGATAAGCGAGTACGGCCCGATGGAGCGAGCATGGATCTTGTCGTCGACCAGGTGGGACAGTTTGAGCATGTAGATGTAACCCACCGTCACCGGCTGCTCGAACTTGTCTCCGGTCATGCCGTCATACAGGTCAGTTTTGCCCGACTCCGGCAAGCCGGCTTCGCGCAACATGGACTTGATTTCATGCTCACGCGAACCGTCGAACACCGGCGAAGCAAAGTAGACGCCGTTGGTCATGGTGCGGGCCGTGTGCATCAACTCGTCATCACTCAGGTCGGCGATCTTGGCTCCGAACGGCGTGTCTTTGAAAATGCTCTTGAGTTCCTTGCGAATCACTTCTTCGCGCGAGTTTTCTTTCAGGAACTCCGTAATGCGCTCGCCCAGTTGATGACCGGCCCAGCCCAGGTGCGTTTCCAGAATCTGCCCTACGTTCATACGGCTGGGCACGCCCAGAGGATTGAGCACGATCTCGACCGGTGTACCGTCGGCAAGGTAAGGCATGTCTTCGTCAGGAAGAATCCTGGCGATGACGCCCTTGTTACCGTGGCGGCCGGCCATTTTGTCTCCAACGCTGAGCTTGCGCTTCATGGCGACATAGCACTTCACCAGCTTGATTACGCCGGGAGGAAGTTCGTCGCCTTTCTGCAGCTTGGAAATGCGCTCGTTGGTGATCTTGCGCAGAACATCAATCTGGCGCGAGGTCATTTCTTCGATTTCGTCAATCTGCTCGTTCACCCGGGGATCTTTGTCCGCGTACTTGATGCGTTTCAGATTGCGGGTGGAAATCCGCTCGATGGTTTCGCGGTCCAGTATCAGGCCCTTGGTGAGCAAGCGCTTGTTGGTGCGCTCGTCATGCAGGTCGGCCTGGACTTCCTTGTCGCCCAAAATGGCTTCAAGACGCTTCAACCGCTCGTCGGTAAGAATACGAATTTCGTCCGCCAGGTTCTTTTCCAGGCGTTCGATCTGTGTGGTTTCAATGGACTTGGCGCGTTCGTCCTTCTCTTGTCCTTTGCGGGAGAAGATTTTGACGTCCACAACTGTTCCTTCGATTCCCGGAGGGCAGGTCAGCGAAGCATCGCGCACGTCGCCGGCTTTCTCGCCGAAAATCGCGCGCAGCAGCTTTTCTTCCGGCGTCAGCTGGGTTTCGCCCTTTGGGGTGACTTTGCCTACCATGATGTCGCCCTGCTTGACCGTGGCGCCAATGCGGATCACGCCGCTTTCGTCGAGGTCGCGAAGCGCGGATTCACTCACGTTGGGAATATCCCGCGTGATTTCTTCCGGCCCCAGCTTGGTGTCGCGGGCTTCGA
>PLJN01000190.1 GCA_003140235.1 Acidobacteriaceae bacterium
AACGAAGAAGGCGTGGTCGAACTGGACGCATGTTGTATGCACGGCCCAACGCGCCGCGCAGGTTCAGTCGGCGGCGTGCGCGACATCAAAAATGTTGCCGCCGTTTCCAGAGCAGTCATGGAACACACCGGCCACGTGATGCTGGTCGGCGAAGGCGCAACCCGCTTCGCTGTGGCCATGGGCTTCCCAAAGGAAAACCTGCTGACGGAACATTCGCGCAAGATCTGGATGCTGTGGAAAGAAACGCACTCCAACCAGGATTGGTGGGGACCAGGAATGGCGGACCCAAACTGGAAGCCTCCTGCGCCACTCGATCAAAGCTCGAAGATAGACGATCAGCCGCAGCACATTCAAAACCTGTATGCCATGGCCGCGGGTCTGGGCATTGCGCCGGAAGATCGCATGGACGCAATCTACAAAGTGCTCCATCCACCAACGGGAACGATCAATTGCTCCGTGCTGAGTGACAAAGGAGAAATGTCCAGCGTGACCACCACCAGCGGTCTCGCCTGGAAACTTCCCGGACGTTGCGGCGATTCTCCCATCATCGGCGCAGGCTGCTATTGCGATCAGGACATAGGCGCGGCCGGCGCAACCGGCAACGGTGAAGAAAACATCAAAGTCGCCGGAGCGCACACCATCGTCGAAAACATGCGTCACGGCATGACGCCGGAAGAAGCCGGCATGGACGCGCTCAAACGCATCGCCCGCAACTACAACAATGACATGACCAAGTTGGCTTACGTCAGCATGTTCTATTACATCCTGCGCAAAGACGGCGCTTATGCCGGCGTGTCCCTGTGGTCGGGTGCGGTGAATCGTCCACGAAGATATGTTGTGCATGACGGGACGAAACGGTATGAAACCGCGAAGTCTCTCCTTCAGGGCACAGCGAAAGAATGGCCGCCGATGCCGAGGGAAAGTAAATAGATTCCGGGTTTACTCCCGATCCCGCAAAGCGGGAGAGGAACCTATAACCGCAAGAAACGTTGCGGCGACGATTTTTCCCCGCGAATTCGGTCTTTCCGAAACGATTCGTGTTCATTCGCTTGAATTCGCGGCTACGATTTTTCTTGCGATAGGGATCCCTCACTTCGTTCGGGATGTACGAGCTACGCGAACCGCACCTTCACATCAGGACGCTTCGCCAGATGAATGCTGTCCACGAATCGCACCTTGCGGCTGTGACGGGTCATCACGATCGATGATGTCCGCGTTCCTTCGCCGAAGAAGCGTACGCCTTTCATGAGCGCTCCATCGGTCACGCCGGTGGCGGCAAAGACCAGGTGGTTTCCCGGCGCAAGATCTTTAGCGGAATAGATTTTTTTCTTGTCCTTGATGCCCATCTTCTCGATGCGTTCTTCCAGTTCTGGCGTGTCGATGATCAGACGAGCGATCATTTCTCCGTTCAGGCAGCGCATGGCGGCGGCGGTGATCACGCCTTCTGGCGCGCCTCCGGTGCCCATGACTGCGTGGACGCCTGTGCCGACAACAGCCGCGGCGATTCCGGCGGAGAGATCGCCATCGGTGATTAGCTGAATGCGCGCGCCGGCTTTGCGGATATCGTCGATCAGCTTTTGATGGCGCGGACGGTCGAGAACTACCACGACCAGGTCCTTCACTTCGCGGTCCAGCCGCTGAGCAATCGATTTCAAGTTGTCAGACACCGGCGCATCGATGTCTACCGCGCCTTTGCACGAAGGCCCGACGACCATCTTGTCCATATAGCAATCCGGAGCGTTGAGCAAGCCGCCTTTTTCCGAAGCCGCCAGAACGGTGATCGCCCCCGGCGATCCCGTAGCGCAGAGGTTGGTACCTTCCAAGGGATCCACCGCAATGTCGACCTGCGGGAAAGTTGAGCCGTCGTGCCAGCCCGCGCCGACTTGCTCACCGATGTAGAGCATGGGCGCTTCGTCGCGTTCGCCTTCGCCGATCACGATCGTGCCGCGCATGGGGACGGTATCCATGCATTTGCGCATGGCTTCGGTCGCGACTTTGTCGGCTTTGTGGCGGTCGCCTAGGCCCATCGTGTGGGCTGAAGCCACAGCGGCTTCTTCCACCACGCGCACAAACTCCAGCGCCAGTTCGAACTCCAGCGTGGCGTCGGACTTTCTTGGCGCCGCGTTTTTTTCTGCAACTTGAGTAGCCATCGGTGTGTCTCCGCTACTTCAGAATTTGGTCTAGATCAAAATTCGCGATCAGAATGCGCTGATGCCGGTAATGTATTCGCCCAGGACCAGCGTGTGAATGTCGTGCGTGCCTTCGTACGTCTTTACCGTTTCCAGGTTCATCATGTGGCGAATCACCGGATAATCGTCCGCAATGCCGTTGCCGCCCAGAATATCGCGCGCCATGCGAGCGCATTCCAGCGCCATCCAGACATTGTTACGCTTCAGCATCGAGATATGCTGATGGCCCACTTTGCCGGCCTCTTTCAGCCTGCCAACTTGTAACGCCAGCAGTTGTGCTTTGGTGATCTCGGTGATCATCCATGCCAGCTTCTGCTGAACCAGCTGGTGCGACGCAATCGGCTGATCACGAAACTGCTTGCGGACCTTCGCATATTGCAGCGCCGTGTCATAGCACGACATGGCGGCGCCGATCACGCCCCAGCCAATTCCGTAGCGCGCCTGATTCAGACAGGCCAGCGGGGACTTCAGCCCGTCCGTTCCGGGCAAAAGATTTTCCGCTGGGATGTGAACGTCTTGCAGCGACAAGCCCGATGTTATCGAAGCACGCAACGACCATTTGCCGTGGATATCGTCGGCCTTGAATCCGGGCCGGTCAGTTTCCACGAGAAAGCCACGAATCCGGTTGTTGTCTTCTTCCGATTTCGCCCAGATCAGCGCCACATCGGCAATCGAGCCGGACGTGATCCACATCTTCTCGCCGTTCAGCACGTACTCGTTGCCGACTTTTTTGGCGCGAGTGCGCATACCGCTGGGATTGGAACCGAAGTCAGGTTCCGTCAGGCCGAAGCAGCCCATCTTTTCGCCCTTGGCCATGGCCGGAAGCCATTTATTTTTCTGCTCGTCAGTGCCGAAGGTATAAATGGGATACATCACCAGCGAAGACTGCACGCTGGCAAAAGAGCGTATACCGCTGTCGCCGCGTTCCAGTTCCTGCGTGACCAATCCGGACTCCACGGCCGACATGCCGGCGCATCCGTAACCTTTTAAGGTGGCGCCAAAAAAGCCGAGATCAGCCATGGGCTTGGCTAGTTCGCGGGGAAAACGCGCGTCGCGATTGCACTGCTCAATGATCGGGACAACGTTCTCTTCCACAAAGCGGCGTGTGGTGTCGCGCACCAGGCGTTCTTCGTCGGTGAGCAGGGAGTCCAACTCGACAAAGTCCACTCCCTTGAATTTGAAGACGGGCATAATCTCTCTTTCTCGCGAAAAGCCTGTTCCACCGGGCTGCAAAGAGGGCCCGAAAAAAACACGCTCAACGAAACTTTCAACGCTAACAGAGCACATAAGCAGGGTCAAACCGGAGCAGTACGCTGTATGCGACAAATCCCGCTTTGAACGAAGTGACCCAACAGCGTCATTGTGGCGCCTGCAGGTTTTCTTCTGCCGGCGCCTGATCCGCTCCCGCGCATCCCGGCGGACGAGTTCTGGCGACGCCTGCCAGTAAGTAGCCTGTTGGACTTTCCGCCACGGTGGCAATAACCTTAGCGTTGTCTGCCAGCGTGAGAGCGACCTGCCACTTCTTGCCGCCCGGACACAACTGAACAAACAGAAGTTCCTTTTCAGTATTCGTGTTGTGCAGCTTTTCATGCCAGACTTGCGCATCGCGATCCGGCTTCGTCGAAAAGTTCACTGCTTCGCTCCATTCCATTGCTATCCATTCGTCTACAAAACCGCCTGGCGAGTGGGCCAGCGGATTCATGCGTGTAACCTGATTATCTGAAACCTTGTAATTCAATGTGTGCCGACGAACCAGCCTGTCGGGATAGATGTTGTAGCTCCCGTCGACATCCAGACGGAAACTATCAGCGCCGGCCCGCAGTGTAATGCCGAAGTCCGAACCCCGGTAATAGCCATGTTCTCCCGTAAAGACTTTTACTGGAGCGTACGGGTCAGGCCCCGGGCGCAGGACAGCATAATGAATGCCGTTCCAATTCGATGTGCACCAGGGAGAGTCGTGGGCGTACACCAGAAACCAATTTCCCAGCGCGTCTGGCGGGGAAACTCGATACTGCAGTTCGCCTAAAGCGCTTTTGACTTCCTCGTAGCCATTGGACTCAACGGCGATCAACAGCCGCCAACGGTTGCCGGATTTCTGAAACAGGTAAAGAGGACTGTCATCGCCGCAAGCGATCCCCAAGCGCGGGCTAAACAGCAGCAGGTCGGGATGCTGAGGCGGCTGCTCAACCGCAAGTTCAACCAGCGAGCCGTAAGGGAAACTGTCATTGGGGTTCGTGAACGGAACTGCCACGCCAGCGGTCTGCAGTCGGCCAAGGACTGCGGCTTTCACATTCTGAGCGTTAGCGCCGGCGCCGAGGTCATTCACAGTCGTTAGAAAAAGGTCCCGAAGCTGATGCTTGACCTGCGTCAACAGCGGAATGGCTGCTGGTGGAACGGTGTAGCCGAGGTCATCCTCAAGCTTGATCGTTTGCATCTGCCGTAGCGTGCGGGCTACGGCAGCGGAGCTCGCTTCCTGGTGAGTGGGCGCCTGGGCGGTCAGGACCCCGGGGGCGATAACAATCAAAAAAAGCGTTCGCAGGAATGTTGAAAACATTTTGTGACAACCAACTGCCGGAATTCCTTGATGGTGCCGGAGAAGCCGAGAGCGCTCAAAATCATGGCGCATCGATCCAACCGGTCCTACTGCAACTCAATCTTGCTGACAGCTATTTCACTGCCGTTCAACGTGCCGGTCACGACGACCCGGATGTCATTTGTTTTCGTGAGTGCGGCGATAAACTTTTTCGCCAGCAAGTTGCCGGGATAGTCGAAAACGATGATCTTCTGGTCTTCGGTAATCACGGCGTAGCCGCTCTTTTCGCAATCCGGCATTTGCAGACAGCCCTTGGAGTGCTTGGCGCCGAAGCCTGGCTTATTGGGATAATTATCAAAAGCGCACGCGCGGTCTACCAGATAACCTTTGACAGTGGTATCGGCGGCGAACGCGCTGACTGCCATCATGGCGAGCAGTAGTGAGATCAAGCTCAACGCAAGTTTTTTCAATCGAGTCCTCCGGGCAACGGTTTCTAAGCTTATTGATTGATAGCTGACGCGACCGGCCAATGTCCAGCCGCTTCGTCTTTCAAGGACACCAACACTCATCCCAGTGTAAAATAAAACTGCGGCCAAGCAGGTAAACGGTTCCGGCCTTTCTGCTGCGACTTCCGCAATCCATTTACAGTTTGTCCCTGGCTCCCCCACGGTGCATCTCGACTGTTGCGGCAAGCCAAAGGACGGCGCCCAGGAGAGATTCACAATGGCAAAGATCGCCAAAACAGCAGGCCGAAACAAAGTCATGGACACTTCCAAGAGCACCGACTGTCCCAAATGCGGCAAAGCCACGCGGATCGTGAAGCGCGTGAAAGACCGTGAGCGTAACATCCCCGGCGGCGTTTACATCTCGTGCTCCGCCTGCGAGTTTTACGAAAAGCTCTAGAAGGATCGCCGTGATCGTACGTGATCGGGGAAGCAGGGCTTTTGCGCGATGACGCCTGTTTGTTTTAGCGGTGATTCTTCCCATATCCCGATATCTAAGAGAACTTGCAGGATATTCCTGACTCTTGCCTCGCCGATCACGGCGACCACCCGATGACGGCGATCTCGGCGATCTTTGTCTACCCCACCCCTCTGTTTTTCAGCATTTTTGTTGAAAATAAAGGCCTTAACCCAAATCGACCCAAAAAGCCTGGCCGAGAAGAACAAAAAGCTGGCTGTTGGGGCCTGGAAGATCTCGAAGTAGTCTGATTTCCGCCCGGTGAAAAAGAGTCAGCCTGCTGTGGAGTCCGCGAGAACGTCCCGTCTGGAAGGTGTAAAAAAATTGATTTTCCCAACTTTTAGACTCTTCTAGGCTGATCGAAAATGTATATCCGGACCCCGAAGATCGCTTGTAGAGCGTTTAATCGCAAAGTTTTTCTGCGCACGAAGTCGTCACCTTCCGAAAATCAATTTTTTCACACGTCCCTGTTCCCGGTTTCCTTGGCGTCACCGCTTTTTAGAAAACGGATACCAAAACTGCTTCCAATAGCCCACAGGAACTGGATGGTTCTCAATCCCGTACCCCGTCGGCCACTCATGCGGCGGTAAATGATAGGTTCCAAACAACCGGTCCAGGAGCGGAAAGTGAATGGCAAAGTTCACGTCAATCGCTTCCTTGTCAATCCCATGATGCCAGTGATGAAACCTTGGCGTGGCCAGGAACCGCCCAAGAAGATCAAAGTTTCCCCGGATATTGGCATGGATCAGCGACGAGTGAATGTAAACCAGCAGAATGTAGGCATGTAGCGCCAGCGGGCTGAAACCCAGAAGATACATGGGGACCACTGTTGTTCCCCGCAGGCAGATGATCTCAAGAAAGTGCATCCGCGCCCCGGCCATCCAGTCCAGGCTCCTGGCCGAATGATGGACCGCATGAAATCGCCACAAAAACGGCACACGGTGGAACGTCCGGTGCACCCAGTACTGCACCAAATCCGTAAAAAACATGATCTCCACAATCTGCAGGATGACTGGCTGAGACGCCACCCAACCCCGAAGCATTGTCCAGTGCGTATGTGCTGCCAGCGCAATGGCCGGCGTCATGGAGAGGAAGGTCAGTACCTGCACCAGAAGACTGCTGATCAGGTAATAAAAAAGGTCCTCGCGCCACTCCTGGCGAAACACTGCCTGTTCTTTGTTGCGCCCAAAGATTCGCTCCAGCGGAACAAATAAGAAACCAGTGAAAATCACATTCAGAACGAACCAGTCGAGTCCCAGAAACGCACCGGATGTCAGCTCCCCCTGCGCCTGGGCCCGCGACCCTCCCAGAATCGTGGCCAACAGCGTGATGCCGATGGCCGCCGAAGCCAGAATCTTGTCCCGGCGCAACGCAAGACTCAGCGCCGATAAAGTAAAGGCCGCAGCCAGCAGAAAGTGCAACCCCAGCCGGAAGGTAACCGTTTGGTAATACGGCCGAAGCGGCGGCACCGTCAGCAGCCACGGATACCGGAGACACAGCACGAAGCATAACCCCGCGACTGCCGTCACCAACGCCGCTACCCCGCTGAGCCATCCCGAACCGATCCGCCTCATTTCCCGCGGAGCTTCCAGATCGGCCCGAACCTTTTTACGGAGTTTGCCAACCAACATTCTCACCATCCCGTGAAGTGCCTCCCAACTTTACCAGATAATATCGCAGGCGCTCTGTGGGTAGTACGGGTTTACGGAAGAGGAGATTTTTCGTCGTGAAGAATGTTACACGGGAAACCTGCCGTGGGATGTTCGATTGCGGATAGCGGTCCAAGCAAACGCGATGACGACCTTAAGGAGGCCGATGACGCAAGCGAGCATTCCGCCCAACAAAAGAAAGCCGCCCATCGGGGTGCTGGGACCATGGACCAAATCCCTGGATCATCACTATCAAGATACTAAGCGCGCCAACAAGCATGAACGCCCCACCAAGCATGATCCACACGCCGGACTTTGTAATCGCCTTGCTCATGTGAAAGATCATATCAAGGGCTACCAACAGAATCGCTCTCTCCCTGAGCGGCACACGTATTCCGTGAGGAAAAGGGATCGTTATTTCCTGCGGGGCTTCTTGGCGCGGAGCTTCTTGGTGCGGAGCTTTGGTGCGGCCCGCGGTGCGCTCTTAACGACGCTTTTGCCCGTTCCGATCGCGCCCGCCGGCGCCGCCTGCTCCATCGCCGCCTGGATGTAGCGCCGCACGAAAGGACGCTCCACATCGCTATGGCTCCTGAACTTGATGTGGCGCATGGTCTTACCCTCGCCTTCCAGCACCCGATTCGGATCGGGCAGCGAAGTCCCGCGCGGGAATCCCAGGTTGACGTGCCCCGCGTTGGTCGCGATGTAACAGAACATGTCCTTCATCTTTCCGCTGAACCCGAACCAGATGGCCACTGTGTACACCTGGTAGATCGACTCCGAGGCATCGGGCGCTTCCTCAAAAATCACCTCCCGTAACGCGAGAGCGAGGTCCGAAGTGTGCCGGTCGTAGGCTTCGAGGAATCCGAGTAGTTGAGGATCGGGTCGGCGTTGCATGGCTGGGGACTAAATATACACCGAGATCACAGAAAACATCCCGCCTGGATGTCTCCCTGCTATTTCTGTGTCAGAGTGGCACGCTGACGGCAATCGCGCGACCCTTGGGGCGACGGCACACAAGATCACAGAAAACGAGCCGTCTTGGAACGTGTGAAAAATTGATTTTCCCAACCTTTAGACTCTTCTAGGCTGATCGAAAATGTATATCCGGACCCCAAAGATCGCTTGTAGAGCGTTTAATCCCAAGATTTTTCTGTGTACGAATTCGTCACCTTCCGAAAATCAATTTTTTTCACACCTTCCAGTCCCCAGGTTTCCTGTCCGCAGGTTTCCTAAGTCGTCGATTCCAGTGCTGTCTCGTCGTTGGCAGTTCGTATGGCAGATTCGATTCGCCCGATTTCCTCGTCCGTCAATTCACTGAAGATTTGCCGTTTACTTTTTGAAAGCCTCCCTTTGTTCTGATGAATAAGCCTGACGAGCAATGCAGCTCGTTGGTTTGGCATATCCACGATTTCCATGACCGACTTGACCGCTGTATCGAAGAATTTTAGAAACTCCAGTTCTGTTTTCAAATCGCGGCTAATTGTGTCATCAATGCAGGCGAAGAGATATTCTGTTTGTAGAGTGGCGTCGAAATAGCGATAGAAATCCACTGTGTCATTCAGAACCGTCATCTGATGCTCAGTGTTCATGTTGTACTGCAGGAAAGGCTGAATCGAACCTGAGAATGCTTCGAGCGCACGATCATAAGCAGTCATATCCCTAAGCATGGCAGCTGACACGGGAAACAGAACACCCTTCGGTGTGAAAGTTCTCTTCGCGAGCACGTTGTGCACCAGGAATCGATGAATACGCCCGTTGCCGTCTATAAATGGGTGCACAAAGACAAACCCGAATGCGGCGGCGGCGGCGGCGCAAACGGGGTGAACGGTGTTTTGCGGGTCAAGCAGTTGGTTCATCATTTGCATCCATCCGTCCATAAGTGATCCAACATCCTGAGGTCTGGGACAGACAAAGTGAACTTGCGCGGAGTAGTCGGGCAGAGTTTCACCGACATAGACCTGGGTGTCACGCCAGTCGTGTTGAGCGTATCGTGCATCGACAATGGAATTCTGGAGCTGGATAAACGGCTCCTTCCTGGTGGGATCGAATCTTTCAGCTCGTATCAAGGCTGCAACAAAGCGCTCAGTGCGATCCTTGCCAGGCGCCTCGCCTTCAATTGCAAAGGATGATTTTGTTTCTTTCGTGAACAGATAGTGCACAGCACGTTTTAGGACCGCCGGGTCGACCCCGGAAACGAGGGCCTGAGCACGTTCTGTGTGGTCGTTCTTGAAGTCAGCCTGTAGCTTTTCCGTTCGGCGAATGAGAGGGCAGTAGTCTTTGTTGCCGAGGAGATTGTCAAAGATACGCTGTCGTCTGATGCGATGCGCTGATCCGGCGATGTGCAGGTCCTGATCGAGTAAATCGATGTATGGGCCGGATGTGAGATCTTGAAGATCGAAGGTCTCTCCGGTGAGTAATTCGTACAGATACCAGGCACGTCGAGCGAAGATTCCGTTGGGTTCGCTTTGAACCCAGCGTTCAAGCTCTCTTTTCTCAATTTTTTTGAAGGCTGCTTTGTAGACTCCCATGTCGAGAGGTTCGTATCTGAGGGCGAATCGGAGTTGTCCAATAATTCCGTCAGCGGGCTGATAAACCTTGGGGTATTGTTCATGAGTTTGTGTGTCGGTAATCCGAGTCTTTCGGGCGCCTGCTACCAATTCGGAGTGAACGTTTGGGTACGGAACTTTGAGCCCGAGTTGATCGATGATCGCCCAGAGGCCAACTGGGATTGCGTGTTTATCTTTGTGATCTTTGTGATCGGTCATAAATTGCTCCAGTTAGATTAAAAACGTCCCAATAACGTATAGTTCGTAAAATTAGGCTCCAAAACATCAGATAGTTTAGCACATGGAGCTCATAAAATCATTCCATTATGAATAAAATCATTCCATTATGGTAATACTTATCTATATTCAATCCACGCAGTAAGGCGGATGGTCGGCTTTCGATTTTGAAAATCTATTTTGAGTCTGCCCGGGCGGCCCAGCCGCCTGGATATTGTGATCGGCGCGTCTAACTTCCTCGATCTCGTCCCCAAGGGACGCGACGAAGACGGCCTGCCCTTCGCCAGCCGTCGGCGATTTGAATGATGAAAACCATGATCGACTACTTGAATATTTCGCGCAGCTCGAAGACGCCACTGCGCTTGAGTTAGATTGGCAAGTTCTTCTGACCACTCGACGATCGAATGTGCAACTCGACGCTTGCGTCATTGAGACACTTAGCCTGGATTATTCACGAGAAACGCTCAATGTCCAAGGAAACGCGCAAATACTGGCCCTTTGATCAAAACCACTTTCGGCCATTTCGACAAAGTGTCATTTTCACCAGGAGCCCAAAATGTCGATCCAAGCCGCGTCCAGCGCGGGTTTCACGTGATCGGACGGCCAAACTCGTGAATAATGCAGGTTAGCTCACCCGGGAGGATGCTGCTCCGCCGTCCAGATTGCGCGTTATGATCTCCGCCTTTATTTGTTGGGAAACCAGCGGGACGGGGACGTTTTCTGTTATTTTGTCTGCCGTGGTCCGGTTGGCCCGCGTGATTGCCGTCGATGCACCACTCTAGACGTCACAGTCCCGCCTGAGGCGCTCCTGTCCACCCCTGCATTGCTATAGCAATTAGCCAAACCAACGGGCACTCTCGGTATCGTGATGTTTAAGAGAGCGGCGGGAAAAGACGAAGGGCGAGCCACGCCCCGGGGTCAGTTTCGTCTAAATATCTCGTTGTCTTATACGTGGTTCATCGCTGGCGCGATGAACGTCTGCCTAAAGGCCCGCGATTCGCCAGCGAATCGCTAGACGCTGATACAAGTAGTGGGTCAGTTCTCCAAACTGACTCACTACCCCTGATATCCTAGAAGCGTTCGTTGATCGCTATTCAGCACTCAGCACGCCCCGAAGGAACTCATGGCCGCACTGATCGATGCCATCGACATCAAGCGCAAAATGTTTTTCGAATTGGACGGCACGCCTTTCCACTGCCTTGACGTGGAGGTTAACACTCCAACCGCCCGTGGCGGCCAGACTCTGGTCCGCCTGAAGATGCGTAATCTCCTCACCCGCGCCGTCTTTGACAAGACGTTCAAGGCCAGCGATAAGTTCAAGGAACCCGACCTTGAAATGGTTCCGGCGTCTTTTTTATATAGCGACGCGGACGGCTTCTACTTCATGGACCAGGAGAGTTTTGAGACTCTCACCCTGTCGCAGGAGATGATTGGCGACGCGCAGGACTTTCTCGCCGAAGGGCTCATCATCCAGGTGCACAAGTACAACGGCAATCCCATCGGCTTGCAACTGCCTTCACATGTGGAGTTGACGATCGCCCAAACGGAGCCAGGCGTGCGCGGCGACTCGTCCAGCGGCAGCGTGACCAAACCCGCCACGCTGGAAACCGGCCTGGAAATCCGCGTGCCTCTTTTTATTAAAGAGGGTGAGAAGGTCAAGGTGTCCACGGAGACGCGGGAGTTTGTGGCCAGGGCGTGAGCCAATCATAGTGCCCCAGGTCTGCCCTCGCTTTTTCCATTGTCACAACAGATTGGGTGCCCGGTCCTTCGCTGCTTTTACGAAGCGCGGGAAACCGGGGGAGCCGAAGTCGAGGGACTGGCTACCTTGGTCGCCCGAAGAACAAGACGTAGCCGTCAGGATCGCAAATCTCGAAGCCGCGCAGACCTTCGTGTGTGTCCTTAAGCGGTGTGCTAAAGGCTGCGCCATGATCGGCAAATTCGGCGGCAAGCGCATCGGGGTCTGATGCATAGACATAGGCGTCCCATCTCATGGAGGGATGACGCTTGGGGTTCGGCAGCGGCGCCGCGTCTTTGTCGGATTTGACGAAGAGTTGCGCTCCGTCGCGGCCGATGATGGCGAAAAAAGGATTCCGGGCCGGCTCCTGGAATCTCGTCTCAAAACCAAGTTTATCGCGGTAAAAGGCGATGGTTTGATCGACGTTGCTGACGATGAAGAATGGGGAAATCCCCTGTGTGTTCGGTCGTGTCATAAGCATGGACGCTCTTGCTGCGGATCAATCATAGGATATCAGCGCGGCATCACGGATAGCTGCCGGCGCCTTACGATCGCAATGGAGGCATGGAAACCTGCCTCGCTGAAAGCCATGCCGCCGCAGTCAAACATAATGTAATCACGATTGAGAAAGCGATGGGTATGATAAAGAGGTATCTCCAGCTCACAACCGTGATGACGGCAAAGCACAGGGCGAACGCCCACCTGGTGCCGCGCATGAGCGCCAAAGCCGCTGCCGGAAGGCCACCTAGCTGCCATGCCAATATCGCCGCGAATAGATAAAACACGCCGACAGAGAATCCGGCCGCCACAAAGAGGTCCCAATACGTGCGGTTGAACCCCTGCACGTCAAAGTGAATTGACCGCATGGAGCCAAGAAGGGCATCAACTCCCCATGTGGGATCAGACTGGCGAAAACCGAGTGTATGTCCAACCGCGAAAAGCAGCAGAAGAACAGCAGCGATTCGATAAAACATAGATGCTTTCATTCTTGCCTCCAGAGATCATGGCAGCGGGCAACCACTATCCTGCCGCGTAGGTTCAAACTGTACCACTACCGGGAAAAGACGAAGGGCCGGCCACCCGCCCGCCCGAACTGCTTGGCGTATGAGGCAGGTGCCGAAGCTCTTCCCCTATGGGAGGAGATAGGGCCGGGACCTGCGATCCGGGGTCCCCGGCAAGGCGCTTTTCCTTGCTGGGTGGGATGAAGCTAGTCGGCCCGCTTGCGGCTCGCAGGCCGGGGCTTCGGCTTGGGCTTACTTTTGCCCTGGAGATTGAGCGCCACGGCAGCGCGGATGAGATCCTTCAAGGCCACCGCATTGACCTTGTCGCCTTCGTGGATGTCGATGGCCCGCCTGACATTCCCGTCGAGGCTGGAGTTGAATAGACCTGAAGGGTCCGGCAACGCAGCTCCCTTGGCAAATGTCATCTTAACGACGCTCTTGTACGTCTCTCCCGTGCAGACGATGCCGCCGTGGGAAAAGACGGGAGTCCCCGGCGATGTCGACTTGGCCCACTTCCACTCTTCGAGGACCTCAGGGTCTGCCTGGTGTATGATTGCGCGCACTTTCGCGAGCGTCTTCCCGCGCCAGTCCCCAAGTTCCTTGATCTTCTCGTCGATGAATGCAGAGGCAGATTCCACTGGGACGGGCCTTTTCATGTACACCTCCAACTCTCGCACCCTAATTTAGCTGCGCTCAGCGTAACCTGCAACCTCCGCAAGGGGAAGCCTCTTCTGGTTCGATAG
>PLJN01000173.1:0-134 GCA_003140235.1 Acidobacteriaceae bacterium
TGCCACGACTTGGAACTTTGGAAAAGCGAGAGCGCCACCGAGAGCGAACCGCGCTGCAGATAGCCGGCCAGCAATGGAGCATGCAGCATCTGGTTCCCGTTCAGGTTGTTCACCGTGTCCAGGCTGCCGCCGTC
>PLJN01000173.1:151-13013 GCA_003140235.1 Acidobacteriaceae bacterium
AGGGTTGCATTGCCCACCGCGGAAGGTCCGAGCCAGGGCTCTTCAGTAGGAGCACCGCGCCCATTCCCGCAAACACGGCAATCAACAGGCACATCACGACGAGAACGCCTGCAGCGTCAAGCTGGGCCTGCAACAAAGACGACAGAGCGACCAAAACCATCATGAGTACCACCACTGCTTGTCGGCCCCATCGTTTCGATTCTGCAGCCAGCGCCCCGGATTGGTAGCAGTGCTGCATCGCACACTGCGAACAAAAAATGCTCACAGTGAACCGGTGAAGCCACTCTAGGAGGGTGCTTTGGCCACACTCTCCCCGTCCTAAGCAATCAACGGCATCAGAAATCCTTGCCTGCACCGCCATAACTTTAACGAGCTTCATTGTTGCCTCCGTTCGTGTGTGAGCAGCAAATTTGGTACTCGGGTCCCCGGTACAGCGTCAGCCCAACTGAGTTGGGCATATGACTCTGCGGTTGATCCGTTCGGCTGGCTCCAGAACGGGCTAGATCTTGAACTCTACAACAGTGAACGCGATTGTCAGCGTTCCTTGCGTATTTCTTTGTGAAAACTTAGCGAACAAAACTTTTAGCTGCGATGTCAATGCTCATAACGCACTCATCCATCACTCCTACAAGGTTCTTCCACAACATCAAATCTTGATTTTCTTCATCTTCAAAACCTTCATGCATGCCGCAAATACCTGTGCCCGGTCAGCGTTGTAAGTGGTCTCCGACAAAGTGTCGATAATCTCGGCAGTGCGCCGGGGAATCCGGTAAGTCATGCGTGCTTTCTCAAATGGTTCCGATTCCGCCGCAGGCGGCGATTCGACGCGAACCAAGAGTTCAGCCGCAACCTGCAAAACCCGGCCCTGCGAACCATATTCGTGCGCTTTTTCCCTGATTTCTCCCACCACTGAAGCGGGAAGCGTGTAGCGCTTGGCGACATCCGAAGACGGCTCAGTCTTGCCGCGTTTTTTCTTTTTCTTACTTTGAGGTTTTTCCCAAGGTTTCATAGCGCACCACGTTCTAATCCGTCGAGCTTCCGTCTAAATTGCAAACCGCTGTGCCCTGAGGAAGGCGTCGATCTTGTTCGCTCGTCTCGGAGCGCTTCAGAACCACCCCATCCATCTGTTCTGGTTAATCACTTTAGGCATGGACACTATGGAGTGTGCGCTGCCGAGAACAAAATGTACACACCGCCGTGTTGCCTGTCAAGCCCTTTTTTTGCTGCGGGACTATGCTTGCCGTAGGCCCCGGCGTTCTGCCGAAGACCAAATTTACATCGAGGAGCTAAGCATATGAAAAGATTGATGTTGAAGACCATTGTAATCACGTTCTTGGTCGTTGCGTGCGGCACAACAATAGCGGCCGCCGACGGCGTGCCATTCCCATGTTGGCCTACGGTATGCCCATCGCGGTAGGAGTTGTTCGGCGTGAGTGGCTGGTTTAAGCTGGCCACTCACGTTATGCGCAAAATCGACATTTTACTGACCGCTTCTGGATTGGTAGGCGCTATTGGCCTGGCGGGTCTTCTCATTTGGCGAAGGCTCTACCGGGAATTTCCTTTCTTCTTTACCTATGTTTGCTTATCCATAGTCATCCCTGTGATACGGGTTTCTGTTAGTGGCCATTATCGACTGTTCGTCGAGGTCTTTTGGGCCACCGAGGTCATCTACGAGCTACTTGCTTTGCTGGCCCTGCACGAGATTTTCCGCAGGGTGTTTATCGCGTTCTTTGACTGGTGGTGGTTTTGGCTATTCTTTCCTTGCAGTGTTCTCGCCATTTCGGCGATAGCTACCGTTTATCACACGGCACATCTGCCGGGGCAGGCGAATCGGGTGATGAGCCTGATCGTCTCTCTGGGAATAGCGGTTAACCTTGTACAAGGTACTCTCTTCCTTCTCTTTTTTGCTCTGGTAGCATTCCACAGGATTCGCTGGCGTATTTACCCGTTTGGCATCATGGTGGGATTTGCCGCGATTGCGGCAGGGGTACTCGGTGGTAGCTGGGCAATTTCCGAATTCGGAACAAGATTCACAATGTTGTGGAGCTATGCTCCTTCTGTGGCATATATATTTGCGCTGAGCTTATGGCTTCTGACCTTCAGTCGAGCGCCGGAGCCTGAGCCACAATGGATGCTGGAGATAACGCCGCAACAGATGCTAGAAGAAATCCGGCAATACACGAGATTTTTCGAGTACTTTCTGAGGAGACGTAAATAATGGTTGGATTTGTAGAGGCCCTAATTGTTCTCATGATTCTTCGAGGCATATATGGACAGATCTGTCACTATCCAAAAGGCAGCGCGCAGGACGTGGCCCGGCATTTTCAATATGTAGACATGGATGAGGTTTTCCGTCTGACTAATTTTTTTGATGAAGAGCAATCGCGGATTAATTTGGGCGAAAAGAACTTTCGGCTGGCGCAGCTACTAAACACGCGCGTTTTGCAAGAATGGGTACGCTGTATGGCCCGCAACGCAGACAGCCTGCAGGAATGGGCCAGCAATTTGTTCAAGAGAAGACGCTATGCCGATGAAGATGACGTCAAAGCGTGCAGCCGGGAACTCATTAAAGCCTGTAAGGATTATCGTTACGGATCACGGGCCGTGCAACTGGTCTTGCATGAATCGCTATTCAAAATGATTCTTTTTCCCTGGAAGCCGGCGCCCATGTTGTGGAAAGTCCGCAAAATTGAGGGCTTCGATGTGCTCCGCGCATATCAGCGAATCAGGACCGCAGCTGAGGATTTGGCCCGGGCTTGCGATGATAGCTCTTATGAGAGCTTGGCCGACATTCTGTAGAATGGCGCTCATTTCTTGTGTCTCCTGCCAACCTGCCGCAAGTTGAAGAGTTTCTTTTCCTCCTGGGTCAGTAGCCGTCTCACTTCTTCCAACACGGCGCTTTCGCATTCAACTTCGATGTCGAGTGGCTCCGCCGTTGGCTCTGCATTCTCCAGTACTTTTCGTAATCTGCGCACAATGGCCTCCGGGCTGGTGGTTGAAATTTCCTGCTTAACAATGCAGCCCAAAGATTCCTCGTAGCTTAGCCGATACGCGTAGAAATCCTCCTTTGCATGAAGGCGCCGGGCGGCACGGTGCAGTCCGTCCAGCAGTATCCATCGGTCATATCGCTTGGCAAGAATACCGGGACTCTCTGGATTCACGTGTTTTAGATGGTCCTGGTCAACGTGATTGACTCTCAGGATAGCTTGAACAATCTCTTCGGGAACTTTGCTGGCTGACCGGCCATCAGCAACTATTTGCTTGGCTTGAGCGGTGTTGAACCAATATACGTCCAATCCATCACGGAACTCGTACACTTCAGCCGTGCCTGGCTTCCGGGCTTCACAAAACTTGCAAGCATGCGCCCTGCCAATCGTCCTTCTATCTTTTGAGTGCATAAGATTGTACCTTCGAACGGTCCCGCCAGGAAAACAATACTAGACATCAAGACCCGGCTTATGGTACACACCATTATGTCGCATTGCAAGTGACACAGTGACGTGTGCGCATTTTGTGCCGCGGTGCGTATGGCGCAGGGACACTCTGGATGAATGGTTTCAGAACTGTGTCCCATGCAAGTTATTGGAGTTTGTTAATGATACTCATCTTAATCGGAGTTGTTCTCTGGGTCGGCATTGCTGCATGGGTCGCAAAGCACCGCTCACGCCCGACGATCCAGCCCTTGGATGTCGAGGCTTTCCGCAGGCTCATGGGCCAAGAAGATGAGGTGTTCTTGCACAGTATCTCCCTGTTCGCTTCCCTTCAACTCAAATGCCAGCGCATCTGGCTCAGGCGAAGATATATTCGTCGCGTTGCCGATAACGCTAGAGCGTTCGTCCAGCTAGGCGCGTCTGTACCCGCGACTCCTAACAGTGAAATCCGGCAAACTGCGTCGAAGATTGTGGATCTGGGTACACGTCTCCGTTTCCAGTGTTTGGTTGCTTCCATTAAGCTCGGTGTTGAATTCGTGTTTCCCTTTCTACCGCTCACCTCAACCAGATTGGCGCAGGAGTATCAGACTCTGCGCAAAAGTGTCTGGCGATTGAATGCTCTTCGTTCCCAAAGAGCGTTTGCGCCAGTCGTGATAGTGTCAGTCGCAAAATCGCACCGAAGATTCGCACGCCCGAAACGACAAAAGAATGAGAGGGATGTTGACGATCTTCAGGAAAAAACGAGGACAGAGTTATGGGGCCAGGAAATCAACAGAGCCGCCTCACGGTTTTGATACCCGGCTTTTATTGCGACGTTGCGGGAGTAGTGTATGTCGATATGGCCGAGGTCCTAAGAGCACACGGCCTATGCGACACGCCAGAGGTTAGAGCGGTTTTATGGTCTGACATCGAAACCGAATTTTATGATGTGCCGCTTCGCGAGATTTGCGATTTCTGGCCGGTGCCTCCGGCACATTGATCATCAGTCAAGCCCATATGGCCCCTTTGGAGAACACAATCAGAGAAATGTGCGAGTGCCTGGCCGTGCGGAATTTGCATGGAGCGTTGGACTTGCCTGAACTCATGTGTGCCGTAAATGTGCCGTACCATTCGGGCCGGTGTGCGCCAAAGTGGGCTTTCCTGATACCTTATCCAAGTGCTTCCGTGCGGGCTTAGTTATGGGTAAGTTATTGATTTATCAGGAAGAAACCCAGCTATCTGCCGATGATCAACTCTGAATCAGCCAAGAAGCCGGCCGCGCGGACGACCTACGTCACCGGAACAGGACCCCAGCGGCCCGCGACAGATGGCAGCTCTCAACCGCTACTTCCGTGTTGCGTCGGCAAGGCACCCCGCGAACCCAGTGATTTTGCCCACAATGGGCGTCGTGAAGGGCGTTTCTCGTTACGTATCTGGTGAAACTTCCTATAAGAGGACTTCTCGGGAGTTTAGGCTACTTTGGCGATTCACTCTACACTGGCCGACTTCTCGGTACGAATCTGCACGCGGTTCGCTAGCCCGTCACTTCCGAGTAGCCGACCAAGGAAATGGACGCAGTGGCGCTTGAACAAGCGTCTATAATCAAAATGGCCTGTCCGCGATCTAAGGGTTCTGGCACACCAAGCTCGCAGCCGTTTCGGGCCGACCTTGTGGTTATGGAAGCCGAACCTGGCCCAGTTCCACCACCATTTGGGAGGTCAGGGAGTGTCGGACTCAACTGTTTGCTAATTTGGGTAAATATCGGGAGGTAGAGAGCAAGATGGAAATTCTAGACGGATCAAGGTTTGTGTTCGAATTTGTCGGAGCAGACAAGAAATTCATCAGCGAACTGGAAGCGGTCTTCCCCGACAACGATGTCGTCGTACGCAGCTCGTTTTCTGGCGCCGAGATCGTCTCGCTGGTCATATCGCTTGGTAAAGGTGTCATAGGGAAGCTTGCCGGTTTTCTGATCCAAAAGAGAAAGACGGAAGCTGGCCGAACCATCGAAATCAAGTACCGTGATAATTCGATCAAGCTGCAAGGCTTCGGGGGCGATGATGTCGTCCAAATGGAGGCGCAGCTCGTGGAATTAATTCACGAGATGAAGGGCAAGTGAGGGCTGTTCAAGAAACCCGAGATCTGCTGAAAACCCTGCGACCGTCGCTGCACGATGATTTTCTCAGCGTCGGCGCTCCATTCGACTACGACATACCAGAGCTGAAGTTCCGTCTACAGGGGACACAATATTCAATATACGACGAAGCAATCGATGCAGTTTTCTACAGATCGAGAAGATCTGGCTCCATTGTTGCCAACAATACCTATCTATCATCCTTCGCCTACAATGTCGCTGTTGTATGGGCGGCATTCGGGCATGAATACGACCGATTGGCGCAGGGTGAGCAATGCTCTCTGGCGACGCTGCTACGCTATAATTTGAAGAAATTCTTTGCCGAGCAACTGCTCGTCAGAACTAACAGCATATTCGCCCGCGGCATTTTTCTTGAAACGCTTCTCTATGAAGAACGAGTGATGCGGCCGTTATTCGCTGCGGCGGAGAGCCATACCGCCGAGGCCGTTCGCCATGAGTTCTTTAGCAACTTCATGTCGAGTATTCTCTTGTTCCATGAAGTTGGCCATATGGTGCAGGATGCGCGAGCCGATTTCGAAACTCTTCTTCTCGAAGAGTTGCGACGTGCTGGGGGCCGAGAGTTTTCTCTGCCGTGGAAGAGCTACACAGAGCCCTTGCAGATCGAATTCCGATGCGATACCCTCGCGATCCTTTCCGGCAGGAGACTGGCACCGGCCGAGATGCCTCAGGATTTTGTGTTACGCGTGACTGCATTTGCTTTTGCGGTTTGCGCTTGTATGATCGGCCTCGAGAAATCGGCGGCGGCGACAGCGCGCAAATATCCGGGCGATGCCGATGCCGACCTGCTCGACGACTACCGGAACATTCTGCCCGGAGCGTCCTTCGTCATCGGTAAGGACGAAACGGGGCTGGCGCGCGCGCACTCAGCTGCTGCGGTGTGCGAACACCTCGCACGGGCCGACGGTGATGGTAGCGAGCTTTTCGCCGGCTCAGAATTCCCGTTTCGCCCGGAAATGATCGACGGACTCGCTGCGTTTACCTTGAACACCGTTGATGTCGCCGACCCGGAGGTCCGCGGCTTGTGTGAGCTGCTGGCTCGGGCATTTGGGGGAAACCCGCGCGGCATGCGCTATTTACGGCTGCGATCCAAAGTGTTTCTGATGCCAGAAGATCGCGAAAAACAACGTGCCCGCTTTCAGATCGAGGAGCGCGGCATCAGTACTCAACAACACTGACAAGAAATCAGTCTCTGAGTCCCTTATGAATCCGCGGACAGGCTGAAGCGCTCTTGTGTAGCGGAAATCCAACCAGGAAGGCTTGTGGTCCTCTACCGCCCGAGAAACGGGCTTCGAGGAAGTTGGCCGGATTGGTACCGGGAAGTCGGCTTATCGGAAGTGATCGCGATTGCTCCCTGTTGACGGGCTAACCGGAAGTAGTCGGCAAGCGCGCGCTGCGGATGGTTGGAGGTGCTGAAGTCAGGTGTGCCGTAAGTGTGCCGTGCGCTTCGGGCCAGTATGCGCCAAAGTGGGCTTTCTTGATACCTCTCGAAAGTGCTTCCGTGCGGGCTAATTTAGCGGTAAGTGATTGATTCTATTTTGGCTGCCCCCCAGGGATTCGAACCCCGATATGCTGATTCAGAGTCAGCTGTCCTACCATTGAACGAGGGGGCAACACGCTTGCGGCTGGCCCAGCCGGATGCACTGATATCTTGATTCTATGATGCGGGCAGGGAAGCGTCAATTGCGCCCATTGCGGAAGCCGTTTCTGTTGAACATTCCCCCAGTGTGGCTATATCTTGATACCGTGAGTTCTACAGCAATCGCTGAAATGCTCTCCGGCGCACGCCTACGCATACCTCGGGGCCTGCCATGAGTGGCAGCCGGCGGTTTCTATGCTGGCTTATCGGCTTGGTTCTTTGTGCTGCTGCGGTGGCAGTTTCCATTGCTTACATTGATCGTCCGGTGGCGGATTTTGCGCACACTCATCTGTACCAGACGCGTGTGTTCTTCTGGTTCGCGCTGGTGCTCGACCCTTTGATCGCGGCCTTGGTGCTTGCGCTTTTGTTTCTGCTCGGGACCGGGTGCTGGCTTGTTGCCGGACGGCGGCTACTCTCCTGGATGCGGACCCCGCTGCTCTGTTGCTGGAGTCTGGTCTGGGCGCTTGCCTTGGTGGTTGTTTTGAAGCGCATTTTTGGGCGCGGCTCTGCCGATCCGGACTATGTACAAAATCGCATTTACGGTTTTCATTGGCTCCACGGCACTCACGGTCATGATGCATTCCCTTCCGGCACCACAGCCATTGCCGCCGCCATCCTGGTCGTGCTCTGGATGCGCGTTCCGCAGCTGCGGGCCGTTTGGTCAGCTTTGCTTGCCCTCATAGCCGTTGGACTGGTCGTCACCAATAGCCATTTTGTAGCGGACGTAATCGGTGGCTCTTTCCTGGGTGCGGCCATTGGCTGGATGACGGTGCTCCTGCGATCTGCAACGTTTGCCGAAAAGTGATTGCACTCTGCGTTCCGGACAGACTCATGGACACCCAATACTTATTTCAGAGATACTTGAATTTATGTCTCAAGACCAATGGACCATTGTTGACGACTATATTGCCGACCTTTTTGTGCCCCACGATCCCGCGTTGGATGCGGCGCTTGCTGCCAGCGTCGCGGCTGGGTTGCCGGCAATCCAGGTGTCACCAGCGCAGGGCAAGATGCTGAACTTGCTGGCCCGAATCCAGGGCGCGCGCAACATTCTGGAGATAGGGACACTGGGCGGTTACAGCACAATCTGGCTGGCGCGTGCGCTGCCCGCCGACGGTCGTTTGATCACGCTGGAAGCAGATGCAAAGCACGCCGAGATTGCGCGCGCCAATATTGCAAACGCAGGCCTGGCTGATATTGTTGAGCTGCGGCTCGGGCGCGCCATTGATACGCTGCCGCAACTCGCAGCCGAGGGGCGCGGCCCGTTTGACCTGATCTTTATTGATGCCGACAAGCCCGGCTATCCGGCGTATCTGGACTGGGTGGTGAAGCTCTCGCGCCGCGGAAGTTTGATTATTGCCGACAACGTTGTGCGCAAAGGGGAAGTGAGCAACCCCGCAAGCGCCGATCCCAATGTTCAGGGTGTGCAGCGCTTTAACCAATTGCTGGCTGCGGATTTGCGCGTTAGCTCAACGGTGATCCAGACAGTCGGTTGCAAGGGATATGACGGGTTTGCTCTTGGCGTGGTTATCGCGGGCCAATAGCGCGCTGTGTTACTTCGAATCCCGCGTCAGCGTGAGGCTGAAGTGCTCTCGCAGAAATCTTACGGCTTCATCGCGTTCGGCTGACGGCGCGTCCGGCGTTGCGTTCAGGTAAACGATGTACTGGCTGGCTGCGCCCTCGGCGTCATTCTGCTGGGCCCGCGTGCGCGCGTCGGCCAGGACTTTCCCTGGGAAATAGACCAGCCTTTCCTTGACAGCCTTCACCAGCGCATCCCGTGCCAGGATTTCCAGGTCGGCGAGAAATTGCAGTTCATCCGGCGCGGCGTTGTGGGCTTTTACGCCTTCGGTGTCTTCCGGTTTCACGTTCTCTAGAATCACAAACGTCTTGTGGCTGTCCTGTTTGACCGGGGCCGCGGACTCAATCAGTTTTCCGGCTGGGTCTGTAATGCGGAACGCCAGTTCCACGACTGCGTTGAGGTCAATCGTCTTGCGCGTGTAGTTGTAAGACGCAATCACGCCTTCTGGCTTTGTCTGCTCAGTGGAATCGAGCTGATGGCGCAACGTGTCAGCTTGTTTTTTGGCGGCGTCGACGGCGTCGGTCGCTGCTGGAATTTCTTTCTTTTTGTTATTTGCCTGCAAGTCGGCGAGCGTGCGCTGGGCCGTGGTCAGCGTTTGCTGGGCGGCTTCATACTCATTGTTGATCTTGACCCAGGCTTCGTTCCGAACCTCGCGTATGCCCACGCGGTACTTTGATGCCGGAGTTTCCACGTTCGTATTGTTGACGCTGCGGTGCTGAATGATTTCACCAACCAGCAAGAAACTGGGCTGCAATCCCGCCGCATTCTCGTTGGTCTGGCGCACAGCCTTAATGGAAAGTCCGGAGGTTTCCACGGCTGATGCAATGGCGTCCGCAAGTTGATCGGCGAAGCCGGCGCTCTCGCGGCGCGAAGTCTGGTCGCGCAGCAGAATGCCCACCGAGAGCCGGCCGCGTAGCTGGTATGCAGGTGCGTACTTGACCATGGCATCGCGTACGGTGTCCAGGTCGGGCCGATAACGCTGTGCTTCAAGCAGGTAGAGCCAGCCGAGTCCCACGCCTGAACCCAGAGGCTTGTCCAGATAGCGCCGAGCAACGTCGACATAATAGGCGCTAATTTTTTCCGACAACAGATCAAGCCGCAGTTTCGTTGCCGGATCGCCGCTGATGGCACTGGCGTGTGCCAACGGAGTGTAGGCTTCGCGTACCGCGTCTTCATCGGCTTTGCCGCGGATGGGGACGTGGACATCCTGCAGTCTCTGCGCGCGCTTGGTAGCAGCCGCTGCATAGTCCTCGCTGAGCGCGTTCATCTGCTCCGCGACCTGAGAGCGTTGTGCTTCGGGCAAGTTCGCCAGCACTTCATACGCTTCAATTATCTGTTTGTTCTCGGCGTACGTGCTGCTTTGCTGGATCGCCTGCGTAACCACCTGACGGTCGCGCGTGACGGCCAGTTGCGTCTCAGCATTTTTCAGAGCGGCGCTGGCTTCTGCACCGGACCTGGTGTTCAAAGCGGCGCGAAACTCCGCGGCTGCGTGCTCCCAATCCTGATGGTTGCTGAAATCGCGGCCGCGATCGAAATGATGGGTGTAGACGGCGGTGACAATCGCTTCAATCCGCGGTGCTTCTTTGGAAAAAGTGAGATAAGGCCCGAGCGCCTGGAAGGCGTCGTGGTAACGTTGTGCTGCGAGCAGGGCGTCCGCCGATTGCAGCGCGATGTCCAGCTTGCGCGTCTCCTGCCAAATTTCGTTTTGCACGGTCAGCGCCGGAGCGTACTTGGCGTTGATGTCCACGAGTTGGTCGATATGTTTCTTGGCCGCAGCCAGATGCCCATATCCTGCGGTGTGTTCGGTAACAGCCTTGCGATACGCCTGAAGTTCGCCGCGTGAAGCTTCCAGCATGGTGTCCAACTCGGCGCGAATCTGGTCGAGCAACGCGCGCGCCGCCGGATAGCCGGGCACTGTCACCACTGCCTGCTCTGCCCAATGCTGCGCCTGCTTCAAATGCTGAAACTCGCGTGGACCGGGCCGGCGATACGCCGCAAACGACGCTTCCGCGCCCGTCGTGAACAGGGCAGCCATGGCATTTCGGGCGTCTGCCCCATGGGTCGACGAACCATAGCGTCCCAGGAAATCGCGCCAGCCGGGAACCGTGCCGATGCGTTGAGCTTTTAGAAACTCCGCCAACTCGGTGTCCGGCGCAGCGACAAAAACCAGTCGGACACCCGGCTTGAACTCGGGAAGCGCTCCGCCTTCCTGCTGGTTGGACGAAGCCACAACCGTCCCTTGCAGCACCACCTGCTCCGCGGCCTCCGCCGGCGTGAAACTGGCGCTCTTGTCAAACTTCAGATTACTGGGAACAACGCAGACCGGCTGCGCGCTGCTGGAGGTCGTGAGCATGAGCACCCCGCCAGATGTGCGATCGAGAGAGGTGGCGCCGGTGAGCTGAATCCTGGGTAATGTGGCGTAGGTGTGTTTGTCGATCCGGGACGCACCATCACAAACGCGAAGTTCGGCCTTGCCATTCAGTAGGACACCCGTGATTTGGACGTAAGCCGGCCCCGTCGGGCCGTCATAAAGGGCAATGGCGTTGACCGATGCCTCTTTAGCTTCGATGGGGAAACGGTTGAGCGGAGAACCCAGCACGCAGATCGAGCTCAGCATGCAGGCCAGCCAGAAGCGATATCGTTTCCTGGGTTGGAAGCAAGGCCCCAGCCGGAACGATTGAATGCGGCGCGGCAGCGTGAATTCTGGCGAAATCATTGAGAAATAAGGGCTCTCCAGGAGATGGCTTACGTTAGAATAGCCCCCCACCGAAGTCAAGCTTACGACCGTGCCTAGTCCGGTTCGTCTTTTGATTTGTGCCAATCCTGGATTGCGCCTGACGCAGAAACACTCCGGAAGATTTCCCGGAGTGTTTTCTGCTATGGAGATCTAGATGAGCACTCTAGCGGCGGTCGTGATTTTCGTGGTCCCAGTGGCCTTCATGGAAGCGCCAGCCATCGCGCTCATGGTCCCAGTGGGGATGGCTCCAATAGGCGCCTTCATAAGGGGCCCGTTCCCAGTGTCCCGGTACCCAGCGGTAGTGACGGCCGTTCTGGGCGTAGTAGCCTTCGACCCAAACATAGCCTGGACCTGGAGTTGCCGTACGCACTTCAACCCGGGCCGCTGGAGGACCTATCCTGATCGAGAACCCCACCTGCGCCGAGGCAGGAAGCGCAACTGACGCGGCGAGTACTGCACCCAATACCCAATTTAATTTCTTCATTGTTGTCTCCTTTTGAAATTCAGATTTCTCGAAGCCTGGATCACTAGCGCTCTACCGTGCACTCCAATGCGCGGGCAAGTGTAGACAAGCCGCCCTTCGACAGCAAATCCCATCTGTGAACGTTCAACCGCCCTTCTACACCAGCCATGGGCGGTCGCCGTCTCTTTGTGCCTTAAAAAGTGAGATTCGATAATCGTGCGATGGGTTGCTTAACGTCACGGTGCGATCGACACTTTTAGGGGTCGTACGGGGTACGGTCTGGAGGTGAGTGACACAGGCAATCATGCCTGCGCCACACTCCGAGGTTTATCCATGTCTTACTTTTTCTTGGAAGGGTCGTCGGCCGGATTTACATAGTTGATCTTGAACGGCCCCATGCCGCTTACCTGGACTTCGGTCTCGCCCTCGGCCACGGCATAGTGCGTGTGATGCGGCGGTACCACGGCAACCGAGTGCGTAGGAAGCGATACCAGTCTGCTGTCGTCCCACTTGTCGCCCATGGCCACGCGAAATTCGCCGGAGAGAATGGTCACCGTTTCCGCTGTCGGATGCCAGTGCGGCATGATCTTGTATCCGTCCGGCATTTTCAAACGCATTGTGTACGCCCCCGGCTTTGTTGGATCGCCTTCAAGAACGGCTAATTGGGCTCCAGAAGGTAAAGCATTCGGGGCCGCGCCCCAGTGAATCGCATCAGGTGTATATGTCTTTACATGCTCGATTGATTTCTGAGCAGCAAGACTCAGAACCGACGTAGCAATAAGCAAGAGCATTATTCCAATTTGCTTCATTAGTCCGCCTCCAAGACGGCTCGATTGTACCCGAGTGTCGGCGCATTTCGGAAATAAACCATTTGGACGATTAACG
>PLJN01000176.1 GCA_003140235.1 Acidobacteriaceae bacterium
CCGTTCTCCAGGTTCGGCGGCTGCTGCGCCACCGCGGAGAGGCTTCCACAAGCCAACAGCAGTGCCACTCCCAAGCCACGTGCGGGCTGCATCACCCACCGCGGAAGATCGGTGCCAGGGTTCTTCAGCAGAAGGGCAGCGCCCATTCCCGCAAAGATAGCGACCAACAAACAGACCACGAGCAGAACGGCCTCGGGGTTGAGCTGGGCCTGCAACAAAGACGACAAGCCCATCAAAACTATCATGAGCACGACCACGGCTTGCTTGCCCCGTCTCTTCAACTCCGCAGCTAGCGCGCCGGACTGAGAGGCGCACTGGACCGTGGACTGTGCGCAAAGAATGCGATTCGCGAACTGGTCATGCCACTCCAGAAGAATGCTTTGCCCAAACTCTCTCCGGCTTAAGCTTTGACCTGCATAAGAAACGATTGCTGGACCTCGAAATAAGAGCGCCATCAGTTTCATCGTTCTCTCCCCACCACGCAAGCAATAGACACCGCAGCCGATACATCCGGCCCAGATAGTTTATGCAATCTATCAGATAAGGGAACGTGAGACCAGGCAATTTCTTGCAGCTTTTTAAGGAAATCTTTATGACTACACTTGCCCGAGTGAACCGACCAGAAAACGATGACTCAGAATGTGCACAAGAGGTTCCGCTGAGGCCAGCCGCTCAATCGTTGTTTTGAAATTGAGCAGCTTGTGTTTCCGGTCAGATGTCCGCACGGGCGACATAGGTAAAAACGTGACAGCCAAAGCCTCCAGGTTCAACACGTCTCAACACGCTGTGTTTTTTAACATGCTGAACCTAAAGGACTTTTGAGAGGTAGGCCCCCGGGTCCGAACCAGATTCAAAGCATCTCTGTGTTTCGTTATTGCTCTTGCGGCAAACGTGCATCAAGGCTGATGCATTTATAGTTTTGGCGAGAGCCGTTCCGTAATTCAGCGACGCCGGATACAGAAGCGTTCACATGGAGCCAATTCCTAATCTGTGATCAGCTCCACGCTTATGTTTTTAAAGTAAGTCTCTTTACAATGTGGACGCTGTCGAAGTTCTCGGGGTCGAACCCGATTTCCCTACAAAGTTACAATGAAATTCAGCCCTGCCGATCATGCTTGTCACCCGCGTAAACTAAATTCATTGGAGCCAGTCACTTGGCCAATGACGGTAAATCCTCCGTCTATGAGCGCATCAGCTGCCTCAGGACTTACCGATATTAAAAGCCCCCCATTGGTTTGCGGATCTAGCAGCGGTGCCAATTGGGACATGTCGGTCTTCCCGACGAACTGATGCTTTTGCACTGCATATTCATAATTATTACGTATCCATTCGGTCTGGCTGAGCGCAGGGGGGATAGAGCTAATAGACGGTAGCATCGGAATCCTTCCTACGTACAAAATTGCTCCCATGTCATGTGGGAGCATTTCGGAAAGATGTCCAAGAAGCCCATATCCAGTTATGTCGGTTGACGCATTAACATTTGCGCGGATGGCCAATACTGACGCTGCTTCATTCGACGCAGTCATAACCGCCATCGCAGTCTGTAAATCGAAGTCTCCAACAATGCCAAGCTTATATGCTCTGAGAACCAGCCCGACACCTAGCGGTTTCGAAAGCAACAACAGATCCCCTACTTTTCCACCCTCTTTACGTAGCACGCGCTCGCCTCTAGGTACTCCGATCACGCTCAAGCCAGCCATTCCCTCTGAACCAATAATCGTTTGCCCGCCAACAACCTCGACCCCCGACTGATGACATTCCGAAAATATACCTGTTAGTACCGCATCGGCGAATCTCTTTGGCCAAGTCGAGTCAATTATCAGAGTGACAAGAGCCCATTTGGCAATACCTCCGCAAGCATAAATGTCGCTCATTGAGTGAAGAGCAGCAATGCGACCTGCAGCGACGAGATCAACGCCAACGATTGGGATTAAGTCTGTTGTGACCAGCAGGACATTTGGCACCTGTCGTAAGATCGCACAATCTTCGACGTGATCTATTGATTTCAGCAAAGCCGCATTCTGCACAGTATTGCCGCTAACTCGGGACAACATGTCTTCCAACTCAATTCCAGCCAGCTTACATTGACATCCACCTCTTGGATTCATTTGAGTTCGCGTAAGAAAGGCGGAAATATCGTCCTTCGTAAATCTCTTTTTAGGCATAAATAATCTTCAACCTTAAATAGTACCTCTCTGTGCCAAAACCGCCTTGATTACGTCAGCACATCCCGGTGGAGTTAAATGCTGCCACTCTACACCCTCTCTGATTAGTTCCCGTACTGCAGTACCACTTGTTATTTTATATTTACGTTCCCAAAGAGTGCTCACCCTATATCCTGCTTCTTCTAAAAGAGCCTTTCTATGCTGCCCCCATTCGTCATAAATCGTTACTGCGACAATGTCTACAGTTCCCAAGCTGGCCACTAGTAAATCCCGGCTTCGAAAATCACATTTTCGGAACGTGAGTCGCGTCCCCAGCCGCAGCACGCTCGCCTCTATCATTCGCTGACGTTCCTCAAAGGTGAACGGATTCGAACTGGGAGTAGATCTGCTAACGTTAGAACTGTGAACGTAATGCGATTCAGCATAGGGATTAGTTATGCCGACAATCAGGTTCGGCGAAAGCTCGGCTGCCGCCAGAAGATACTCAAGATGGCCCCAGTGAAATGGTTGAAAGCGGCCAATTATCGCAACATTCACTAATTTCTCGCACATATTAAGTTCGTTCAGCAAGAGCAAATATCCAGTCAACGCTCCCACTTGATCTCACTTCTGTTCGCTCTTCAAGATGAAATATATGGAAACCGTTCCTTTCAAGGACACAGCTCAAGCTACTCTTTGTAAACAGTTGAAATAGCCGCGGGCCGAGGCCTTCGTTTGTATCGATGAAATCTAGACCGTTTCCGCTTTTTACCAAAACGTAAAAGATGCCATGAGGCTGGAGCACGCGATATGTTTCTGAAATGGCTTGGTCGACACCCACACCTTTCCACAGCAACGGTAGATGGTGAAGCGTTGCATGGTTCCGGACACAAGCCACCGAGTTGCTTACTATCGGCGTGAGCTCACGCATGTCAGCTTTCATGTAAGACAGAATCGGAATGCGTCCAGCCTTCTCAAGGGCTGCCAGGATCTCCAGGAATTCGTCGTTGTTTTCAATCCCCACTGGTGCAACATCAGAGATCTTCCCAAAGAACTCTAAATCTCGGCCATGTCCAGCACCAATATCTAAAAGTTTCCAGCGGCCATCAGACTGGAGTAGTTTGCCACTCGCAACGCGTCCACGCACTGTCTCAAGCATTAGGTCGATCATTGGCATATCCCAATCGCTAGGGTGATCGCTACGCAAATTCGAATATTTCGCACTCATTTTAGAGTAGGTTTTACGGGTCGCATTCACAAGAGTTTCGATAGCATTTGTTACGAGAACCGTATCAGTCTCGGCGTTTGCGCGAGAGGTCACCTGGGCTTCCCTAATGATCATAATCGCATCTATTTGATTCATCACTGTTCTCCGTGTTTTACTTTATGCTCTCCTCGGCCAAGCAGGGCGGCGCCAACAGCTGCCGAGTATGTTGCCGGCCAAGACGTGAGCAATATGTCTTGTTCGGACAAATGAGCTGCTCGCTGAAGAAGAGCCTTTTTAAACAAGCGCACAAAATACTCACCGAACTCCCCTTCAACTGTCTTGCCGCCAATATGAAGCGGCATGACGCCGAAGTACTTCACTAGTAATGCCACACCATCTGCAAGTGCGGCTGCCATGTTAAAAGCCTCGGATCTTGCCCGTCGCTTTCCAGCCAAAACATCGAGTTGAAACTGAGGGAACTGGCTAGCGGCGTGAGTGGAATTGTGATAGCGGATTGAAACTGCGCCAGCGCCGACTGCTTCTCTAAGCGTTCCTCGAATTCCGGTTACTGGATGAATCGTGTTAGCAAGTTGAGTTGGCCGATTCATAGTTATAATACATTTAGCTAGTTCGAGAGGCAATAGAGATAAACGGTTATCTTTAACCAGCCCGCAGGCGATTGAGGTTCCCAACTTTAAACTATAAAGGGATTGATTTGTGCTGAGGGTTGCAAACCAATCTGCTACCGCATTGCATTCACCATCATTATAAATGCCTACGGGACACTTAAGTTGCGATGCAAGAGTGCTTCTAAAAAGCCCAGATCTAAAAGCATTCGTAATCTGAGGACACGGCTTAAACAAATTGGATGAGGGGACGATTCCCTGATACCCACGGGGAGCCGCTAAAGCCATTCCAACGCAGGAATACCGCCACCCGGTGCTGGATATCCATGTGGAGATAGTCTTGCAGAATTGATCAAGGGAAATTCCCCTGAGGATGGAATCTCCATCGGCACCAATCTTGATCTCGGGTCCATAGAGGATTTGGTCAGATGCGCTGACATATGCGAGCCGGGCATAGTATCCTCCGAGATTGATACCCAACGTCGCCGGTCCTCGTGAGATCGCCTCGCGTGACAAATGCAAGGCAGGAAGCTCGGAAGCAGGGTTGGGGCCGGGATGCCCGAAAGAAATGGCTTCTCCAAATGTACTCAAAATCCAGGTTCTCCATAGGCTTAGTAAATCTAGTCTTTCAATTCCCTGAATTGAGAGGGTCTTAAGCCAAGAAGGCTCCAAAAGGAAATTGGTTGATCCATCTAGATTGGAAAGATTCATAATGGTCGCGGCAAGATTCTCAGGTGCGAATTTATCACGAAGAGAGAGGTGGCAGGTAGTTGCTAAATATCTCCCGCGGATAACGCATGAAGTGCTATCAATTCGGCGATCTTGTTGGCATGCCATTTTAGAAGTCAGAATTAGTAACTAGTGATTTATGACGGTTGACTGTTGACTCCCGCCAACAGCGCTAACCAAATGATCTGTTTCCACCTCTGGTGTTATCGGTTTGCTTGTTGACCAAATATAGTCGAACGATTGCTTGAGTCGAGTATAACCAAGAGATCCCGCGCGAAAAACAATCATTGGAAGACGCACTGGAGCCATTGGGCAAAGAATATTTGGCGAGAAATAACATTTGTCAGGAAAAATGATCGCGGTACAGTATGGTGCTTCCAGATATTCTCGGAGTGCAACCGTTTGCGGAGCGTCGGTAAGAAGATTTTTGACGCTCACTATCGTGGATTCGATGTCCCGCACTATTTGGGCCGAGTAGCTTGAGTCTTTACTTTTACTTTCAATTAATCCGCGATTCTTCACTTCTGGACTTTCGGGAGAAGAAATCAAAGCCATAATTTTTACGGCTCCTTTGCTTCTATTCAACATTGTGAGAATTTCAGGATAAAAAACCCCCATTTGATTGAAGAAGACGCGAAGGGAGACACCAATCATGCGCAATTCTCCTGAGCTAAAAGTGTTGAACTCATTCTTCAAACGGGACTCTGCATTATCAGCGTGTTCAGAATGCTCTCGATCTCTGTAGACTCTAATAATGCCCCCATCTGCAAGTTCAGTAAATATCCTCCAAATCTCATCTCCCATCCAACGCTCGCGGAGTCGGTCATAAGCAAAACTGACTAAGACCGGGAACAATATGGACGAACCAAGGGTGGTGATGAGAATTGATAGCACGATACGAGAAGTTGAAGGATTACCTACCATACCGTTAACTACGCCGCCACAGAGCAGCGCAAGACTTGCTGCTGCGGCAAAATACAAAACTCTGTTATGGCTATTCATTGCCGTCTCTGTCCTCCTCCTTCGTTCGCACTTCTTCCAAACCAAGTGGGGATTAATAGTCGGATGATGATGGAAAATCGCCTGACGAAGGATTAACATTTTATCCTCTCCAATTCTCATCGGTTTTGCAAACTGTTTTTGTGGGAGGAAACTCAAATGGAAGATTCGCGAGGAAAACAGTGTCGCAGTTTTACCTACGGCGGGATTTTTCAGGACTTTCAGAATCCGCGTAAGTCGCTGAAAAGAATTGGTCGGGGAGAGAGGATTTGAACCTCCGACCCCCCTGGTCCCGAACCAGATTCCAATCCTTATTGAAATCTGTTGAATCTTGTTGTTCCTAAGTGATTGATATTGAACCCGTTGCACGCTGCTCGTTGAAAGCTGTTGCTCTTTGTTGAACTCTGAGGCTCCCGCAGCCACAGTTTTGCCTACAGTCAGCACGTCACGAATGTGCCTTCGAGCGGTGCGCCCCAATTTCGGCAACGCACAGCCGATTCTGGGGTTATCAATGCCATCGCGATATTTCCAAGAATCCGATTCATGGGTTGCGATGTTGGTTTATATTCAGCAGATGCGGAACAATGATCGCAGCAGCCTCGGTCTCGCTGTCGGGCCTAAAACGCCAGGATTCACTGCGATAGGCATTTTCTTGTTCTTTGGTGCCATCATGGCGAGTCTCGCCGCAACTACTTTGCTGTGGCGAGGCACGGCTCTTGATCGTCTCTGGGCTCTCAATCCGATAGCGTACAAGCAACTCGTACCTCTGGGCAGAACGGTTGGGATTCTCTTCCTGTTGCTCGGCGCGGCCCTCACTACCGCAGGAATCGGATGGTTTCGACGCCGCCTTTGGGGATGGATACTAGCAGTCGTAATCATCGCCACACAGGTTCTAGAGGATGTCGTTAACTGCGTCAGAGGCGACTGGCTGCGCGGTGGAACTGGCGTCATCATCGCCGGTGCACTATTGCTGTTTCTTTTGCAGCCAAAAATCAGAGCAGCGTTCGCCTAGAATTTCTTTCGAAGAAATTCAAAAAGGACATAACCGACGAGCGCGGCTATCGTGGCAATTGCAAAATTGGCTGTGGTAAAAACGTCTCCGATTGCCCAAGCTATACCCCTCTTCTGCCCCATGCCTGAGCGCTCAAATTCTCCCATCAAAAGATTGGAGTAAAACAGGAAGATGATGAAACCTACCTCGATCACCGCTCTCCAAACATTTTTCTTCATAGCAGATAGATTCCGTAACAATTTACAGGGTCAACGTCCACGCGATTCATCACCAGCCTCCGAGAGTGTTTAATCATACAACGGCACTCCTGTACAATCTCATCCGAAGGAGCCAGCCCAAATGAATACGGACGCAATTGTGAAAGAGCTAGAAGAAAGGCGTGATCGTATCAGCCACGCCATCAGTCTGCTGCAAGACAACGCTCGTGGAAATGGGAGACGCGGACGCCGAAAGAAGCGAAACCTGTCACCTGCGGCACGCAAGAGGATTTCAGATGCGATGAAAAAAAGATGGGCCGCGAAGAAAAAGGCAGCCTAGAAACGGATTTGGTGCCCGGCTCTGGGCTCGGCAGGGGTCGGCTGACAAAATGCAAGCCAATCAGGCGACCGAGGGAGTCCCCCCTTCTGCGTTGGCGATCATAGTAAGCTATTTGTGTGAGCATTTCGCCTGCCCTTGAGGGCAAATCCGAAAGGAATTGGTACACGCTGCTGCGCTCGCGCTGGACTTCTCTTCTTGAACAACGCGAAGAGCAGGTCTTTCTGGTTCTGACGCTGCTGATTGGCGCCCTTGTCGGGCTTAGCGTTGTCGCGTTGATTGTTCTGACCGAGCGTTTGGGAATGCGGCTTTATCCGGTCGGAAGCGCCGCCTGGAGGCGGGTGTTGATTCCGGTGGCCGGATCTCTGGCCATGGGTTATCTGCTTTACCGTTATTTCCCCAATGCTCGTGGCAGCGGCGTTCCTCAAACCAAGGCTGCTCTCTTCGCGCGCGAAGGGTACATTTCGCTCCGCACGGTGTTAGGCAAGTTCGCCTGTACCGTTGCCACCCTGGCCAGTGGAATCCCACTCGGCCGCGAGGGGCCGTCGGTTCAAGTCGGCGCCGGGATCGCGTCGGTCCTTGGTCGCAAGCTGGGATTACGTCCAGAAAAGGTAAAAGCACTGCTCCCTGTAGGCGCAGCCGCGGCCATTGCCGCGGCATTCAACACGCCCATGGCCGCCGTAGTTTTTTCACTGGAAGAGGTGATGGGAGATCTCCACGCTCCGGTCCTGGGATCGGTCGTGCTGGCTTCTGCAACCTCCTGGGCCATGATGCGACTGCTCCTCGGCAATAATCCGCTATTTCATGTACCGCAATACGAACTGGTTCATCCGCTGGAATTCGGCATTTACGCAGTGCTGGGCGTTGCCGGTGGGTTTCTCTCCGTGGCCTTTACCCGACTGTTGCTGGAGATGCGCAAGCGTTTTTTGCGTTTGCCCAGAAAGACCTGGTGGTGGCATCCGGTGGTGGGTGGTGTGATGGTTGGCCTGATGGGCTGGTTTGTGCCCCAGGTACTGGGTGTGGGATACAGCTACGTCGGCGACGCCCTGAATGGCGCGATGGCATTGAAACTGATGGTCCTGCTCGTGGTGCTCAAGCTTCTCGCCGTCACCACCAGTTATGCGTCCGGCAATGCTGGCGGAATCTTTGGTCCCAGCCTGTTTCTTGGCGCCATGTTGGGAGGAGCTATCGGCAATGTCGCCCATCATTTCTTGCCGGCCTACACGGCAACACCCGGGGCCTACGCTCTGGTTGGTATGGGTGCGCTCTTTGCCGGCATCGTGCGCGCTCCGATGACGTCTGTACTGATGATATTTGAGATGACCCGCGATTATTCTGTTATCGTGCCGTTGATGATCGCCAACTTGGCAAGTCTCTTCATTTCCTCTCGCTTCCAGAAACAACCGATTTACGAGGCACTCGCGCATCAGGACGGCATTCACTTACCGAACCACAAAACCCGGCAGGCACTCGGCCAACGCCTGGTGCGGCATGTGATGCGGAACGCCACCGAACTGCTGCTGGCACAAACAACCGTCCAGGAAGCGGTGGAACTCGCTCGCGCAAGCCAGTTCCGAGCTTGGCCGGTGATGGACGAAGGAAACGTTGTTGGTGTTTTGAGCAAGGCCGTACTTGAGAATGCTCTTACTGATGGAAAAGCAGAACAGAGGCTGATGAGCCTCTTGGATACGCTCGACTTTCCGCATGTCCACGCGGATCATGCGCTGCATTTGGCCCTGGAACGCATGAGCAACGCCCGCATTGATATTCTGCCCGTGGTCAACCGTGCTGATGTCCATAAGCTCGAAGGCATAGTCACTCGCCGGGATGTGCTCGATTCCTACGGTGTGGACTCGGAAGGCTCGGCTAACCGTGCTGTTTGAATGTTATCAATCCCGCCGACACCTCGACGGAAATGGCCGCTGAGGCAAAACCCTCATAACAGCCTTGGGGGGATAACCCTGGCCTCCGGGCGTGGCGGGAGGTCGGCTGACACAATAACCACCAAGCAGCTGACCGAGGGGGGAAAAGAACTTCGACTGTCACCAAATTCAACAACGCCAACATCGAAGCGGGCCTGCTCGGAAGTGACCCAGGTGGTCTCCAACCGCCTGGTCCCGAACCAGACTCCAAGCCTTATTGAAACCTGTTGGAATTTCTTGTTTCCAACTGATTGATATTGAACCTGTTGCAGGTCGTTCGTTGAAAGCGGTTGGCCTTTATTGAAGTTGGAGGCTTTCGCTGTCACATTTTTACCTACAGTCGGCTCCTTATTCGGGCCGTTTCACTCCGAGCAATCGGAACTCTTCCAAAGAAATACTGGGTCCAATTGTCCCAAAAGAGGGTAATTATATACTTGCCGTACCCAATACAGTCCGATAAAATAGACCAACTGGAACACTCAGGCCGCGCCGAATCAGCCTCATTGGAGGATGATTGTGAAGGGGGCAACGCGTGAGCCTCCAAGCCTATAGAAACGAGGTGTGGCTCGTGATGCACAACTCGGATGATCCCCAAAAAGAAACCGCAATGGTTCGCATTTATTTAGATGAGAGCGGAGACGAAGGCCCAAGTATCACCCATGCCGTCATAGGCGGTCTTTTGATTAATCGCTCTTATTTCCTTCATTTTGAGGCGGAATGGGATCGCCTATTAGAGAAACATGGAATTGCTGCCCCTATTCACATGAAAGAATTTGGCCGACCGCATGGCCGATTTGCCAGCATGAGCGACGTGTGCCGTTATCAATTGTTTGTCGAAGCAGCCGACCTAATAAACTCGCACAAGCTTTTTAGCATCGGCTCTACTCTGAGCAATCACGATTACCAAACTCATATGCCGCAAGCAGTAAGAGATAAATACAGTGTCTATGCCATGTGTTTCATGTTGACCGCCGTGGCAAATCACAAACTCGCCGAATTGAGTAATTATCGCGGGAATATCCCTTTCATTTTAGACAGTGGCAATGCGTATGCTAAACATGTGAGACAGGCCCATGCTGTAATGCTGGAGTGGCAGCATCAGGGCGTTCCCTTGAACGTTGGATCGTTGACATTTGCCGATGATGCAGACTTCGGAGTTCTCCAGGCAGCCGATATGATCGCATGGGGAGTGAGAAGGCGAGTAAGCGGAATCCCCTTTGGGGATATTTTTACTCCCATTGAAACGATACTTAATGACGAGAAAAATCATGCAGAACAGGAATGGAAAGCAGATTGGTTAAAGCAATTAGGCGAACGTATTTTGCGGCGCATTGAGGCCAAAACTGATGAATGAAGAGTAGAAAGGTTCCGCACAGGAGATAAAAGCCAAGCTGGACGCGGAAAAGCGCGCATGGTATACCATAAATCCATGAAGCCAGAACCGCACACGTCACGCCCCAGACCACACCCGGAAATGATTGAAGGGCCAGAAGCGGCAGAGAGATTCAGCCGCGCATTGGCGACCGTGCTATCCGTGCCAAAGAGCGCAGTCCCAAGCCCGTTCAGCAAGCCGAAGCACAAAGGGAAAAAGCGAACAGCCCGTAAGGGCTAACCTGCTTTTCGTTTTCCTCGCTTTGGGCGTTTTAGAAAGCCGCCGTATACGACTCCTGATCTTTGCCGGTGAGATGCTCGTAAGTGAGCCGCTTGCCGGTGATCTGAGAGAGGGCCATCACGAAACGCTGGCCATCGTTAACGGGTACTTCGCGGTTGCCGCGATTGTTAAAACGAAATTCCTGTTCGTCAAGGTAGCGAAACAAATGAAACGGTTCCACGCTGACATAAGTTCCATTGATTCCGCGCTTGAAGAGACTCCAGAAATTCTCAAGCCCGTTGGTGTGGACTTTGCCGCGAACGTACTCGACCGCATGGTCTACAACTTGATGCGCGTATTCTTGCTCAAGGCCATCGTAAGAAAGCAGCGCGTCACTGTAGAGCGCAGCCCCGGCCTGTACGTTGGCTTTGACTTCAGCCTGAAGAGTCGCCTTGCGCCGATTCGGTACGACGGCGGTGCGGACTCTGCTGTAAGTCCCTTTGTCTTTGTTGCCGCGCTCAAGAATTCCCATGACGGCGGTTTTGTCTTTGGTTCCGGTTCCGGTGATGCGCCGTTTTTTAACATCCATGTGCATGTTGCGCGCTTTGCCGCCGATAAAAGTTTCGTCCGCTTCACACTCGCCGGACATGATATTAAATCCGCCGTCCTTCAGGGCGTAGCGCAGACGGTGGGCCATGAACCATGCGGACTTCTGAGTTACCCCAAGATCACGGGCCAGCTCACAAGAGCTGATTCCATTCTTGCAGTTGACCACAAGCCAGAGGGCCGGAAGCCATTTCTCCAGAGCAATCGGCGAGTCCTCAAAGATCGTGCCGGTCTTCAAAGAAAACTTTGGTCTTGGGTGTCCGGTATAGCATTTCCAGACGCGATTCTTGGCAAGGTAAGTGACCTTCTCAGAGCCGCAGTAAGGGCAGCTAACTTTGCCATTGGGCCAGCGCAGTTGAACCATGAGGGCTTTGCAGTTCTCAAATTTGCTGAAGTGGATGATTGCTTCGCGGAGTGTTTTTAGGCTTTCCATGAGTCAAGAATACCGGAAATTCTATGGTATGTCAAGTATATAATTACCCAAAAGAGGCAACGTCTAGGCTCTTGGAAGCCGTTGAATCGAATGCCGTACAGCATTTTGGCGAACGACAACGACAACCGCCGCATCACTTTCGGTTGTACATCAGCGGCCCTGAAGTTAAGATCGCTTCCATAGAATGGGCGACCACAATTCAGCAGTACTGCGGTTGTCGCCGTGAGTTCGCAAAGACTATGTCACACTTGGATATACTGGAAGCAGAGAGTATTTACATTCTGCGAGAAGTGGTGGCCGAATTCTCCCGGCCGGCCATGCTTTACTCGATCGGAAAAGACTCTTCCGTCATGCTGCGGCTCGCGGAAAAGGCCTTCTTCCCCGGCAAGGTCCCGTTTCCTTTATTGCACGTTGACACGACTTATAAGTTCCGCGAAATGATTGAATTCCGCGATGAGACGTGCCGCCGGCTCGGCCTTCAGTTGATTGTTCATACGAATGTTGACGCTATTGCGGACGGCGCAAGTCCTTTTCGCTTGGGCCCCAGCCAGTGCTGTGGTTTGCTCAAGACCAAGGCGCTCTTAGACGCTCTTAAGGCTGGCCGGATTGACGCCGCAATTGGGGGAGCGCGCCGCGAGGAAGAGAAATCTCGCGCGAAGGAAAGGGTCTTTTCTTTACGCGACGCCCACGGACAATGGGACCCAAAGAACCAACGACCCGAGGTGTGGAACCTTTACAACAGCCGCCTGGAGGGGCACCAGACGATCCGCATTTTTCCGCTGTCCAACTGGACAGAACTGGACATTTGGCAGTACATCGAGCGGGAGGGGATTCCTGTAGTGCCGCTCTATTTCGCGAAGGAACGCAGGGTGCTCGTCAGGGGCGACATACTGATCCCTTTGGAACACGACATCGAAGTCCTGCCCAACGAAAGGTCGCAGCTTGTGCTGTGTCGCATGCGATCTTTGGGGTGCACTTATTGCACGGGCGCGATCCGCTCCTCCGCCGACACAGTTCCAAAAATAATCCAGGAACTAAGAACTGTGCGGCGTTCCGAGCGCGAGAACCGGATCATCGATCACGATCAGGAAGGTTCCATGGAATTGAAAAAGCGGGAAGGCTATTTTTGAGCGGGGATACTCCAGGCAAGGGCTTGCTGCGGTTGCTCACGGCCGGAAGCGTGGACGACGGCAAGTCAACTCTGATCGGCAGACTGCTCTACGAGTCCGGCGGCGTATATGACGATCAATTAGAGTCTGTTCGCAAAGCGTCCACTCAGAAGAATGCGGTGCTTGATCTGTCTCTCATTACAGATGGTTTGAGAGCGGAACGCGAACAAGCGATCACGATTGACGTGGCCTACCGCTATTTCTCCACAGCAAAGAGACAATTCATCATCGCTGATGCGCCAGGACACGAGCAATACACGCGGAACATGGTGACTGGCGCTACGACTGCAGACTTAGCCGTGCTCCTGGTGGACGCCCGTAAGGGAATTCTGGAGCAGACGCGCCGGCACGCTTATGTCAGCTGGCTGCTGGGGATTCGCCAGGTGGTGGTGGCTGTTAACAAGATGGACCTTGTCAATTTTGACTCCAGAATATTCGTAGACATTCGATCCAAATTCCAGGAATGCACCGGATTCATGGATAAGGTGGACAGACACTTTGTCCCCGTCAGCGCATTGAACGGGGACAACGTGGTGTGGCGCAGTCCAGCGATGCCGTGGTACGCAGGCCCGTCCCTATTGGAGCTTCTGGAGACCGTAACGATTAATGAAAATCACAGCCCGGGAGATTTCAGGTTCCCCGTACAAAATGTAATTCGGCTCGGCCAGGACTTTCGCGGTTATGCGGGCCAAGTCGTTTCAGGAGTGGTCAAACCGGGGCAGAAAGTAGTTGCGCTGCCCTCCGGGCAACGCACAACCATTGACAAGGTGCATTTTTATCACCAAACCCTGGATGAAGCGCACCCACCGCGATCCGTGGTGCTGACAGTTTCCGACCACCTTGATTTGGGCCGCGGAGACATGCTGGTTGATCCCGAGCGTATGCCGCAGGTATCTCAGCACGTGGCTGCAAACCTGATCTGGATGTCTTCAGTCCCGCTCCGGCCCAACGCTCCCTATCTGATGAAACATATGACCCAAGTCCTGTGCTGCAGTATTGCCCAGGTCGTAAGCAAATTGGATATCCACACTTTCGAGGACATTGCGGTTGACACGCTGCGACTCAATGACATTGGCGCCGTCGAAATGGAAATGCATAAGCCAATATGTTTTGATTTCTATGCTTGCAACCGCGCCATGGGGAGCTTCATCATGATCGATCCTGCAAGCAGTGACACCGTGGCTGCGGGAATGATCTTGAGGAACTGCGCAACTCCCTCCGATCCATCCGGCCTGCGGCCTTTTTCGGCTGTGCCTTATGGCCCGCGGCCTGAGCCATCCCAGGCAAAAGGGCTTGCGGTCTGGCTGACGGGGCTAAGCGGATCGGGCAAAACGACGATCTGCAACGCTGTGTTTACCGAGATACTGGCACGCGGCATTCGAGTGGAGATGCTGGACGCCGACGTCGTCCGCAAACACCTCAATAGCGACCTTGGCTTCAGCAAGCGGGACAGAGACGAAAATGTCCGCCGGCTGGGTTTTCTCGCGGAACTTCTGACGCGCCATGGGGTTTTAGCACTGGTTGCGGCCATTTCGCCTTATCGTGCCGTGCGCGATGATCTGCGACGCAGCATGGGGAATTTCGTTGAGGTTTACGTAAACGCTCCTCTCAGTGTGTGCGAAGAAAGAGACCCCAAAGGGTTATACAAGAGGGCCCGCGCCGGCGAAATTGCGGGGTTTACAGGGATTGATGATCCGTACGAAGCACCGTTGTCCCCTGAAGTTCAATGCGACACGGCCGTGGAATCCATCAAAACCTGCACGGACAAGGTGGTAACGGCAATCGTGGAGTTTTTTCTCCCGACGAAGCCATGAATATCCGGGAAGCCTCAAGGGATGGATGAAAGGCACGGCTTGACTGGTTTGGTTTCCGGCTTGCATTGACATGTTTCGAAAGATATTTGTAATGCGGCAAATGCTTAGCGACACACCATGCGCCCTTTATTCATCATCGGCAACAAACGTTCGGGGACTTCGCACCTGGTCCGAATCCTGAACCTGCATCCGAACATCTTCATTTCCCACGAGTCGGACATCGTCTGGATTCTCTACCAATTCCAACACCAGCAGCCGTTCCAGGCGCATCCCTGGGACTCGGATGTGGGCATGCGGCACGCGCTGGCGATCTGCGGCCACCTGTTGCAGCGGGAAAAAAGTCCGTGGGAAAACTTGCAGACCATCACAAAACAATTGATGGAACAGGGTACGCCCTGGGTGCCGCCTGTGAACAAGCCGGAACTCCTCTGGATCGGCGACAAAAAGCCGTTCCAGCATACGGACCCGCAACTGGTGAAGTTTATTCTCAAACATTTCCCTGACGCGCTGTTCGTGCACATCGTCCGGCATCCCTATGCGGTGGCAGCAAGCTCGGACGACTTTAACCGGTTGCCCGCCGGCGATTTCTGGATCGGCCTTTCGCTCGAGGAAAAAGTCGAGCGCTGGGCGTTTCACGAGGAGCTGGTGCTGCAGATGCGGCAAACGTTGAAGGACCGCGTCCACAGCCTGCGCTATGAAGACCTTTGCCAGCGGACCGAGGAGGAACTGTCAGCCGTGTTCCGCTTTCTCGGATTGGACCAGGACCCCAAACTGCTCCAAGACGCTGCGCGCCAGACCATTCTGGCACGCCGCCGGTATCCGAAGATCAATTGCTCGGCCAAAACGTTGCGGCTGGCCCGAGAGTACGGTTATGACCTTCGGAAACCAATCGGCTGGTTACGCGCACTCGGCGAGAGACTGTATTGGAAGTTTGTCAAGCATCTGACTTGAGAACATGCATTCTGAAGTTTTCCAGACGTTCGAAAAAAGTCTGCCGGTTGCGGGTCGTCCGCGACTTGGGTTGGAAATCGGCGCGAAGCCAGCTTGAGCAAGTGAATTTGTTGGTCCGGAAATGTGCTACGATCTAATGTCCTAATGAATCATCGTTAGCCATCGCATCGTCAATGGCCGATCTGTGAACTGGATGCAGAAAAGCAGCGAGACCGCACATGGGATTCATCGCAACGCTCAAGGAATACCGCAGGACGCTCATCCGTGCAAGATACCGGCTCGCTCGACAGATGAAACACATGGCTCCTCAGAATAGTGTCCGTCTCGGGGGTCATAATCCGCACCATCGGGCCTTCGTCGGCGCCAAGGAGAAGTACGACATCATGGCCGCTGTGCAGTTTAATCTGTTGACCTCTCTGGGGCTGCGTGAGCATCATTCGCTCCTGGACATCGGCTGCGGCTCACTCCGAGCCGGCCGCCTCTTCATACCGTACCTGTCGCCGGGCAATTACTACGGAATCGAGCCTGAGGAGTGGTTAGTTCAGGAAGGAATCAAGCTTGAACTTGGAAATGAGCTGATAGAGCTAAAACGGCCGTCTTTCGCATACGATAACGACTTCAATCTTGGCGTGTTCAACCGGACATTTGACTATCTAATCGCCCAATCCATTTTTACCCATTCTGCCAAGCCGCAGATCGCCAAATGCCTCGCCTCCGCAAAACAGGTCATGGGATCTGGCTCTCTGTTTGTCGCCAACTATATCCATGGTGAAAAGGACTATGAGGGCAGGCATTGGGTGTATCCGGAGTGCGTACCCTACACCGAGGCAACCATGCGCGGACTAGTGACAGCACAGGGTCTGGGCTTCTATCCGTTCGCCTACCATCACCCGGGCGGAGCAACCTGGATACTGATATTTCCTCCCTGTGACTCGCCAAAAGTCAGATCTGCCATGAATGCGCCGGGAACGATTTGAAATCGCCCAGACTGGAAACGGAGCTTGGAGACAGCGAACGGGAGCGGTAACAATGCAGGATGAACTCNNCAGTATCTGGCGATGGCCTTCGCCCAACTCACCTATCGCGAGAGCTTGCGGGACATCGAGACCTGTTTAGACGCGGTGGGCGGCAAGCTGTACCACATGGGCTTCCGCACCAGCGTGGCACGCTCGACGCTGGCCGATGCCAACGAATCGCGCGACTGGCGCATCTACGCCGACTTTGCGCAGACCCTGATTGCGACTGCGCGCCAGCTGTATGCCCGCGATGCGCTGGGCGTCGATCTGGATGAGAGCTTGTATGCGCTGGATTCGACGACCATCGATCTGTGCCTGGCGCTGTTTCCGTGGGCCCGATTCCGGCGGCGCAAGGCGGCGGTCAATCGACGAAACGCCGCTATCAAGTTTGACAATTTCTTGCTCGCCTTCTGCCATGCGTTGAAGGATAGCACGTTTCAGGTGCCGTGATTCGCGCGCGCCCGCCAAGTGAGCGCGTCTACTCCATTTATGCAATAGGTGTGGAAGTCTTTTCTTTTCAAAAGCTTGGCAAAGCCTTTCTCGGCGCAGATTCGAGGAAATTGAAGATGCGCCGTCTGCCGCCTACTCTTGAGCCCACACCGCCGTCCACGACCATTTACCGGTCTATTTTTCTAGTGAAACGAATCCCGCTTTTTGTTCACTAACTCAGTAAGATAAAGACTGGAAGACCTCGGGAGATTGCGTCGGGATAAATAAAATGGCGAATTTCTTTACCCGAATTGTGCTGTTTCTCAGTTCTTACGCCCCGCTGTTCGGCGTTTTTGCTGTAAGGCAGTACTCCCATTCGCACAAGGCAACGTACATCTTTTGCGGGCTTGCCATCTTTTCTCTCTTTGTGCTGTTTATCTTCTTCAAAACAGCGCGGACTTTGGCACCAACAGAGATTTTCGTCAAAGAACATGGCGCAAGGGACGGCGACTCCATGAGTTATATCGTGACTTATCTCGTGCCCTTCCTTGATATCAAATTTGATGAGTTTGCAAATGTCATTGGTGTGGCAATAATTTTTCTGGTCCTCGGCGTCCTGTACGTAAACTCAAACATGATTTATACGAATCCGGTTTTGAATGTTGTCGGTTTTCACATCTTTGACATTCGCACCACCGAAGATCGCCCGATGGTCATTATCACCCGTCGGTCATTCTTGCAATCAAATGCGCAATTGCAGATCGTGCTCTTGGGAGACTATGTAGGCCTTGAGGTGAGACCATGACGTTTGCTGAGGCGTATCAATATTCCGTCGCGCAGGTTGCAGACGCGAAAAATCCGGCGCTAATTCTTGGGTCTGGAGCTGCAAAAGAGCAGCTTTCTCTAAATCGTGTGACGCTGACAAAGGATTTGGCAGAAGAGTTCTCCGACATTGCCAAAGAAGCGGTTCCTCAGAGCGATCAAATACAACTCCTGGCATATGACGCATCTTACAAACCCGATCACGGCGAAGTAATGTACATTTCCTTGGCGGACGATGCCAGAGTGAAAGCTATCATCGACGAACTTGCCGCCTTTCAGGACATCCCACTACTTAAAGGAAATGGCTCCGTCACAGAGAGTCTGAGGTTTTATTCGGTGGTGTTCGGCTCTAAGAAGGACACGCGTGTGGTGCTTTTGCGGGTCATTTCGGAGAAAATCGAAATATCAAGAGGTAATCGACTCGCCGCGCTCCTCAGAGCCGGCACATTCAGCAAATTGAAACAAAAGGTGTTTTTATTTGATAGGCGGGTGGACTGCATTGCTGCCGCCGGGTTTCTCTTCGTCCTCAATAAAGGTGGTTTTGAAAGGCTCTTCCAGTATTACGAACAGTTGAAAACGCATGCTGCCGAGGCCATCAAAGAGGTGACGAAGTACATACCGATAAGTAACATCAAAGAATTTACCGAGGCTTGCACGACACAAGTGCGCTTTATGGACAAAATGGCCGCCATTTCCAAAAGGCCCTATTTGTCAAACGTTACAATGAGCGATATTAAAAAAGTGATTGCCGACTTCAAGCTCTCAGTGCCGATTGTGACAGAGAATGGAGTGGAGAAGATGGTATTTGAACCGGCGCCGGAGAAACGATGGCAGATTCTTAAACTGCTGGACGATGACTATTTGGGTTCGATTATGACTCAAGAGAAATACGCAGCAAACTCCAAAATACGCGTCTCTCCGTGACAAGGCACCGGAGCTAGAGGTCGCCGCGAAAGGCTTTGTCGAGAATCGAGGGCAGTCCGGCCTTCAGGCCGCTGCTTTTCAAGTGTTGTAACCCGGTCTGGTCTCAATAGAAAAATCGTCAAAGGAATCTTCAGGTCTTCCATCCCAAATCCTCCCTCGTCGCTCCAGCACGCCTCAGCGCTCTGCCCCTGAACTTGCAAAATGCGATGATTCGGCTTAAAATCGCATGCGGCTTGGCTGCATTCCCAGGCGAAATCAGTTTGTCTATAATGCCACCTATGTCAGACATTGACCATATTCTTGCCGAACTTCAGGAGCAGCGTGATCGTTTGGAATTGGCGATCAAAGCACTCTCAGGCGGTAGCAAGGCTTCCTCACCCCGCAGAGGGCGTAAGCCCAGGAAGGTCCGCAAGCTCTCGACTGCTGCTAGAAAGCGCCTCTCAGATGGCGCAAAAGCTCGGTGGGCCAAAGCCAAAAAGGAAGGCCGGACATCGCTTTAAAGACTTTGGCGTTCTCTGCCAGGCGTCTTGCGTTAAAGCTTGATCTTTGCTTTGAACGCCGAGAGTCCAATCTCACGATTGCCACGCTAAACAAGATTGCCCAGAACCTCGGGACGACTTCGGCGGCACTGCTCAAGGGGATTTTATAAAGTGATGTGAGCAGCGAAGGCAATATGAACTGCCCTTGTTGCATTTTCTTGTGGACCATTCGTGAGGGATGCACTTTCAAGCTCTCGCATAGGCGAGCGTAACGCCCGCCGCAAGTCCGCTCATGGTGCGGAAGATCATGAAAGCCAGATCAATATCGGGCTCTTGCCTCACGTTTTGATAAGGCCAGTCTGAACTGCCACTCCATTTACCGAGAGTCATTTCAAGTCTTGCAGACGATAAGCGGTGTCTTCTGCCGGCGACCAAAACCAACCCCGCTTATCCCAAGTACGAGCGTAAGTGTAACTCTGTGTCGTTCGATAGGCCTCTTGGGCCTGTTGCTTAAGCGTGGCGTCCTTGTCTTTATCTTGCCGATACAAATCCTCGAAAGAACGAGCCTTTATGTAGAAGCAGGTCGCAACGTCGTTCAATAAGCCATGTTTAAATATCTCTTCCTTTTGCTGTTTTGAAACTGAGCCGGTTGGCGGCATCGGAGCACCCGCCTTTGCAAGACTTTGCTGGTCATCATCGGCTTTTGCTTTGAATTTCCGTATGCATCGGTCGCTGTATTGAATTGCTTCCTGATATTGATGTTTCTTATATGCGTCCCAGGCTGAATTCGTTAACTTAACATTTTCAGGTTGATCCTCGTCTTGCTTCGACTGATTCTCAAAGGCCATCGCTGCCAAAAGAACGAAAGCGATTAGTATTGCCAGAGACGCCTTCGCCTTGGAAGCGGTTATGTACCTCGTCTTTCTGCTTTCGTGATTTGTGTTTTCCATGGCTTCACCTCACGCAGTTTTGCAAAATCCTCGGCACCCCTCGATATCTAATGGTGGCATGACTCTTCTGACGGAGACCAAAACCAACCTCTGGTATCCCAGGCGCGCGCATAAGTATAACCGCATGCCTTTCGATACGCTTCAAGAGCCAAGTCGGTTTTTCCGGATGCCTCCGCGGAAAGCGCTTTGATAAAAAAACACGTTGCCACGTCATTAAGCTGCCCGTACTCGAAGATTCTGGCTTTTTCCTCATCAGATACGTGCCCCGTCCCGGGAAGTGGGCGGCCTGCCTTTTGCAGAGCGGCTTGATCCGCATCTGCTTTCGATTGCAATCTTGCTATACATTTATCGGTTACGGCTATGGCGCGATCCCACTGGTCTTTGCGCTCCGCATCCCATGCGATCGAAGTAAATTTAGCGCTCTCGGATAATCTCTGCCAAGCTACAAGTTCCGACCCGAGGCGGCCAAAACTCAAAATAAAAAAGATCAGGAAAATGATGTCTATGCGAGAATGCCAGATTGCCCATGCTTTCTTGTTCTGTACCGCGCTCTTCTTATAGAGTTTCGCAAATACCAATGCTCCCGCTGCTGAAATCGTCACCACAATGATTAAGATAATTTCCATTTGCACGAACAACCAGTTAAATCTGTCTTCGTACAAAAGCCATGCCAAAACTCCCAGACCAACAAAAGTAAGTATGAAGGTGGTCCCTTCAAGTCTGCGCAAAAGCTCAACTAATTTGCGCAACAACTTCGACCATCGTATAGGCGGCCGATGCTGAAGCAGAGCGCTGATTACAGTACTTGCTCCCGCAACCAGGGAAATGATTACCGTTGCCAATATCTTGATTGTTTCTAACGTGGCGTTGCTCATTTTCATCTGACCTCGCCAGTTACTTCATTTGATGACTGCCGCGTCTATGTTTTAATTGAAATCGACCAAAAGTCAATGTTAAAAGTTGGCGCTTGAAGATGTTCGCGTTCTTATTAGAGTCAGTAAGAAATTTGATAATCGTATCGCCGTGAACTTTTCATGTGATGACCTCCTCATATTATCCGGGGATTGATCCGGTGGAGAGGCGGGCAATTCCCTGCATGATTAGTGAAGAGAATTGACTCGGCGTTTCATTAAAAAATGCTCTTAAGCCAAATCTGACTGCATTATCACGGTGGAAGTGCAACTGGGAATTAGATGGAACCCGCTCATTGGAAAATTCGCGAGGAAAACAGTGTCGCAGTTTTACCTACGGCGGGATTTTTCAGGGACTTCAGAATCCGGTTAAGTCGCTGAAAATAAATGGTCGGGGAGAGAGGNNGGCTGAGCCACTCCCCGACGTGTAAACTGAAGCAGAAGAAAATTGGACGGGACTTCTGCGTAGTTCAGTATACCAAAAAGCCGCGGAGGCTCACTCGAAACGCAATTCCCGAAGATCAGAGATGCAATCGTGGGCGCTGTACGCTGCCAGAACACTTTGACTGGACCTGCGCTGCCCGTCTGCCGCTCATGACGCGACAGCGCCCGCGATCTCTTTCGGACCTGGCGACTTCCTTGTACAGCTCGTCACCGCACCAGGCGCGAAAACTCAAAAAAGTCAAGAAGCATCTGCGTGCCAGGCCAACTCAAGGCTGCTTTGCGCCTTGAGCCGGCGGCACAGAATGAAAATGTGAAACGCACTGCTCAGTAATTTATGTATGAATCCCGCCACCTGCCTTGCGCGCATCACTCGCAAGCCGATGAAAATGAATTGACCTTCGCTGCTGTCAGCTCTCGCGTGTGGTCAGAGCGAAAGCAGCAAGTAGCCGGCACCACACCACGCCAAAAAGCCTCCTGTGGTGAGCAAGAACCTGAAATACATGCTGTCGAGCATGCGATTGTTCTTCGCGTCAAACATAGCTGGTCTCCTTTCCAAAAACTTAACTCCAGATTCAAGTCCCGTTCTTTGCAACGATGGCGGCTTGGATGAATGCATCTTCTGTGCCAAAGTCTGATGAGCTGTAAGCCATTGAAAACAAAGACGCAACCTGCGCAACTACTACCCAGCTCCCAAGCCCACTGTCCGCTTTTGTCAATCCACTGTTCGAGAGCGGACACTCTCAAGCCTTCTAGTTACAAGACGGTTGGCGACGCAGATTGTTACAACTTTCTCGAGCAGCGAAACTCGTCCGCAACAACTGGGCTACAATTCCGGAAGGAGAACAAGGCTATGAGCCTCAATCCATCGATGAACAGAGTTTCCGCGCGCGCGCTTCTTGTTGGAGTTTGTTTGGTGACGAGTTTCTTGGCTGTCAACGACGTTGCTGCCAAGGACAAGCAGCTGAAAAAATCAGACCTGCCCACCGCTGTCCAGAAAACCGCAGACGAGCAGAGCAAGGGAGCAACCGTGCGTGGTTATGCCAGCGAGGTAGAAGACGGCAAACTTCAGTATGAAGTCCAGCTAACTGTGAATGGCCATTCCAAAGACGTGAGCATCGCTCCCAACGGCAACGTACTGGAAATCGAAGAGCAGGTAGCCTTGGACGCGCTGCCGGCCCCGGTACGTGAAGGGCTGCAGAAAAGGGCTGGCGCCGGCCAGATCACCAAGGTTGAATCGCTGACGAAGCACGGCACGCTGGTCGCCTACGAGGCGCAGGTACTCACCGGTAAAAAGCGGTCGGAGATCCAGGTTGGCCCGGATGGGAAGCCGCTCGCTCACCCGGAGTAACACCAGCTTAATTTGGCGGAACGATTGAGGGCACCTGCTGCATTGCGGGTGCCTCCGCCGGCAGCACATCGCAGTACCAGAACCCATCTCGTTGGACGCGTTCTCCCGTCACTACTGGGATTTCGTAGTCGAACATGGGTCCGGCATGGACAAAGGTGTGGAATTCGCCGTTCTCACCGCAGGGATCCACGTGCGGCGGAAGGTCCGCCAGGAGTTTCTTGTCAAAGTCCCTTCCCGCAAACTCTGGCCTGAGCGTCTTAGGATCAACGCACACCAGCTTGGCCCGCAGTCCGGAGCGGACCATCGTGCGCGCAAGTTCACAGGTTGGAATTTGCCACAGGGGAAATAGCGGCTGCAATCCCGTATCTGTCAGTTGCTGTTCGCGATAAGCGCGAATGTCCGCGAGAAAGAGGTCGCCGAACGCGATTGCCGACACTCCGTCGGCCCTCGCCTGGTCGCAGACTCTCTTCATGGCGGATTCGTAGTCCGCATTCGAGCACGGCCACGGAAGTGGAACAGTGATCAATGGCAATCCGGCCGCTGCTGCTTGCATCTCGACCAACACGCGTCGCGTGCTGTGCATGGCCGCGCGGTCAAAAGCGGAGTTGATGGTTGTGATCAGCCCAACGATCTCATAGACGTTCTGCTGCCTCAGAACGTGCAGAGTCCACGCGCTGTCCTTGCCGCTGCTCCAGGAGAGAAGGACTTTCTTCTTCGCTTGGTCCATACTCCTTAATGATATCGAAGCTTCAGCAACGGTCTGAAGCCATTGCCTCTGCCTGCGAAAGCTTTTTCAAACTGCCTTTACCCTAAATTTCGTAAGATACTAGGTTCACAAAAAAACATGTCTGCTCCCAACTCCAGATTTATCCGTGCGTGCCGCTGCGAACCAGTGGACGTAACACCCGTGTGGCTCATGCGCCAGGCAGGCCGCTATATGGCGGAATATCGCGCGGTGCGCAAAAGCCACTCGATCCTGGACATATGCAAGACGCCGGCGCTGGCTGCCGAAGTTACCATCACTGCCGCAGAAAAACTGGGCGTGGACGCAGCCATCATTTTTGCCGACCTGCTGCTGCCGCTGGAAGTGATGGGCCTTCCCTTTCGCTTTACCGCCGGCGAAGGGCCGGTGATCGAGAGTCCGCTGCGTTCGCAAGAAGCTGTAGAAGCCTTGCGGACGGACCGCAGCGCGGAGCTAGGGTACGTGGCGGAATCCGTTCGCCGGGTGGTCAAGCATTTTGGCGACAAGCTGCCGGTGATCGGTTTCTGTGGAGCGCCGTTCACTCTGGCGAGCTACATGATTGAAGGCNNGAAGATGATGTACAACTCCCCGGCGGCGTGGGAAATGCTCATGCGCAAGCTGGTCGATGTTCTGGCCGCGTACGCAGCAGAGCAGGTCGCCGCTGGCGCCGATGCGTTGCAGATTTTTGATAGCTGGGTGGGATGCCTGAGCGTTGAGGACTATCGCCACTCCGTCCTCCCTTTTACTACCGAACTGGTGCAGCGCCTGAAGGCCACTGGGGTCCCGATCATCTATTTCGGAACCGACACAGCAACGCTGCTTCCCGCCATGAAAGAAACCGGAGCGCAGGTGATGGGCGTGGACTGGAGATTCCCTCTCGACCAAGCCTGGCGCAGTTTGAATCATGAAGGTGCAGTGCAAGGCAATCTTGATCCCGTGATGCTGTTTGCCGGGCAAAAAGGATTGCGCGAGCGAACGGACATGATTTTGCGTCAGGCCGCAGGCCGTCCGGGACATATTTTTAATCTAGGCCACGGCATTCTCCCTGAAACGCCGGTCGAAAACGTGCGCGCTCTGATAGATTTTGTAAGAGAGTTGAGCGCCAAGCATTCCCGCAATGGAGCAGATCGATGATTCCGAGCAAGACAGCAGTGTTACTCCTGGCCCACGGCAGTCCCGATTCGCCTGCTGACGTTCCCGAGTTTCTCAAGTACGTGACCGGCGGACGAGAACTGCCCGCCGCCGCGGTCGAGGAGATACGCCACAGATATGCATTGATCGGCAAGTCTCCGCTGACTGACATCACTCTGGCGCAGGGACAAGTCCTGGAGCGGGAACTCGGCGTACCGGTATTTGTCGGCATGCGCAACTGGAAGCCGTTCATCGCGGACGCGGTACAGCAGATCACGAACGCGGACGTGGAACACGTGGTGGCGATTTGCCTGGCGCCGCAAAACTCTTCCACCAGCGTAGGCCTCTACCAGCGCGTGCTTTCCTCCCAGATGAAGCCGGAGATTTCTGTGCATTTCGTGACGGAGTGGCACGATCATCCTTCGCTCATTCAAGCGTTCGCGGAGAAGCTGGAGTCTGCCTGGCGCCGCGCAACCCAGGAAATGGGCGCGTCCGTGCCCGTTATCTTTACCGCACACAGCGTGCCCACTCGGACCATTCAGGCGGGCGATCCCTATGAGCACCAGACCAAAGAAACGGCGCGGCTGGTAGGCGAACGAATCAAAGGCCTTGCTCCCGAGCTGTGCGAATTCGCTTTTCAGAGTCAGGGGATGTCCGGCGGACCGTGGCTGGGCCCGACCGTAGAGCATGCGATTTTGGACCTCAAGCGGCGCGGACACAAGGGTGTGGTGCTCGCTCCCATTGGCTTTCTCTGCGATCACGTCGAAGTTCTCTACGACGTGGACGTCGTATTCAAGGCCTTTGCAACGGAAAACGGTTTGCAGTTCTGGCGCACCGAGTCGTTGAATACGTCGCCGGCGCTCGTCTCGGCTTTGGCTAAGCTGGCCTCGGCTCATCTCGGCGCTGCTGCCGGGCGCGAAGCATGAAGCGTGTTGCCGTTGTCGGCGGCGGAATCGCTGGCTTGAGCGCGGCATATTATCTGGAAAAAGCAAAGCGAAACGGCGCTCCGGTCAAGTGGACACTTTTTGAGAAGTCCGACCGGCTCGGCGGCGTAATTCGTACTGAACATCGTGACGGCTTCGTTCTGGAAGCCGGACCCGATTCTTTTCTGACCATCAAGCCGGATGCCAGCCAGCTCTCCCAGGAGTTAGGGATCGCCGATCAACTCATCCCCTCCAATGATTTTCAACGTAAGACATACATATTAGTCAAAGGCAAGTTAGTCCAAATTCCTGAAGGCCTGGAGTTCATGGTACCCACGCGGGTGCTTCCGATGGTCACTACGCGGCTTTTTTCGTTCGGAACTAAACTGCGCATGGCGGCGGAGCGATTTGCCAAAGCAGGCACCCAGGACAAGGATGAGTCGGTTGCCGATTTCGTGCGCCGGCATTTTGGGCAGGAAATGGTGGACCGAGTAGCGGAGCCTCTGCTCGCTGGTGTTTACGGAGGAAATGCTGACCGGTTAAGTGTGCGCGCCGTTCTTCCTCGCTTTGTGGAGATGGAGCGCGAGCACGGCAGTCTGGTACGGGCAACCTTACAGGCGCACAAAACAAGAATAAAGTCCGGAACCGCTCGGCCTCCTTTGTTCACTTCAATGAAGCAAGGCATGCAGCAAATGGTGGATGCGCTGGTAGCGAAGTTACCGGCATCGTCGCTGCTGTTGCAGCAAACAGTTTCATTGCTTCGCAGTAATGACACCTGGCACCTGAGCAGTGATGCTTCCGCCTCTGGATTCGACGCGGTCCTACTGGCCGTTCCCGCGCCTGCGGCTGCCGGATTGGTGTGGCAAACCCAGCCGCAATTGTCCGCGATGCTGGGGAAAATTCAGTACACATCTTCCGTTGCGGTGCTGCTGGCATATGACAAAGCCGGGTTGCCCCCGGGATTCGGGTTTCTCGTGCCTGGCGCTGAAGGCCGCAAGATGCTGGCGTGCACGTTTGTCCATAAGAAGTTTTCGGATCGCGTGCCGGATGGAGCTGTGTTGCTGCGTTGCTTTTTCTCCAGCTCCCGCGTGCCGGACTTGCTCAGCTTCAGCGATGAGGCCTTGCAGGAACTTGCGCGGAAGGAACTCAAGGAAATCCTGGGACTAAATGAGCAGCCACGTTTTGCGCGTACCTTTCGCTGGGATGTTGCAATGCCGCAGTATGAAGTTGGACATCTCGAGCGGGTTGCGCAAATGGAAAGTATGCTGGCCGGACTACCGGGCCTTCACATGACCGGGAATTCTTTTTATGGAATCGGAGTTCCGGATTGCATCAAGTCGGCGAGGCAAGCCGTCGATAGGATTGTTGGCAGTTCGTCGTAATTGCTTGTTACGTTTTTCGGCGCGCTCGCGGCTTGGATGATCGGGCCTTACTCGGAGGCTTGTTCAACTCGACTTGCTGTTTTTTGGGAAGTTTTTGCAGGACGAGTTGATGGGAATTCCGCACCAGTTCTTTGATTTCCGCCTGACGCAGCGCGTTCATTTCCACCAGGGCGACCCAATGGTTTCTAGCCATGTAAGGCGCCGGAATAATGCCTTCCATTTCCACCAGTTCCGCAAACTTTTCCGGAGTGCATTTGAAACACAGTTTCACGGGCGCCGCCGGTTCCAGGCATGTAACGCAATAAATCTTGTTGGCAATGCGGAAAAGCAGGTCATTGCCCCATTGGACGTCCTCCGTGGTATGAGGAAGCGTGAGACAGAATGCACGCACCCAATCAATATGCGAAGTCATGCGGCACACTATAAACCCAACTTCCCTCCCCAGGCCAGCGGCCAGAAATAAGATTTATCGGGGAACCCAAAAGTAACTTTTGTTGGGGATGCGGGTTTGATAAGGTTAGGGGATACCAACCTGAGGTGCGTCAACATGAAGAAATCAGCAGTTTTTCTTGGGTTCGTCGTTATGGCCGCTCTGGTGTACGGGCAGGAATCCAAGCCAGCTTCGCAAGGTGATCTGAACGCCGCCACGGAGCCCATGTCGCACGACCACCACCATATGGGCGCGCACATGTACATGAGCCCGCTCCGCGACCTCAAGCCCGGCGACCAGGAAAAAGCGCAGACGGTCGTTGACCAGGCGCGATCCGCGCTGGAGCGCTACAAGGACTACAAGCTGGCTTTGGCCGATGGTTACAAGATTTTCCTGCCCAACATCCCGCAGCCGATGTATCACTTCACCAATATGGCTTATGCCATGGGCGAAGCGTTTCGTTTCGATGCCACCAAGCCAACTTCATTGCTGTATGAAAAGCATGGCGATGGTTACAAGCTGATCGGCGCCATGTACACAGCGCCGATGCGGTTTACGGAAGACCAGCTCAACGAGCGCGTTCCCCTGAGTGTGGCCCAATGGCACTTGCACACGAATCTGTGTAAGCCGCCCAGGGGTCAAGAGGCTGAAATGCTTGCCAAGAACCCAAAGTTCGGACTGCACGGCTCCATCGCAACCAAAGAGGCCTGCGAAGCCGCGGGCGGAACTTTTGCTCCCCACATCTATGGCTGGATGGTGCACGTGTATCCGTGGGAGAAAACCCCGGACGCGATTTGGTCGGTGGAGCGGCAAATGAAAGACAAGCCGGGCATGGACCACCATCACGACGGCATGGACATGAGCCACTAACGAGCGCGGCAAAACACCGCTTCGTCAAAACGCGGTTGACGCCGATCAGAGAGGACCTCGATGTTTGCCACGTCTCAATCTCGGGGCCGGCTAGAATCGTTGCGTCCCACAAAGGATTTCTTGCGATTCATCGCCGAGGCCAAGAAATGCCCAGGAGCGAACAGCGCGACGCGACACTGCCATGTCTGTCAATCGAGGTCCTTCCTTATCGGCGTTCATCTGTTTTATTCAAACCATCCACTGCGATAAGCCACCCACCAGCAAAAAACCAGTAGCGGCAGTGTGAGAGCCAGACTCCAAACGATCGGCAGCCCGAAATCGGCTATCAATCCGAGCGTGATAAACAGAAGCCAGAAAACCTTTCGCTGCATGCTCTCCATTCCGCAGGGACAGTGCTTACTTCGGAACAGACCGGCTGGTTGATCAGGAGTCAACAGTACAATCTTACGGCGGCAGAAAATCTGTTCAAAACAGTACACACTTCATCCGTGGCAGCATTTTGCCAGGGTCAGTAGGCAACGCTGGGATACCCGACGTTGTGCCGTGCCGATCAACGTCCCTTTAAGAAAAGGAAAAGCATTGAAGATTTCGTTCCCGGTTCATATGCATTCAACCTTCACTATGGCCTGCNNGAACTATCTGCCGGCTAGGTTGAACTTCATATTGTTTTCTCGTATGTTGTCTTGCGCGGAATGATGTATCTGGCTTTGGAGTGTCATTTATGCCTCGAGATCCCCGAACTTATCGCGACCCTTATCTATCCCTCTGGCAATCGGCGGCTGACGAAGTTGGGCGACGCCGCAAATCCGTCCTGAACAGGATGTCAGCAACTACCCTTGCAGCTGCTGACACCAAGCCACTGCCGGACCTGATGGAAGCGGCCCACCGCGTAGGACGGCCCGTGATGGCCAAGGAAACCATTCATCCGGAGCGGACTTTTGCTGCGCCGGCCACACAGAACGCGCAAGCGGCAATGCCTGAGGCCATTGATGTGGTCCGTGACTGCGCAGAGACTGCCGCAAAGTTTCTGTGGGCGGAAATCACCCGCAATCACGCGAAAGCGGACGAGTACGCCGCCGAATTGAAAGATTCCTCCTGCGACCCCGGCTGGGCCGAATGTCTGGCTACCTATCTTGCTTTTAAGGTGTCCGGCGGCAGCTTCCCCTATCGGGCAAACATGGACGTAGTAATCGATCTGGGCACAAAGACAAAAATCGCCATCATTGGCGATTGGGGCACCGGTCAGGACGTTGCCATCAACCTGCTGCAACAGGTTAAAGCCTGTAATCCGGATGTACTCATCCATCTGGGCGACATCTACTACTCCGGGACCAATACTGAGGTCCAGGAAAACTTTCTTAATATCTGCCGGCAAATCCTTGGCAACACTTTCCCCGTCTACAGCTTGTGCGGAAACCATGACATGTACTCCGGTGGCAACGGTTACTACTGGCTGGTGGACCAGCTTGGCCAACAAGCCAGCTATTTCTGTCTGCGGAACGCCGACTGGCAATTCCTGGCCATGGATACCGGGCACAGTGACAATAATCCGTTCAATGTCGACACCAATATGACCTCCCTCAACCCGAGTGAAGCCCAGTGGCACCTGACCAAAATCCAGCAGGCTGGGACCCGCAAGACGGTCCTGTTGTCGCACCACCAGTTGTTTTCGCCGTTCGGATCTGTGGGCAGCTTGAACGGCGTCGCGTACGCATACAATCCCAACCTCTTCACAAATTTCCAGAGCGTGCTCACCCAGGTACAGTGGTGGTTTTGGGGCCACGAACATTGGCTGGCCGTATACGACTCCTATACCGCGATGGGACTGCAGCGTGGCCGATGCGTGGGATGCTCCGCCGTACCAGTATTTACGGACCAGCAAAGCTACACCGCTGTCGCAGGCATGCAGACCTACAACGGTGCGCCGCTCCCCACCTGGAACACCACGGCTGCTGCCGGGACGACGGATGAGGACTACAACCACGGCTTCGCCATCATGACTCTGAACGGCAGCGCGGCGACGGTTGACTATTATCAAGTGCCTCTTCTCCAGGCAGCCACGAAAATCTTCAGCGAATAATTATGACCGGGGCCGCCTCTCGGCGGTCCGGTGACGCTCAATGATGGTGCGCCAGCATCGCCATATTTACCAAGGAAAACTCGAAGACTAACCCAAGCATTGTCGGGGGCCTTTATAATTCCCTTAATCAATTGATATATCGAATGAATTGAGCAGGATCCAGTGGCTTTACCGAAACCAGAACAGCGCAAAAACTCAGTACCTTTAAGTCAGCGGCGCGCGATCCTGATACCGCTGGCGCTAGGAATCTTTGTTCTGTTCGGGGTGGTGTTCTCTCAGACGGCATTTAACCTGAAAGCCCTGCGTCCGGGGTCTGCGGGACAAGCGCTATTTCTGGTGGCGCTCTCTGCCCTGGTCTTTCTGCTGCTGGTAGCACTGACCTTCATGCTGCTGCGCAATCTGCTCAAGCTTTATGCCGAACGGCGGCTGGGCGTGCTGGGTTCGCGCTTTCGCACGCGGATGGTCATCAGCGCGCTCCTGCTCTCTTTTGCGCCGGTGCTGGTGATGTTCATGTTCGCCTACGGTCTGATGAACCGCTCCATTGATAAATGGTTCTCCGGGCCGGTGGAGCAGTTGCAGCAGGACTCGGGCTATGTCGCCAAGCTGCTGGCCGACTATGCCGGAGACAACGCACGTCAGGAGGCGGTGGAAATTGCCGCTTCGTCCGATACGCAACGCGCTATCGAGACGGCGAATTATTCGGGAATCCTGCAGGAATTCCGCAAGCGCCAGCCTACTCTGCAAGGCGGTTTTGCCGTGGCCGTGATAGACGGTGACGCAGTAGCGAGTTGGAACGCTCCCCAGCCGTGGATCATGCTGCGTCGCGACTTCCCCGCTTTGCCGGACGTGGAGCGCGCACCGCAAAAATGGGTCTTCAACAAATCGGAGTATCTGCTGAGCGCTGCGCCGGTGGGAAAATCAGCAAAGATCGTAGTAGGGCTCCCGCTGCCCAAAGACTTTTCGCCCACACTGGATCAGATCCGCAGTAACCAGGCCAGCTATCTCGCTCTGAGCCGGGAAACCAAACGCATTCGCGGCATGTATATGTTGTTGTTGTTGCTGTTGACTGTGCTGGTTCTGTTCACCGCGACGTGGATTTCGCTCTACGTCGCGAAATTGGTCACTCGGCCCGTAGAAGCCCTGGCTGAAGCCACTCGCGAAATCTCGCTCGGACATCTGGGCCATCGGGTGGCGGTTTCGGCGGCCGACGAACTGGGCGAACTGGTGGCGTCTTTTAACCGCATGGCAGCGGAGTTGGAATCAAGCCGCCACAAGATCGAAGATTCCGCCCATGCATTGTCGTACACAAACACGGAGTTGGAGCAACGTCGCCGTCACATCGAGACCATTCTGGAGAATATTCCTACCGGCGTTCTTTCACTCGATCCGGAAAGACGCGTAGCTCACACCAACGTGGCTCTGGGACGAATGTTCTGGCCGCAGGGCGGCGCGCCCGTGGTGGGTACGCCTTTACGCGAAATATTTTCGCCTGAGGTCACGGTCGATCTCGAGCATTTGCTGCGCAAGGCCGATCGCATGGCGGTGACTGCGGCCCAGTTTGAAATTCCGGCGCAAAAAGGACGCATCAGTGCTTCTGTCACCGTCTCTTCCGTGCAGCATGGAAAGCAGCAACTGGGCTACGTAGTCGTGTTTGAAGATTTCAGCGAGTTGCTAAAAGCGCAAAAGGAAGCCGCCTGGCGCGAAGTGGCGCGCCGCGTGGCCCATGAAATCAAAAATCCGCTGACTCCAATCGCGCTTTCCGCGGAACGCATTCGCAAGCACCTGGACCGCGGCCGCGCGCCCGACAAGGCTTCTCTCACTGTGATCCACGAGTGCTCGGAAACCATTTCCCACGCCGTCGCCACAGTGCGCTCGCTGGTGGACGAGTTCTCTTCCCTCGCCCGCTTCCCCGCGTCCCAGCCGCATCCCGCGGACATCAATGAGGTGATCGAAGATGCGCTGGCCTTGTTCAACGGACGGCTGGATGGCATTCACGTGGAAAAGCAACTTGACGCCGGCCTACCTCTGGCCATGGCTGACCCGGAAGCCATCAAGCGAGCTCTCGCCAACCTGATTGATAACTCAGCCGAAGCCATGCAGGATTCTCTGCTGCGGGAAATCCACATATCGACTTCGCTGGTCGAGAGCAAAGACGCGGTGGAGATCATCGTGGCCGATACTGGACACGGTGTGACCCGCGAGGTGAAAGAGAAACTTTTCCTTCCATACTTCTCTACGAAGAAGCGCGGCACCGGTCTGGGGTTGGCCATTGTGCGGCGGATTATTGAAGACCATCGCGGGTCGATTCGCGTGGAGGAAAACCAGCCGCTGGGAACTAGGTTCGTGGTAGAGCTGCCGCTGGCGAGCGAAGCCGTTCCTGCGGAGACCCGGCATGTCTAACATTCTGGTCGTTGACGATGAACGGGACATTCGCGAGTCGTTGCGCGGCATCCTCGAAGAAGAGGGCTACCACGTGCTGCTGGCGGAAAGCGGCGAAGCCTGTCTGGAACAGCTCAAGCAGAAGAGCTGCGAACTGGTGCTGCTCGACATCTGGCTTACAGGCATGGACGGGCTGGACACGCTCGAACGCATCCGGCAAATCGAGAATTGCCCTGAAGTCATCATGATCTCTGGTCATGGCACGATTGAGACTGCGGTCAAAGCCACCAAGCTCGGTGCATTTGACTTTCTGGAAAAGCCACTCTCCCTCGACAAGACGCTGATCCTGATCAAGAACGCGCTCGATGCGCACCGGCTGCGTCGCGAGAACTCTGAATTCAAAAAACAGGTCCAGGCCCGTAGCGTAATCGTCGGCGAAAGCATTCCGATGAAAGCGCTGCGCCAGCAGATTGCCGTGATGGCGCCCACCAACGGCCGCGTGCTGATCTATGGTGAATCGGGGACGGGAAAAGAACTCGTAGCGCTGGCCATCCATTCGAGCAGTCCCAGAAAAGACAATTTATTTGTCGAGGTCAACTGCGCCGCCATCCCTGAGGACTGGATCGATAGCGAACTTTTTGGCCATCGCAAAGGTGCGCTTCCCGGAGCTGCCGGCGATAAAGAAGGCAAGTTCGAAAAGGCCGACGGCGGCACGCTGTTTCTGGATGAAGTGGGCGACATGAGTTTGAAGACCCAGTCCAAGGTGTTGCGCGCGCTCGACGAACAGCGGTTCACTCGCGTAGGCGACGACGAGCCTACCACGGTTGACGTACGCGTAATCGCCGCCACCAACAAAGACCTGGAAGAGGAAATCAGCAAAGGAAATTTTCGCGAAGATCTTTTCTATCGTCTCAACGTGGTTCCCTTCTATGTCCCACCATTGCGTGAGCGCAAGGAAGATGTCCCCATGCTCACCGGACATTTTCTGAAGGAATTCTCCGCCGCGTATAGCCGCCGTTCCCGGGAAATCACCGACGAAGCCATCGAAACGCTCGCGCGCTATTCCTGGCCAGGCAATGTCCGCGAATTGCGCAACTTGATTGAGCGCGTGGTCATCATGAACCCGACTGTTCAAAAGATCGAGCGCAAACACCTGCCGCCTCTGTTGCATCGTCAGAGTCCCACTCGAATGGGCGCAGGATTTTCAACTCTGCATCAGGCGCGCGCAGCGTATGAGCGCGACTACATCCTGAAAAAACTCGACGAAAGCCACGGCAACGTTACCCGCGCCGCGGAAGTGCTCGGCCTGGAACGCAGTCATTTGTATCGAAAGATGAAGGCGCTGGGGATTGCGGTGAAGGAATGAACACACATCCCGACCGGAGGGAGGGATCTCTATCAACTCGCCTGCATTATTCACGAGTTTGGCCGTCCGATCACGTGAAACCCGCGCTGGACGCAGCTTGGATCGACATTTTGGGCTCCTGGTGAAAATGACACTTTGTCGAAATGGCCGAAAGTAGTTTTGATCAAAGGGCTAGTATCTGCGCGTTTCCTTGGACATTGAGCGTTTCTCGTGAATAATCCAGGCTAGAGGTAGTTTCGCGCAGCCGATAAAAGCGTCAGAAATCGACGATGATGGAAGAGGGTAGGGATTCCTCGCTACGCTCGGAATTTAAAGATTCTCCAACTTCTTCCGCCAATCCAAATCCTCAATAAACGTAGTTGACTGACGCCAGTCGGCCTTCACTTTCACAAACAATTCCAGAAAGACTTTCTTTCCCAGAAGTCTCTCCAGGTCTTTCCGCGCTTCGGTGCCCATTTCCTTGAGCTTGCTGCCACCTTTGCCAATCAGAATGGCTTTCTGGCCATTGCGTTCGCAGTAAATGGTTACGGCAATCCGGACGAGCCTCTCGAGTTCTTCGTAGCGGTCCATAATGACCGCAGTGGCATAGGGGAGCTCTTTGCCGGTCTTCAGCAGGACTTTCTCGCGGACGATTTCCGCCGCGATAAAGCGCGCGGGCTGGTCCGTCATCTGGTCCTGAGGGAAGTATCGCGGGCCTTCCGGCAGGGCGCGGATGACTTTCTCGATCAGCACCTCAAAGCCGTCGCCCAGCGTTGCGGAGACAGGAATAATCTCCTGGAAATTGTACAACCTGGCATATTGCTCCATCAGCGGCAGGAGTTTTTCTTTAGGCAGCTTGTCGATCTTGTTCAGCAGCAGGAATACCGGGCCGCGAGACTTCTTTACCAGGTCCAGCACCTGCTGGTCGCCGGGACCAAATCGCTCGGCCGCGTCTACGATCACCATCAGCAGGTCTCGCCCTTCGAGCGCCTCGTGGACTTCGTGCATCATCTTGCGGTTGAGTTTGCTGTCTGGTCTATGAATGCCCGGAGTATCAATGAAGACGATCTGTCCGGCGGAACTTCCTTTTTTAGCGCTCACGTTCACCATGCCCTGGATGCGGTTGCGCGTAGTCTGGGGCTTGGAGGTGACGATGGCGACCTTCTCGCCTACCAGTGCGTTGAGTAGCGTGCTTTTACCGGCATTCGGGCGGCCGATGATGGATACGAAGCCAGAACGAAATCCCATTTTAGGCCGTCATTCCTTTTGGTTCGGATTGCGGATCAGAGCGGCTGACCCTCACCTTATCAACGCGGCGGTCGGTGGATTCCAACACTTCAAAGCGCAGACCACCATCTTCAATCACTTCACCGGGCCGCGGAATTCGCCCGGCCAGGGCGCTGACCAGGCCTCCCACGGTGGCCGCGTCATTAGGTTCAAGACGCACATCAAACAGGCTTTGCAAATGGCCAACATCAACGTTGGCTTTCACCAGGTAAGAACCTTCGCCTTCGCGGACAACGTCGCTCGTGTCGTCATGTTCGTCACGGATCTCTCCCACAATCTCTTCCAGCAAGTCTTCGAGCGTGACGATGCCCGCCACGGCGCCGTATTCATCGATCACGATTGCCATGTGAATGTTGTCCCGTTGCATTTCTCGCAGCAGGTCTGAAGTCTTTTTCGTTTCTGGCACAAAGCTGACCGGGCGAATCAATTGCCGCACGGTTGTGGTTTTTGCGCGGTCGTCGGGAATCTGGATCAGGTCATGCGCCAGTATCATTCCCAGGACCTGGTCAATGGTAGCTTCATACGCGGGCACGCGGCTGTAGGGTTTCTCCCGCAGCAACGCGGTAAATTTCTCGATGGTAGTGTCCGCGGGCACAGCGAAGATTTCCGGCCGCGGCGTCATGATCTCACGTACCGTCTTGTCACCAAACTCCACGACGGACTGGATCAGCTTGCGGTCGCTTTCTTCGAGGATCCCTTCTTCCTGGCCGGCTTCTATCAGCGCGTCCACCGCCTCCGACGGATGTTCAGGCTCTTCCGGCTCGTGTGGCTCGGCGAGAGCAACAACGGAAAGGCCAAATCCAAGAATCACCGTGACCGGCAGCATAAGCCAGATCAATAACTGCAAAACAGGAACCAGTCTGGCCAACCATTCTCCCCGCGTGCGTGTAAACAGCATGAACGGAATCAGACGGTTGCAGGTAATCACAATCAGGATAATCGCAACCACGGCTTGCGCGATCTCCGGGCCGGTCCACTTTGGTTTGGAAAAAATCAGCCAGCCGGTCAGCATGGCAATCGCAGCCGTGGTCAACTGCGCCAGCACGGCAATGGCCAGTGAAGCGCGCGCGCTGGCGGACACCAGCCTTGGTTCCACGAGTTCTTCAAAAGCTTCAATGTTCTCCTGGAATTCGCGGGAGAGAAATTTGCCGCTCTCCGCATAGACCCGCTCAACATAAGAAACCAGCACCAGCAGGGCGCAGAGGACAACAATCGTAATTGCATAGATCGCCGGGATCATGCTTTTCCTCCGCGGGCACGGCGCTTAGCGGTAGTCGCCAGACTGCGATCAATCAGGGATGCGGGCAGCTTCAGCCGGGCGCGCAAAGTGAGCTCACGCGCAGCCATTTTACCGTTGTCCGTTTCATGATCGTATCCGGCAAGGTGCAGCATGCCGTGCAGGACCAAAACTTTTAGTTCTTCCAAAGGCTCGTGACCGTAGCGTGCGGCGTTCCGTTTGGCCATGTCGGCGGAAACAGCAATATCGCCGCCCGCGCCATCCGGATGCGGAAAGGAAAGAACGTCTGTAGCTTTGTCTTTACGGCGGTAGCGGCGGTTCAGGTCGCGGAGTTGGCGATTGCCGGTCACCAGGATGGCTACTTCGCCACTGATGCCGGCGAGCTTGCGCGCGCGCCGGGCAAAGCGCGTTAGCTCGGCCTGGTCCGCACTGTCTTCCGTCTTTTGGAAAATAACCATGTTCGTTAAAGCAAATCGGGAGGGCCTTAGCTGCCCTCCCGCTCACGTTCTGTTCGTTTCTATTGCTGAAGTGGCGGTTCTTGTGGCTCCTGCTGTGGATCAACGCCCTTGGGCAAAGCGAGCGACATCTGCTGCGTGCGCGTTTTGTCGTCATACGCGCGAACAATCCTCTGCACCAGATGGTGGCGCACCACGTCCTCTTCCGCAAAGTAGTTGAAAGAAACCCCTTCCACGTTCTTCAAAACTTCAGCCGCTTCCAGCAGGCCGCTTCTGCGGGTATTAGGCAAATCAATCTGCGTGACGTCACCCGTGATCACGGCTTTGGAGCCGAAGCCCAAACGAGTTACAAACATCTTCATCTGTTCGGACGTTGTGTTCTGCGCTTCATCCAGAATGATGAACGAGTCATTCAGCGTCCGGCCGCGCATGAACGCGATCGGAGCAATCTCAATGATGTTCTTCTCCAGATAGCGGTCCACACGTTCCTGGTCCATCAATTCGTAGAGAGCGTCATACAGAGGACGAAGATAAGGATCGACTTTCTCCTGAAGCGTTCCGGGGAGAAACCCCAGGCGCTCACCAGCCTCGACTGCAGGCCGCGCCAGAACGATCCTTTGCACCTGCTTGTTGTTCAACGCGGAAACCGCCATCGCCACCGCCAGATATGTTTTGCCCGTACCGGCTGGGCCAATGCCGAAAACCATGTCGTGCTTTTCAATGCAGTCGAGATAACGGCGCTGGTTAATGCTCTTGGGTTGGACCTGGCGCTTGCCAAACGACCTCTGCTTGCCTGCTTCCGCCATACCGCGCAGGGTCGTAGACGGATCTCCGCTGACTACCCGCAGCATGGAGCACAGGTCACCATTGTTGAAGACATGGCCGGCACGGCTCAGATGGTCAAAGTCCGTAAAAATCTGCTCAGCGCGGGCCACGTCGCGGGCTGCACCCTCAATCTGGACCGAGTCGGACTTCAATTCAATGTTGACGTTGAGCCCTTCCTCCATGATCTGGAGGTTTTCATCACGCGTGCCAAAAAGCTTCTCGATATTCGGTACGATCTCAATATTTTTCTTCATTCAGTCTCTTGCCGTTTCCAGCTCCTTAGCCGCGTGCGAACACGCGGGTGCACACCCAAGTCCAAAGCACATAGCAATTGTATGGGAATGAGAAGCAGTGCTGCTCGTCCACCAGGCAGTGGAGGTAAGTCCATTCAAGGTGAGCTTACCCTTGTTGCAGGCCCAAGTCAACTCAATCGGGTGAAAATGCGGTTAATCCTCGCCTGTGCGATTAGATGTGATGGGGACCGAGAGGGTGCTATAAAGATACAGAAACGTCAAAGTAAGCCGAATTGATTGCCGGAGCGCTCTTTTTCAGATGGATCGCGGTGCCCAGATCAAGTCTTTGCTTACGAGAATTAATCACTCTTTACCGAGGTTAACGCGATTGGCTGGTACGCTGGCTTGCAGTTTTGGCCGATGCTGCCGGCTTGGGCAACCATGAACATAAGATCAGTTCTGTCGCCGTTGCGAATCATTCGAGTGGGACGTAAGTTGCGCGGGTATCATTTGAGGACCGCCGTTATTACTTTTGCTCTGGCGTCAGGGCCAGCCAGTCCCTGCCAGCAACCACCCGATCCTGCCCTCACCTTAGAGCGCGCCAGAGAGCGCCTGCTCGCCGACCTGGACCGGATGCCGCGGTATACCTGCGTGCAGACCATCACCAGAAAATACTACGACGCCCCGTCTCACATACAGCATCCGGCTTGCGCGACTCTTATCAAGTGGCATCAAGAGCGAAAGCACGAGCTATCCGCCCTTGGCTGGGACCGCATGCGTCTGGAAGTTGCCATCGTTGAAGGCGCCAACGTTTACTCGTGGGTGGGTGCGCCCAGATTTGACGATGCCACGCTGGACAAGCTGGCGGACCACGGGCCGCTCGGCAGTGGCGATTTTGGGATCCTGCTGAGCGAAGTTCTACGCAAGACAACCAAGATAACGTTGTCCTTCCAACAAGAAGTATTTGTGGGCGACCGGCGGCTGTTCCAGTACTCATACACCATTCCTCTCGAAGAGAGCCGGTACCAGATCAAGACCAGCAATGGCTGGGCTTTTACCGCGTACAGAGGCACGGTACTGCTGGACACAGAGGCTGCGGATATTGTGAGACTGACCGTGCGCACACCGGAGTTGCCGGCCGACAGCACCGGATGCCAGGCCATCAGCGAGGTCGACTATGGGCGAACATCCATCCACGATCGCATGGTCCTGGTCCCGCGCGAAACGCGGCTGCTCTCGCTTGAGCGTGCGGGTAATGAAACGGCCAGCGTGACCAGTTATGCGAGTTGCCGCGAGTACGCAAGCACGGTCCGCATGCTGTGGGATGATCCGCCAGGTGACGATCAGCCCGCATACGCGCCGTCAAGACTGGAAGAGCCACCACCTCCCCTGCCCGCTGGGCTGCATTTGAACTGGCGTCTCGTGACGCCCATTGACTCAGACACTGCGGCTGCCGGCGACCCGATTGAGGCCGTCCTCCGTTCGCCAATCCGCAACAAGCAGCATGTGTTTGCCCCTGCAGGCGCTCATCTGCACGGTCGCCTGCGGCGCGTTCAGCAGAGGCCTGACCCGTCAGACCACTTCGAGATCGCGTTGCAATTTGAGTCGGTGGAGATTGCCGGCAAGAACGTTCCGTTAACTGCAACGTCATTTTCCGCTCGTCCACGATTCTATGCATTTCAGAAACAACCCATCTCGGATGATCCACCCGATGTCGTGACTTTCTTCTTTAATACACAGCACTTGCGGCTTAAGCAATTGGATGAGGAATGGATCACTATTTCTCCGAATACGGGAAAAGATAAGAAATAGACCCGGCTGAGGCTGCTTAGGCCCGTCGCTTGCGGAGATAGATGACCGTCCGCTCATTGACGCCCGGTTGTTGGACCGCCGTCTGCGGTCGCTAGACCTCCTGCCTCTCTGAACAGATTCGGATTAGGCCAAGGATAGGCCGCAATTGACCGTTGGCTGGAAACCCCAGTAGAATAGGTACTTCAACTATCCCAGAACGAACCCTAAGGACAAAGCAGCACATGGCAAATCATTTTTCGGCGCTCAAGCGCGCCCGTCAAACAATCAAACGCACGGCGCAGAATCGCTCTAACGCTTCCCGTTTTCGCACCGAGTTGAGGAAGTTCCGGCAGGCTTTGGAAGCGGGAGACGCCACGCAGGCCAAGGCGTTGTTCTCGAACACCTGCTCCATGATCGATAAGGCCGTGAAGCAGGGCGTGATCCATAAAAATACCGCAGCCCGCTACAAGTCACGCCTGAACGTGCGACTGGTAGCGACTGCCAAGAAGTAGCTGCTTTCTCTTGCAGCCCGACCTCCGCACATGATGCACTTGCACCTGAGGGCCGCCGTTATTGCTCTTGCTCTGGCCCCGGTTGTACCCAGTCCGGGCCAGCAATCACCCGATCCTGCCGTTACGTTACAGCGCGCCAGGGAGCGCCTGCTCACCGACCTCGACCGGATGCCGCGTTATACCTGCATACAGACCATCACCAGAAAATACTACGAGGCTGAATCTCGCGTGCAGCGTCCGGCCTGCAGCGCGCTACTCGCGGCACGTCAGAAGCGAAAGCACGAGCTGGACATCCTGAGCTGGGACCGCATGCGCCTGGAAGTCGCCCTGGTTGACAACACCAGCGTTTATTCGTGGGTCGGCGCGCCCAAATTCGACGAGGCCACGCTGGACCAGCTGGCGGGCCATGGACCGCTGGGCAGCGGTGATTTTGGTTTCTTTCTCAGCGAAATCCTGCGCCGGGCAACACCGCTATTTCAGCAAGAAGTCGTTGTGGATGGCCGACGGTTGTTCGAGTACTCCTACAACATTCCTCTCGAGAAAAGCCGGTACAAAATCAAGACCAGCGATGGCTGGGACTTTACCGCGTATAGCGGCACAATCCTGCTGGATCCGGAGGCGGCGGACATTGCAACGCTGACCGTGCGTACTGCGGAATTGCCCGCCCACAGCTCGGGATGCCAGGTCATCAGCGAAGTCGACTATGGACGAAAATCAATCCACGGTCGCATGACCCTGGTCCCGCGCGAAACGCGCCTGCGTTCGATTGAGCGCGCCGGCAATGAAACAGCCAGCCTGACCAGTTTTACGAGTTGCCGCGAGTATTCCAGCACGGTCCGTTTGCTGTGGAACAGTCCGCAAGAAGACGCTCAGCCGGCGGCAGCGCCATCAACCGCCGCGGAGCAGCCGGACCGTTTGCCTGCCGGGCTGCACTTTAGTTGGCGGCTCGTGACGCCCCTTGACTCGGATACAGCGGCGGCCGGAGATCCCATTGAAGCCGTCCTCCGCCTGCCAATGCGCAACGGAAAGGGACAGGTGGTTGCCCCCGCGGGCGCTCATCTGCACGGTCGTCTTCGGCGGTTGGAACAGCGGTTTGAGCAGCGATCGGAGACCTCAGATACGTTCGTGATCGGAGTGCAGTTTGAGTCGGTGGACATTGCCGGCAAACGAGTGCCCTTCACGGCCACTTCATTTCCCTCGCGGCCCCGGACGCTGGCGGAAAGAAGCGCCTCAGATGATCCGACTGATATTGGCACTCTTTATTTTCATACCGACCACCTGCGTCTCAAGCAAGCGGACTCGGAATGGATCACCACTTCTGCGGATACGGGAAAAGACAAGAAATAGGCGGGGAACAAGGATTTGGAGCGGAAATTTTCTGCTTGAATTAAGCGCGTCGTTTGCGAAGGTAGATGACCAGTCCAAAAAAGCAAAGAAACATGCCCGAAGTCGCAAGCGGCACAAAGGGCCGCCAGGCGTGGACGGAGCTAATAAAACGAGGTGTGAACCAAGCCACACCCGACAGAAGCAACACAAACACCACCCCAGTAATCACCAGACCTGAGGCAATGTACAAAGCCCGTCGGGATTTTCCCGCCAGCCCGGAATGGTTCACGGTTGCCATGAAATTAGTTTAGTTTCCCAACGAAAAATGTCAACCGAGCGGTAAGGCTAGACCGGCAATTCCGCTTGCTGCCATTCCGGCACGAGGACCTTGGGTTCTTCAGCCAGTTGCAAGACAAGCTGTTCCAGCACCAGACGTTTGCTGGGAGGGTTGGACCGTAGCGCCAGGTCGGCCCGGGCAATCAATTTCAGGGCGCGGGTAAGCTCGCGGCGGGATTTGTAACGCCGGGCCTGGCGGATGATATCGTCGGCGGCGAAGGGCGGTACGCGGAAGCCCTGCCACAGCGCCTGCCAGATGGCCCGCGAGTCACGAACGTTCTTTTCGAGAATCACCAGCATCTGACGGAAAGTACGGGCCAGCATGTAAAGATGTCCAATGGCGGCTTCTTCCCCTTCGCTGGCGGCGAGCACGCCATCCAAAACCGCGAGCGCGCGCGCTTTGTCTTTGGCTGATATGGCATCGGTCAGATCGTAGAGCGACCGCTGCTTGGCTGCCAGCACCATGGTCTCAACGTCACCCAGCGTGATCCGCTTTTTCTCGCTGACATAAAGAACCAGCTTTTCCAGTTCTCGGCTTACGAGCATCATGTCCGCTCCCAGGGCGTCCACCAGTTCGCGGGCGGCGTCGGGATCAATCTTGACTGCTTCTTTTTGGGCCTGTTCCACCACCCAGCGAACGCCGTCGTTCTCCTCCACTCGCGCCAGTTCGACCATGCCGCAGAAGTCGCCCAGGGTTTCGCGGATGCGCTCGTAGCGGTCTTTGTCCTGCATGTCCATGCGGCGAACGTCGGCGGGAATACTGATGTGGTCGGCGACAAAGATAATCACAGCCGCAGGGTTGGGATCTTTTACATACTGCTCAATAGCCGCGAGCTCCGCTGCATGCGAGCCACGTCCGTAGAGGTTCTTGACGCCACGGATGAAGAAAACCTGAAACGGCGCCATCAGCGAAGGCGTGCGCGCACGGTCGAGCACTTCAGCAACGCTTACTTCAGAGAGATCAAGGTCGTGCAGGCTGAAGTCACGCAGATCGTCCGGCACAAGATGTTGCAGCAGCGCCTGGCGGCAGTGGTCGCGGAAGAAAGTCTCATCGCCAATCAGAACATACGCTGGGCGCAGCTTGCGGCTGGCGACTTCGGAGATAAATCTCTCCGAAGGCGCAAAACTGCGGCCTGGCATTAGTAGGCCTCCAGAATGTCACTGACCAGAGTGCGCGCGAAGTCCCGCGACATGCGCTGCAGCGCGGGCGTCTCTTCCTGGAAGAAACTGGCAATCTCGCGCGAGACCTGATATTGCTCGCGGAAAGTGTAGTTTGGATTCTCGAACAGCACTTTGCCGGAGCGGTCCACGATGGTGATCTTCATGGTGATCGTAACGACGGCGCTGGACACGCGCCCGCTCTGGGCGTCATAGGTCAGCGGTGCTGCTTGTGCGGTCTTCACCGTGCCCTTGAGCGTAGCGTCCGCGGAGTCACCGGTTTCGTTGGTGATGTGATAATTCGTCCGGCTGACGAACTCGCGCACCACTTCCTGCGTGAGCATTTGCTCGATGCGGTAAGTACGCGTTTCGTTCACAAACGACGGGACCGCAATCGTGCGGACATTCGCCGGCAAACGAGCCGATCGGCCGCCCACGGCGTGATACCCGCAGCCAGCCAACATGCACAGGCCCGCCAGAAACAACATGCAAGTCTTCTTCACTGTACCTTCCCATGCGGCCGCACAGCAGCCAGAGCCGTCGCACAATCCACCGCAGTGATGGCGGCGAGCCTGAGGTTGTCCGCGGCTGCCCACAGCCAAAACCCGTTTTCGTGGAACGTGTCGCGCCGCAAAGCCAACTGGATCTGGTCCTGGCCAGCCACATTCACATTACTGGGTGAATCCTCCGCCGCACGGGCAATCTCTACGTGCTCGCCCGACATGGCCTGTGTGAAATCGCCCACGGACACATTTTTGTCCAGTTCAATGTAAACGGAAAAGGTGTGTGCATGAAAGACCGGAGCTTGCAGCAGCACCAGCGAAGGAAGCGGCGCGTGACCTTTCAGCAATTGGCGCAGATGGGCCCCAATGCGCTGCTCGGTGGATTCCAGCGGGCGCGGAGATTCCTCACCATAGCGACCGACAATGTTGAAGGCCACCTGCGAACCAAAAACTTCGGAAGGCATCGGCTGGAACGACAGCAGGTTGATGGTTTGTTCGTGCAGTTCGTCCATACCGCGCCGGCCCAGTTCCGATGCAGGCTCAAACACGGTGGCCGCAGCATAGCGCAGGGCCCCAGCTTTCTGGGCGCGCAAAATCAACAGCGCCAGCACCACCGCTGCGGGATGAGCCACGATCAGCGCTGTGGTTTCAAGCGTGAACTGCGGTGGCTTCCCCAGTTCGCGTCCAACCCAGGGAGCGCACACGGGAGCGTCCATTTCTTTTTCAAGTCCGTAGGAAAGATCAACGACCGCGCTTCCGGCTTCGCGCGCCGCTTTCCAATGGGCGCGCGTGAACTGCTCATCGCCGGCAAAGAAAGTAAAATCAACGTTTTCCAGTTGGTCGTGTCCCACGGGCTGCACAAAGGCTACTTCGTCTTTGACGGTGTCGAGTTGGCCGAGCGATTCGTTGTCGTCGAGCAGCCGGATGTCCATTGCCGGAAAGTTGCGGTCTTCCAGCACTTCCTTCAGCTCTTTTCCCTTGAGAGACGCTGCCCCGACAATGGCGACGCGGAACAAGTCCACCGGCTTCTGCGATTCAGTCTTCATCTGGGCTCAAGGGCCTCCGGTGTGGAGACCACCGGCGGTCGTCGCCGGAACATCCAGGACAGGCGCATGACTATCCCGCCGATGGTGTAAAGCATGCCGATGCCGAACAGCAGGTAACGAGAAAAATAAAACATCAGAGCCAGGAAAATGCAGATCAGAATAAGCAACTGAAACGGATGGCGGTTCTTGAAGTTCAAGTCTTTGAAGCTGTAGAACCTCCACGTGCTCACCATCAGCGCACTGAGAAGAAGAAGCAGTGCGAACCAGGCTGGTGCAGCCCACCAGGAGGCCAGCGGTTGTCCGCGAAACAGATGAACCGTGGCGGCAACCACGCCGGCGCCCGCCGGAATGGGCATGCCGACAAAATACTTGCTGCCCGGACGTCCCGGGTTCGAAGGTTGCGGGTTCAACTGGATATTGAAACGGGCCAAACGGCTGGCGCCCGCGACCAGAAAAATAAACGTGGCAATCACACCCATTTGAACAATGCGGGCATGGACCTCAGGATGTCCCAGGTCCGGCAGCATGCGGAAGCCCCACATCCAGGCAAGAATGGCCGGAGCAACGCCAAAAGCAATCACGTCCGCCAGAGAATCGAATTCGCGGCCAAAGTCGCTGGTGGTGTTGGTGAGGCGCGCGACGCGCCCATCTAATCCGTCAGCAACCACAGCAATACCAATGGCGATCGCCGCCGTATTGAAATGACCTTCCAGCGTTTGCGCTATGGCGAAGTATCCGGCTCCGATGTTGGCGGCGGTAAAAACCGAAGGCAGAATGTACATGCCCTTGCGCATGCGCCGCTTACGGGATGGTGGGGTTTCGTCTTCCCAGCGCCGCAACACGATGGGCATTTTCATTGGACCATCTCCGAAGCCGCACCCATGTGGTTCGGGAGCAACTCATGTTCCTTGACGATCGGGACCTGGGCCAGAATCGAAGCACCGCCCTTCACGCGATCGCCTACGGCGACTTTTATCTCCGACGGAGTAGGGAAAATCACATCAGTACGCGAGCCGAACTTGATCAGTCCAACGCGTTCGCCGCGACCAACCGTATCTCCAACTTTTTTATGAAAGACGATCCGCCGTGCCAGTAAACCGGCAATTTGTTTAAAGACCACAGTCATGCCGTCTCCCTCAACGGTCACAATATTTTGCTCGTTGGCATCCGCGGAGGCGGCGCTCATGGCATTCCCAAACTGTCCCCGCTGGTACGTCACTTCGCGGATGATTCCGGACACCGGCGAGCGGTTCACGTGTACGTCAAAAACATTCAGGAAGATGCTGATCCGCGTGCAAGGCTGGCCTTTCAGACGGGTCGGGGAAATGTCCGTGACCTTGCCGTCGGCAGGAGAAACAATCAGGCCGATGCCCACGGGAATGGCGCGCTCCGGATCACGAAAGAACCAAAGAAAGAAGATTGCCACCAATAGGGGAATTGCAGCAAAGAGTGGGGCCAGCCACCACAAGACAGCGGCCACCAGCAACATCCCCAGGGCATAATAAATTCCGTCGCGGACCATTACTGAGATTATAGCGACTGTAGGCCAGATCAAAGACCAGGTTCTTGAGGCGGACGAATCCTAAGAAGCAGCAGACGCGATTGAGGCGCAAATACAAAGACCTCCGCTTCTGCAGCTCCGTGCTGCCGAAGTGGAGGTCTGGTTAAGATCTAACTAGGCCACTTGGAAGTGCCCGCCCCGGTGTCCCTGCTCGATTCGCTGCATCTGATCTTTGGCGTACAGTTTAAGCTTCTTCAGACGCACTTCTTCGAGCTTTTCTTCTTCTGTTAGATATCTCTTTTCAGTCAGGGAGCTGAGGCGTTGGGTATATTGAGAGTGTTCTTGAGCCAGCCGACGAAACTCTTCGTGACTGGCAAAAAGCTGTTCGCGAACGGAATCCACCATCCGGAAGAACCTCCTGCTTTTTCTTAATCGAAAATTAACACAACGCGTGGCGTAGTTTCAACCTAATTTGATACACCCCTGTGGAAAAGAAAATCTTAAGATCACGGCGTCCTCGGCCGGTTCCTGGTAATACGATCCTCTCCTTCCGCACTCGATAAATGCCCACTTTTCATAGAGCGCCCGTGCGGCATGATTGGACTCCCGCACTTCCAGAAAAACCTGTGTTCCCCCACGATTTCGGGCCAAATCCAGGAATTCACCCAACAAATGTGACCCTAAGCCTCGCCGTCGCGCCGAACCGGTAACCGCAATATTTTCGATCTCCCACTCCTCCTCTAGCGGACGCGCGACGATGAAACCGGCAACTGTGCCGTTCTGCTCTATAACCAACGTAACTCGTTCCTGCACCATCTCCGGTGCAAAGAGTTTGGCGTATTCATCGCTAGTCCAATGCGCAGCGGTTGCGGAGGTTTTGGCGATCTCGGCCAAATAAGGCAGGTCAGCAGACACGGCATGGCGGACAAGAATCATTTCGCTTTCGAGAATATCTCAGCGTCAGACCGGCGAATGTAGTTCGCGTCCAGTATTTCGACAGAGATAATCTCGCCCTCCAACAGTTTCTTGAGACCAATCTGCGCGATCATCTCACTGTCTGGTCGTGCCACCTCTTGTGTTCTCAGGTTGGTTGTTAGTGCAGCCTTAGCCACCCAGGCATCACTGGTGACGAGGCACGCCGGATCGCGAGCTGCAATCTCTTCCGGGAACGCCGATTGCGAGAGCAAGGATTCAGCCAGCACAGCAGCGCGGCCATCCTTAACGTCGTAACAACCAAAATATATTTCCGCGCGTCCGGCATCCAGTGCAGCCGCAATCTTGCCTTCACAGCCGGAAGAAAGGGCAAGCGCTTCCAGCAAAGAAACCGTTGCGACCGGCTTCTTGAGTGCTTCCACCAATCCTTTGACCGCGCCCAGACCAATGCGAAGACCGGTGAATGAGCCGGGGCCGGAGACTGCGGCGAATCCGTCGATGTCTTTTGCGGCTGCACCGTGTTTTTGCAGCAAAGTCGCGATAGCGGGCACAAGCTGAGCTGAGAAAGTTCCGCCTTCAATGGGCGCAGACTCGAGAACGCGAAAGGATTGTCGGTCACCCTCGGCCAGTGTGATTCCGCCGGATTTTCCCGAAGTGTCAATTGCGAGGATGAGCATTGTTTTTCTTCCAAACGTCCCGATCCCGCAGAGCGGGGAAGGGAGCCCTATAGCAACGAGGAACCGATGCGCCGAGAATTCGACTTGCCGAATTGATTCGCGTTATTCGCGTAATTCGCGGCTAAGGCTTTTCTTGATCGGAGGATTCAACCAACTCCAACAAAACCCCACCGGCGCTCGAAGGATGCACGAACACATANNGCTCGTCCGACATCAAGTGCGCCCCACTGGCCTTGAGTTTCTCCACCGCCGCTGCCAAATCAGGGACATGAAGCGCCACGTGATGCAGTCCTTCTCCACGTTTGGCCACAAACTTGGCAATCACGGAATCCGGACTGATGGCCTCCAGTAACTCAATGCGGCTTTCGCCAAGGTTAATCATGGCCACTTTGACTTTCTCGTGCGGGACGACTTCTTCGCTGGCGACTTCCAACCCCAGAAGCTCGTAGAATTTGCGCGCCTCGTCCAGCGACTTTACTGCAATGCCGAGATGGTCAATAGTGTGTTTCATGAAAGCAATTTGCAAATAGCAAGNNCTCAATTACCAAATTTCTCCACAATTTCTTCCACCAGCGAATACGGATCGCGCTTATGTTCCGCCACTTCGGTGGCCAGCCTTCCCAGATCGTCTGGCTGCATGCGCTCGTTCAGCAAACGGTCGAGCAGCGACTCGCGTAGCATTTCAACCAGCCGCTCCCGCC
>PLJN01000010.1 GCA_003140235.1 Acidobacteriaceae bacterium
GCATCGAACCAGCCACAGCCAGGGCGTGGAACGGCGCCGCTGTATGCGGCCCTGCTGGTACCGTTCTTTGGGCTGGTACAACTGGCCCGGCGCGGCAAGAAGGGCAAGAGCACCAGGCTGCGGCTGGCGCTGTGGCTGGGCGGTCTGATCGTGCTGGCAGCGCTGGTGGGCTGTGGCGGTGGCTCAAGCTCGCTTCTTGGCGGTAACGGCAATGGCGGCACGCCGCCGGGCCTCTACCCGATCACGGTAACGGCCACCAGCTCGGCCAACCCGTCGATCACGGCTACCACCAATGTGAGCGTTACCGTGCGGTAAGTGCCTTGTTAGAACGACTGAAATAAACTCGGTTGGAAAGTGTTTACGACTGGAAGACAATGTGTTAATCTTTTGCGGGACATTGGAAAGCACTAAGACAAGCAGGAGGATTGCAACATGTCGTCACCGTTCATAGGTGAAATAAGGATGTTTGCTGGAAACTTCGCGCCAGCGGGGTGGGCGTTCTGCAATGGCGCGATTATACCCATTGATCAGAATGACGCCCTGTTCAACCTGATCGGAACAACCTACGGCGGCGACGGGCAGTCCACCTTCGCGCTGCCCAATTTGCAGAGCAGGCTTCCGGTCCATGTGGGTCCAGGGTTTGCCTTGGCCCAAACCGGCGGAGCGGAGTCTGTCACCCTCACAACCAGCCAGATTCCGGCGCACAGCCATGTGCCCCTGGGCAATGCCAATTCAGGCAACCAGTCAGGTCCCGGAAATGGTTTCTGGGCGTCGCCAACCACCGGTACCGTCTACAGTAGTACTGCTCCCAGCCTGGTCATGGATCCAGCCGCGATCGGCTCGGCTGGGGGGTCGCAACCGCATGACAACATGAATCCGTTTCTGGTGGTTAACTTTATCCTGTCGCTGTTTGGAATTTTTCCGAGCCAAACTTAAGTTCTCGGCAATAGGCGGGGCATGGCCCCGAGAGGAGATTTAAGATATGTCAGAGCCATTTCTGGGCGAGATCAAGATCATAAGCTGGAATTTTCCTCCCAAAGGGTGGTCGTTCTGCAANNGGCACCACCTACGGCGGCGACGGGCGCGTAAACTTCGGCCTGCCCAACCTGCAAGGCCGGGTTCCCGTCCACGTGGGTAATGGGATTGCCCTAGGCGAGCTGGGCGGCGAGACGTCGCATACACTGAACATTTCCGAGATACCGGCGCATAACCATGTGCCGGTGGGTAACAACACCGCTGCCACCTCTCCCACTCCGGCAGGAAATCTATGGGCGATAAACCCGAATAATGGATATTCCACCACTGGGGGCAGCGCCATGAGTCCCGCCGACATACTGCCGCAAGGGGGCAGCCAGCCGCATGAGAACATGTCGCCGTACCTGGTGCTGAACTACGTCATCGCGCTGCAGGGGATTTTCCCCTCGCAAAACTAGGGAAAAGGAGCAGGAACCGCAATGTCAAATCCATTTGTAGCCGAGGTCAGGATATTCACTGGGAACTTTGCACCGAAAGGCTGGGCCTTGTGCAACGGCCAGCTCATGCCCATCAGCCAGAACACCGCGTTGTTTTCGCTGCTAGGCACCACATACGGTGGGGACGGCAAGAGCACCTTTGCTTTGCCTGACCTCCAGGGTTCCTCGCCTATGCAGGCCGGCCAGGGCCCCGGCTTGAGCTTGCGCGATTTGGGAGAGACCAGCGGTGAGCAGACGGTAACGCTCCTGCAGACGGAAATGCCGGCGCATGCCCACAGCGCGCAGGGGGCCACTGGAAGCGACCAAACAGCACCGACAAACAACTCCTGGGCTTCCGGAGGAAAATTTGGTGGAGGCAATCTTTATGCGCCTACCAATCCACCTACCAATGTGCAGATGAACCCATTCGCGACGTCCATAGCCGGCGGCAACCTACCGCACAACAACATGATGCCGTTCCTTGGCCTCACCTTCATCATCGCTCTGCAGGGAGTCTTCCCGCCGCGGAGTTAAAAGACGCAGGCGGCGGATGCAACGTAATTACGGGCTTGGGAATCGCATCATCCCAGGCCCTTTGTTTTTGCCTTTTTCCGGTGAAACATCGAAAATGACGAGTCCATGGCCGCTGACACCCCACCGCAGATTCCGCTGGATCCAGAGCCGGTCGTTCTGGAGCGCGATGTTCCACTCTCGCAATCCTTGATTTGGCGTTTGCAGCGGGAGTTCTACGTGCAGCGCGGTCTCCGAGCGTGGACCGAGGACATGGTCCCCAATTTCCTCACCAATAACCCTTTTATTGCTGAAATCTATGCCCGTATCGTCTTTGCGTTCCTTTGTGACTGCATCGAGTCCGGCCCAGGAGATTGGCGCTCGTCAGCGGAATGCCCTCTGCGCATTCTGGAACTCGGAGCCGGAGCGGGCAAGTTTGCATACCTTTTCCTGCGAAACCTGGCGTCCCTTTTACGCACCAAGGGCATCGCCCCGTCCGCCGTGCGTTACTGCATAACGGATTGCTCTGAAAGCGTGGTCCAGTCTTGGCGCACCAACAGCTATCTTGCAGAGTTCGTGGAATGCGGAATGCTGGAATTTGAGTTACTGCGAGCCGGTGAGGAAATCAAGTCCATACCGGCAAAGGGGCCTCTGGTGGTGATCGCAAACTACGTCTTTGACAGTCTTCCGCAGGACGTTTTTGTTATTCTGGAGGGAAAACTCTCGGAATCCCTGGTGAGCACTGCGGCGCCTTCCCGGACGGAAGACGGTGGGTCTGGAGACCTGAAGAACCTGCAGATTTCCTACAACAATGCCAGCGTGCAGGCCAGCCGCTATCCAGATCAACGCTGGAATGACATCCTCGAACTCTATCGGACACGTTTGCCCGCTGCCACTGTGCTGTTCCCCTGCGCCGCTCTCAACACTTTCCAGAAACTCAGCAACGGCACGGATGGCCGTATGCTCGTTCTCGCAGCCGACAAAGGCTATGCCCATGAGGAGGACCTGCTGCTGGCCCAGGCGCCGGCGGCGCTTGAGTTCCACGCTCCCAACTGCTTTTCCCAGATGGTGAATTTCGACGCCATAGGCAAGTACTTCAACGCCCAGGGCGGCGAGGCGCTTGTGCCCGATAAGCATGCCGCAAGCTTGAACATCTGTGCGTTCATTCAGCGCCGGCCGGGTGACGAGTTTCCGGCCACGCAGGAAGCCTATCAGTCAGCATTGGAGACGGTTGGCCCCGATGATCTGTTTACCCTGCTGGCCTGGCTCAATGCCCACATGGAAGAAATGACTGTGGCGCAAATTCTGGCGGCATTGCGCCTGACTCGATGGGACCCGGTGGCATTTTTGCGGCTGTTCCCGGTCCTGGCGCGCCAGATCCGGAGCGTGTCGCGTGAGCGGAACGATGTGCGGAATGCTGTGATGCGCGTCTGGGCCAACCACTTTCCGGTCCATCCCAGTGAGAACGTCATCGCTTTTGACTGCGGCGTTATCCTGCTCGAGCTGCGGTTCTTCGATGACGCGCTCTCTTTGTTAAAGGCATCGCAACGGATCTTCGGCCCTTCGGCGGCTACAAGTTACAACCTGGGTTTGTGTTCCTTGGGACTGGGTCGCCCGTCGGAGGCCCTGGCCTTTATGGTGGAGGCTTGCGGCCTGGACCCCAAATTCGAGCCTGCCCGGCTTTCACGCCAGAGACTTGAGGACGAGACCAAGCGGGACTAGAGCTCCCTCTGAACGTTTGCATCTGATGTCGCCATAAGCGTAGTCTTAGGGCGGCTCGCCACCGTGAGCCTCAGGATTCATGCTGCGAAAGCAGAATAGGGCAGAATTTTCGGATGGCTGGGTCCATTGAGAAGGAAAATATGAAGAACATCTATGTCGGTAATCTGGATTTCAACGTCACGGAAGATGAGTTGCGGAAGGCCTTTGCCGCTTACGGCCAGGTGGATAACGTCACAATCCTGAAGGACCGTGACTCGGGCCAACCTCGCGGCTTTGGCT
>PLJN01000108.1:0-11503 GCA_003140235.1 Acidobacteriaceae bacterium
TGAATGTGCAGAACCAGCAAAAGATCGAGTGGCCGGCAAAATTGGTCGTCGCGAAGGCGTACGTGGACCAGTTGTCCAGGTCGCAAGCCCTGCCGCCAGACAAAATCGCCGATCTGCAAAAGGCAATCCAAAGCGCGGAGAGTTCGCACATGAGCAGAAGTACGCTGGCGAACTTAAAGCGCATGGCGCCGTCATTGAAACAGGACGCCGGCACGGCGAAAAGCCCGGCAGATTCGACACGGCTGCGTGCTTTAGCTGAGATTTTGGAGCATCCATCAGCGTAACCCAGAGTAAAGGGGTTCATTGGTCCCTCTAGAGATGCGCGTTATGGAGAGAACGGGGAACGTGCCTGTTCTTACGGGGAATTTGCGGAAAGGCGGCTCGTCAAGATCGCGGTGGAAGAATGGCTCCCTGAAAAGGCCATTCTTCTACCACCCTGNNCCCTGACTCATGCTACAAAAACCTCAGCTTTCGCTGGGGGCCTCTTTGTCTATCACTTCCTTGAAATCATCAGCGATGGCCGCAAGCTCCTCTTTCTTGAGCCATCCCTCAACTTTTGTTTTAAAGGTAGGCTCCTGGGCCGCTGCGGCGGCGAGAAAGTGCAATGCTTTGTCTTTGTCCGCGTGGTGTTCTGAAGCCTTGCCGCCCTTCTTCCTCTCGGCGGTGTACTTCACGCCGTAAGCGTAGGCCAGATTGAATTGCGTGGCGCTGTCATCGGGAAAAAGCGCGAGGAACTTTTTTGAACAGCTGATCGAATCATCAACGCGGGTTGGGATGGCGCGCAGATAGAATCCCAGCCATTGGTTGACCACGAACGGAGCCTCCGCCCGGACTGCAAGATGTTCCAGGACGGCGATGGCGGCGTCCAGCTGTTTGTCCGTGCCCAGCATGTCAGCGTATTTCATGGTCAGGTCGGCATGCAGAGGATTGAGGGCCAGCGCGCGGGTGATCCAATCCAATGCTTTTTTCACTTCAAGGGGCTGCTGGTCTTTATTGAAGTACGTGCGGTAATAGTGGATGTGGGCGACCTTGGAGATATCGTCCCAACTGAGAGGGGCGCCGCCCTTGAGCGCGTCGTCCGCCTGCTTCAGGAATGTGGTCACATCGTCGGAATAGAGGGCCGTGCGGAGGTCGGCTTCTTCGTCTTTATCTACGTCGGCGTCTCCAATGTCGGTGATACCGGAGAGAACACTCGGCGGTAGTTGGGCAAACAACTTCTGGATGGCGAGAGCTGTTTGTTTGGTCCCATCGAGTTGGCCGCGTTCTGCGCGGCTTCTGGCCAGGACCACATTCAGGATCAACTCGCGCTGGAAGAACATGAAGAGGAATCCCAGCGAAAAATACACAACGGCCATGCTGAGCACCAGGCCAAATTGTCCGGCCACGTTCGGATCGGGTGTGAACTTGAGCAGGAACGTCTTGAAGGCCCCGCCGCTGCGGGCGGCCTCGGCCAGCGTAACGCCGGTGATCCCACCGACCAGCCAGTCGCGAATCTTGCCAATGGTGTTGGTTTCCTCGCCGTAGCTGGAGAAAAGAAAGCCGACCAGGCTTCCGATCATAAAGCAGGCCAGGCTTACGGCTGCCAGGAGAGTAGTAAGACCGGTTCTCGCGCCGGCATAGCGCCACCACCAAATAGATGCCGGCAGCACCAGCAGCAAGAAAAATGGCGTAATCTTGTGACCGCTACTCCACCACGCCGCGAACCTTGCACTGAATGGAGTCTTCTGGACGTTGTGGTGGGCCATGGTGGTGATCTCCTTAATGAATCAGAACGAGGAAATGGACTCGCCTATGCGTCTGCAGATTCACTACAGCTTCCAAAGGGGGTGAGCCGCAAAGTCTACCCAACCTTTATAGCCAACGCAAATAGAAATGCATTCCTTTTGGCTCTTGGATCGCTGCGCCCGCCCCCGATTTACTTAGTCTCCGACTTGCCGAGGACCGCGTAGATTATGGCCGCCATCGCGCCGCCCACCAGAGGCGCAACGATGAATAACCAGACTTGTTCCAGCGCCCAGCCGCGAACCCAGAACGCCGATGCGAGAGCGCGCGCGGGATTGATGGCTGCGTTCGTGACGGGAATGCCGGCGAGAATTGTGGCGCTCAGGATCAGGCCGATGGGAATGCCGGCGAAGCCTGCAGGAGCGCGCTTGTCTGTAGCGCCCAATACGGTGACCACCAGCAGCATGGTCAGGAAGGCTTCGGCAAGGAAGCAGGACAACAGGGTGAAGTGTCCGGGTGAATGCGGGCCGTAGCCAACCGCTGCGCCGGCCAGCGCCGTTACGCCTGAGGTCAGGCCGTTGTTTGCTCCGTTGGCGATGGTCATCACCAATCCCGCGCCCAGAATGCCTCCAGCGAATTGCGACACCCAGTAGCCCAGGGCCTGGACCACGCCGATTCGTCCGCTCAGCAGAACGCCAAAGGTCACGGCAGGATTGATGTGACATCCGGAAATCGGACCAATGGCGAATGCCATGGCCATCAGCGCAAGTCCAAAGGCCAGGGCCACGCCCAGGTTTCCCACCTGACTTCCAGCCAGCACCGCGGTACCCAAACCGGCGAATACCAATACAAATGTTCCGAACAACTCTGTGGCATACTTCATTGAAGCGCTCCTTATTCCTTGGCAAATTGGACTTATAGGGACTGGTCAGGTTTTACATTTCCCAGCTTCTTGGTTCCGCGACATTCTACACGTGATTACTCATCTTTTGGGTCTCAATTGCTGCGAATCCGGTAGAAGGTGGAGTTTTATTTGCGAAATAGGATGCCTGACGGCCCCCAAAATGCAGTGAACCAAGGTCATTACTGGACATCGCACTAAAGGCATCTACACCGAGTCGGGGAATGCCCCTTAGACTCGTGGCAGTTGGACTATTGAATGAAGTCATCTGAAAAAAGCGTCATGACGAGGCGGTCCACAAGTCGCCGGTACGACGGCTCGGTAAGCGGCTGGGCCTGGGTGCGGCAGGTTCTCTATCGGATGATTGTGCCAGGCGGCCTTTTGTTGTTGGTGTCCGGCGTGCTGGGAGCGCTGGGTGTTTTTCCGGGCCGGCGGTGGCCCGCGGTGCTGATTACTGTCCTTATATTGTTTTCGGAGCAGGCTTGCTGCTGAGCGCGGTGTTTCGCCGCAGCCGCCTGTTTTTTGCATTTCTGATTCTTAGTCTGGCCCAGATCGCCGTGGCGTGGATCGTCCCGGCGCAGGATTCGCCTGAAGTCCGCCGGGTGTTGCTCGATGCAATAGCATTTTTGCTGCCGGCCAATTTAGTAATCCTGGCATTCGTAGGTGACAAGGGAATCGTTTCACCGGCTGGTCGAAAATGGCTGATATCCATTGCGGTGCAGGTCGGCTGCGTTGCAATTCTCTGCTGGTCGCGCATGGCGCACGTTGCCGCTGTGCTAGACAAAGATTTCCTGCCCGCCGGCATTACCGGCTGGAGCAAGATTTCTTCGGCCGCGTTGGTGGCCTTTGCCGTGGCAGCAATTGTCTTCGCTGTGTGCCTGGCGCGCCGCCATCGTCCGGTTGAGAGCAGTATGGCGTGGACCGTGGTGGCGGCGTTCATGGCATTGCAGGCCGGCGGAGCAGACAGTCTGTCTGCCATCTACTTTTCCACCGCCGGGCTGGTGCTGATGGTTGCCGTGGTTGAGACCTCATACGCCATGGCTTATCGCGACGAACTCACGCAGCTTCCCAGCCGCCGCGCACTCAATGAAGCGCTGGTCCAGATGGGAGATTGGTACACCATCGCCATGGTGGACGTGGACCACTTCAAAAAATTCAATGACACCTACGGACACGAAGCCGGCGATCACGCTTTGCGTCTGGTGGCTTCGCGGCTGGCCGCGGTTACCGGCGGCGGACGCGCCTATCGCTACGGCGGAGAAGAGTTTGCTGTTGTGTTTCCTGCTAAATCGGCGGAGGAAGCCGGTGCGTCGCTCGAGCGGTTGCGCCGCACGATCGCGCAGTCGAGTTTTGTTGTCCGCGGTCAGGACCGGCGCAGGAAAGCAGGCAAAGGATGGCGCAACGGGGAAAAAGAAACCAGCGTGACCGTGAGCATCGGCTTGGCTGAGCGAACTGACTACGCGCTTAGTCCCAATGACGTCCTCAAGCTGGCGGACAAAGCGCTGTATCGCGCCAAAGCAAAGGGCCGCAACTGTACGGTTGCAGCCCGTCGCGCAAGGACATCCGCGGGAACACGCGCGCTGGCCAGCTAGCGTTTCGGAACAAAGGCCTGGATACTTATCCAGAACGCCACAACCTGCAAAACGGCAAACACCACAAAGCCGATCAGGCGTTCTCCCATATTGTCGTCGGATGCCTCGAGGAAAGAACCGACCGTGCCCCAGAGGGAGAAAACGCCGAGGATCACCGTCAACACAATCTGCGGAATCGAAAAAGTTGCGAGGTCGGGAATGGCCAGCATTCCGGTCACGCCGGGGCCCAGTTTCCAATAGGCCATGCAGATCGAGGCGAATACCACAAACCAAACCAGCAGCACGCCCGTGGCGCCATGGACGCCTATGCGTTTCCTCTGCCAGACGAACAGGAGCGCAATGAACGCCGGCACCGCTTCAATGCAGTAGCGGTAGACAGCGTTATGGCTCCCAAAACCCAAACATACGACCCCGATAATCACGAGGATCAAACAAATGCCGGCTGACGCCGAACGATCTTCCACCAGCTGCGCCATTAGTCATGCCCCTTTCATCGACCCCCAAAAAGCTTACACGCTTGCGGGCTGTCTCGCCAAGTGAATTCAGTGCGGTGGCTCTCAGGTGCAGTTCCAAAATGACACGAAAAACACCCAACCACTTGCATGCGGTCTGGTCCAGCGGATTGGAGCGGCCGCGGAATACGCGAAAATTTAATCCATCTCTAACAAACTCCTGTGATCCAATCAAAGTTGTCTTAGATATAAAAGGAGGCTGTATGGCAATTAGCGAAGCAATTCTGCCGGAATTTGACCAGGAAATGGCGAATACCAGAAAAACCTTGGAACGAGTCCCGGAAAATAAATTGGGGTGGAAACCCCACGAGAAGTCCTCGACCATGGGCGGGCTGGCCACACACCTGGCCACGATCAACGGATGGGCGGAGTCGATCGTCACCCAGGATTCATTCGATGTGAGCAACGCGCCGCCGCCGGCGTCTTTGAAGTCCCGCGATGAGATTCTTGCGGCGTTTGATAAAGATACGGCGAGTGCGCGCAAAGCGATCGCCGGCGCCAGCGATGGTGATCTCATGAAACCCTGGTCGCTGCTGTCCAGCGGCAAGACAATTCTTACCCTGCCCCGGGTCGCCGTGCTGCGCAGCTTTATCCTGAACCATGGCATTCACCACCGCGCGCAGTTGGGTGTTTACCTCAGGCTCAACGATATTCCGGTGCCTGCTGTTTACGGGCCGTCCGCAGACGAGGGGGCGTTTTAGGCGCAAAAAAACAACAGGCCCTGAATCGCTGATCAGGGCCTGTTAATTAGTGAACTTTTGCCTGGCCGGCCAGCTTTCCCCCGAAACCTGCCGGCCAGAACTTACCGTTCAACATAGTCATCATGGCAATGAACCGGAAAGTGGACAAGAGTACGTTGGTAACTCCGGTTTGGGCATGCTGCTGAACAGTCGCTTAAGTTACGCCCGCCGGGGGCGCATCGTGATTTTCCAGGGAATCATGAGCCGGTGGCAGCTTGACTTTCGTTCGCCAACCGGGCTTAAATTCCAACTGAGGGACAAGTCATGAGGCTGTGGCCAAACGCTCCTAACCGGTCTTTGTCAGCTTTCTCGCAGACTTTTCGAGGTCCGTATCCTCAGTTCGCCTTCCTGGGCATGCTCATTGCGGATGCTTTTCGCGCTTTTCGCGCCGCCCACAAGCATTCGTGAACGGGCCGTTCCAATTCTTTAACTCCAAATTTGTGCCCCCATCCTTCCCCCGGGGAAACGTGCATCTGCGCCCAAGTCTTAGTAAGCTATAAGGGCATGGCATCCGACAACTCATTCGACATCGTAAGCAAAGTGGACCTGCAAGAGGTCTCCAACGCGATCCAGCAAGCGCTGAAGGAAGTCCACACGCGTTTTGATCTGAAAGACAGCAAGTCCGGCATTCAACTCGAGGGCAAAGAAGCCATCATTCTTACCTCGGTGGACGAATACAAACTCAAGGCCGTGAATGACATCCTGCAAAGCAAGCTGGTGAAGCGCGGCGTGCCGATCAAGTCTCTGGTGTACGGCGTAATCGAGCCGGCGGCCGGGTCGAGCGCGCGGCAAAAAGTCACGCTGCAGCAGGGCATTCCCATGGAGAAGGCCAAAGAGATTGTCCGGGTCATCAAGGATTCCAAGAAGAAGGCGCAAGCGTCCATTCAAGGTGACCAGCTCCGTGTGACCAGCAAAGATCGCGACACGCTGCAGGAAGTCATCGCCATGCTCAAGGCACACGATTTTGGAATTGACATGCAGTTTACGAACTACAGAGGCTAAGGGGTCCGTTGAGTTCATCAGCCATTTCGAGCGCCAAAGAAGTCTTCGAACTGCTGCGCGAAGACCTGGCGGCCATTGAGCGTGAATTCGGGCGCGATACCGTGTCCGGCGTTCGTGCCATTACCGACATCGGCGAGCACCTGCGGGCCGGAGGAGGCAAACGCATACGCCCGGCGCTGCTGCTCTTGGCCGCCAAGCTGTTTCCCCACGACGAGCGCAGCGCCATACGGCTCGGCGCCGTGGTGGAAATCATCCATACGGCAACGCTGGTGCACGACGACATTATTGACGAAGCCAAGACCCGGCGCGGGCGTCCCGCAGCCAACACGCAGTGGGGCAATTCGAAATGCGTGCTGGCGGGCGACTGGCTGTACATGCAGGCCTTCAAGGTCGCGGTGGAAGAACGCAACTTCCGAGTGCTCGACGTGCTGATTGAACTGACACAGCAAATGGTCGAAGGCGAACTGCTGCAAATGGAAAAGCTCGGCAAGTGCATCAGTCTGGACGAGCACTTTGATCTTATTTATCGCAAGACCGCGTGTTTGTTCTCCGTGTCCATGAAAATGGGAGCGTTGCTGGGTAAAGCCAGTGAAGAGCAGGAAGCGCTTTTGGCCGAGTATGGCCGTAATCTGGGTTTGGCTTTTCAAATCGTGGACGACGTTCTGGACCTCACCGCTTCAGAAGAAGTCCTGGGCAAGCCCGTAGCCAGCGATTTGCGCGAAGGCAAAGTGACCATGGCAGTGATCCATACTCTCGAGCGCTGTACGCCGGCGGAACGAAAGCTGGTGGAGAAAGTCCTGGAAGAGCGTGCCTTCGTCACAGTGCAGCATGAGCAGATATTGGAATTGCTGACCCGCTACGGCTCCATCCAATATGCGCACGATGCCGCCGCCCAGCACGCCGAGATCGCGCGACGGGCCCTCGGTCCGTTTCCCGACTCGGAAATCAAGAGCGCGTTGCTGTTTGTTCCGGAGTTTGTGGTGGAACGCAGCAGTTAGCCCCGTTTCTCATGGATGATGTAGGCCCAGTGTCTTTCAAGTTCTTGTCATTCCGACCCTGAGCTTGCGAAGGGGAGGAATCTGGTTTCCGCTGCCGGGGAAGAGTCTCTGACCTGAAAAGAAAGCAGATTCCTCACTACGTTCGGAATGACAAGAGTCTGCTAGGCTCGTGTCATTGAGCTGCCCTCGCGTCTCCATCTATACTTACCCCATGCCAATTTCCGCGGTCATTGTTGACGATGAGCAGCTCGCACGCGACGAGTTGAGTTATCTGCTGAAATCGGTGGACGATGTGGAAATCGTTGCCCAGGGCCGCAACGGCCTGGAAGCCGTCAACCTGATCAAAGAACATTCGCCCGACCTCGTTTTTCTCGACGTACAAATGCCCGGGCTCGACGGCTTTGGCGTGATCAAAAAATTACTGGACAAAAAAATTCCCGTTCCCCAAATTATCTTTGCCACGGCGTTTGACCAGTATGCCGTGAAAGCGTTTGAGGTCAACGCGATTGACTACGTCCTGAAGCCGTTTGATAAGAAGCGCGTCGCGCAGGCCATCGAGAAGGCGCGCAAGAAAATACAGGGCGCTCCCACCGCCAACGACAAGCTTGAGAGCCTGGTAAAAATGCTGGAGGCGCAGCGTCCGCAGAATTCCAAAGTGCTGGTGCGGGCCGCAGGCCGGCTCTTGCTGGTGGAACAGAAAGACGTTTGTTTCGCTTCGATTGAAGACGGCGTGATCAGCGTGGTTTCCACGACTCTGGAAGGGCAGTCCAATTGCCGCACTCTGGAAGAGCTGCTCCATGGGCTGGACTCCGACATGTTCTGGCGCGCCCATCGGTCTTATGTCGTCAACATCAACCGCATTAAGGAAGTCGTGCCCTGGTTCAAGAGCTCCTACCAGCTCCGCATGGACGACAAAAAACAGAGCGAAATTCCCGTCAGCCGGGCCCAGACTAAACGGCTGAGAGAGTTGTTTGGATTGTGATGAATTTTTACAGCGCTCAGGATTTGCAAATGACGGTATAATTTCCGGTGTCGCGGAGGTACTCCATGCTGCGAAATTCGGCGATGAACACTGCTTTCTGGCTTGGCCTTGCCGTCCTTCTGGTGCCTTTCATTTTTGCTCAGAATGGCCCGGTTTCCAATGGTCGGCCCTATCCTGGCTACAATCTTTTGACGACCAGCGTTTTTGTTACCCCGGTCCCGAATGCCCCTTTTTCCGCTACGGTTGGAGTGGAGAGCGCTCGCCAGTTGCCGGATGGCACCACGGACCGCTTAAAAACAATCAGCAACATTGCCCGTGATTACACTGGCCGCATTTACAACGAGCGCCGGAGTTTGGTGCCCGGCTCTTTTTCCGGGATGCCGCAACTCCTCTCCGCGCACGTTTATGATCCGGAAACCAGGCTCAACAGTTTTCTCAATCCAGCCACGCGGATCGCGCGGCAGAGCACTGTAGCCAGGGCGCCGGCTACTGTCCCGCCCGAATCCGGCGGCGAAGACCTCGGCACACAGATGATGGAGAATGTTCTGGTGCACGGCTTCCGCAGCACAACGACGGTGCCGGCCAACCTGAGCGGAACGGGAAAGGCCCTCGTGATAACCCATGAGTATTGGTATTCAGACGATCTGCGCCTGAACCTGCTCATCAAGCACAGTGACCCTCGCACCGGCGACCAAATCATGACCGTCACCCAGATCAATCGCGGCGAACCCAATGCCCTGATTTTCGAGGTTCCTCCCGACTACAAAATCGTGAATGAAACACCCGGCAATCAGCAGTAGCCTGTGTCCTGGTTTGTCTGCGCGCGGCTGCACTGATGACCCTGATCGCGAGAGAAATCCTATGAAAATCCGCTCTTTCCTTGCAGTCATACTGCTGTTTGCGGCTGGCCTCTTTGCCCAGACCACTCCGCCGCCTGTTTCTACTTTCTCGATTGTCGCCATCGATCCGCAAACCGGCGAGATGGGCGTGGCCGTGGCCTCGCGTTATTTTTCCGTAGGCTCGGTTGTTCCCTGGGCCATGGCGGACGTTGGCGCAGTCGCCACGCAGGCGGATGTGAATGTCGGCTACGGACAGCAGGCAATTGATCTGCTTCGTCAGGGACTCACTGCACAGCAAGTCTTGGCCAAGCTCTTAAAAGACGACACGTTCCCGGGCAAAGATGGACGCCAAATCGCAATTGTCGACGCGAAGGGAAATGTTGCCGCATACACGGGACCCCACGCGCCAAACTGGGCCGGCGACAGGCAAGGGAAGACATGGTCCGCGCAGGGCAATATTCTGACCGGGCCGCAGGTTCCGGAAGCCATGGGAAAAGCCTTTGAGTCCACACAAGGCGAGTTCGCGGAACGGCTATTCGCCGCCCTCAAAGCCGGAGACGCTGCCGGAGGAGATTCGCGCGGCCGTCAGTCGGCTTCCATGCTGGTGGTCAGAAAGCTTGGCGGACGTAATACCAACAACGATCGCACCATCTATATCAATGTCGACGACAGCCCCGATCCGTTTACGGAACTGCGCCGTCTTTTGAATTTGAATCTGGCTTACAACTACGGCGACCAGATGTACAAAGCGTTCGAAGCGAAGAACATGGAGAAAGCGCGCGCCGCTGCGCAAAAGTCCGTGCAATATGCGCCGAACAATTCCAACAGTCACATGCAATTGGCTTTTGTCGATTACGTACTGGGGGATAAATCCGCGTCGCTGGATGAGTTCGTCAAGGCCCGGAACCTGCGGCCCGACGGTTTTGCAAAACGCTGGAAAGACGAAGCTGACGACCCGGACTTCAAGTCCATCCTGGAAGACAAGGAATTCTTGAAGAAGCTCTTTCCGGATGGACTATAAGAGTCTGTGATTTTACGGATTCAGAGGCACCCGGCCTAACAACTCCAAAAGATGGTTGCGCTCTGGTTTACTCACCGCCGTGCGGCGATATTGAACGCCGTCGATTTCGATTCGACCCGGGCTATGTTTCACAAGATATTCTTTGATCTCCTTGTATTTCGCCTCTCCCTCAGCGAACTCGATATAGTCGCTCTCGAACATTCGCAGGGCCATAAAGACGCGCCCGTTTCTTACTAAGAGACTTCCACGGTAAGTTATGAACCCGCCCTCGGACGCGGAGTATGCCTTTTTCCCGTGCCGGAATTCAACGGGAACCATATCTAGGATTGCCTGATTCCCTCTGACGACCAGCGTGTTCTCATGAAACCATTGCGTGTCTTTGTCTTCCGGAGTCAAGTTCGCCATTCTCTCAAGACCAACATAATCTCCACTGATGTCCAAACCTGCGTAACCTTGAGTTGTCACGGGGAGAAGCGAGACCGCATATAAGCCGACAATTGTTACCCACATCGGTATGCGGCGATGATTTGACGCCATATGAATAATTCAAGAGCGCCGCGTTTAAGCCGTAGCCAGCGGCGCAGCCGCTTTTCGGGGAAGCATTTCGCCAATCCGTCTGATCTGCGCTCCGACGCCGCGCAGCTTTTCTTCGATCCGTTCGTAGCCGCGATCAATGTGGTAAACGCGGTCGAGAATCGTTTCGCCGTCGGCGACCAGCGCGGCAATTACCAGGGAAGCCGAAGCGCGCAGGTCGGAACACTGCACCGCAGCGCCGCTCAGAGGTGTCTTACCGCGGACAATAGCCCGGCGGCCTTCTACTTTGATATTTGCGCCCATGCGGACCAGTTCCTGTGCGTGCATGAAACGGTTTTCAAAAATATTTTCCGCGATCATGGATGTGCCTTCGGCTTGCGTGGCCAGGGCCATGTATTGGGCTTGCATGTCGGTGGGGAAGCCGGGATATTCTTCCGTGGAAATGTCCGCGGCGCGCAGGGGACTGTCTCCAATGACGCGGACGGATTCTCCATTAGCTCTTATCTTTACGCCGCATTCTTCAAGCTTTTGTAGAAGTGCTCCCAGGTGCAGAGGTTCACAGTTGGCGATGATCAAGTCGCCTCCCGTCAGCGCTCCGGCAATGACGTAAGTCGCGGCTTCAATACGGTCGGGAATAATGCGATGGCGCGCGCCGCCGAG
>PLJN01000108.1:11549-11701 GCA_003140235.1 Acidobacteriaceae bacterium
GTTCCGGTGACGGTGATCTTGTCAAAAACAATGTGGCCGCCACGCAGGCGTTCTGCACTGGCTTCGATGTAGCCATGTTCCTGGGTGATCGTGGCGCCCAGTTTTTCGAGGCCTTTGATGTGCAGATCAATCGGCCGCGCGCCGATGGCGCA
>PLJN01000086.1 GCA_003140235.1 Acidobacteriaceae bacterium
CGTCGAGCGGCTCGAGCGCGGCATCCGCGACGGCTGCGCCAATGCGATCCTGGTCAAAGTGAACCAGATCGGGACGCTGACCGAGACGCTCGACGCCGTCGAGACCGCGCACCAGGCGGGCTACCGTGTCGTGATCTCGCATCGTTCCGGCGAAACCGAGGACGCGACCATCGCCGACATTGCCGTGGCGACGAACTGCGGCCAGATCAAGACCGGTTCGTTGAGCCGCTCGGATCGTCTGGCAAAATACAACCAACTCCTGCGCATCGAACAATTGCTAGGCAGGAATGCGGTTTACGCCAGCACGAGTGCGTTGCCGAAGGCGCGGCGATAATCAAAGGCAGGGATCGCAGTCCTCTGCGAGCCGGCGGCGCGCACGGAGTGACGCGCCCCACCCCAAAAAGTTCATCCTCCCGGAAGCCAGGCGATCGGTTTCCGCTGTGTTCACGCCCAATCGCAGAGGCTTTCGGCATGGGCGGCCGAGCCGTCGCGCAGCCAGCCGTCGAGTTGCGCTTGATCCTTGAGTTGCTGGCCGCGGCAGCGCGGAACAACGAGGAAGCGGGAGGAAATCTCCGGCAGCGCGGTCATGTCCACCCAGAGTTTTTCCCACTGCGACACTGGAAAGACATCCTCCTGGCCATGGCCCCAGCGTTTTTTCACGTCCTTGATTGTGATGTAAGTGGGCACGCGTGCCGCCAGCGTGCGGACGGCGGTGGTGACTTTTTCCAAATTTGACAGATCGCTCCGTGTGAGACCGAACGCGCGGAGCAATTGGTCAATGTCAATCCAGCAGGTATTGGAGTTGTAATAAGTCAGACGGAATTCGTCCTCCTCGCGCGGCAACGCCAGGCCCTCGACGAGGCGCACCTGGCCGTTCAAACGGGCAAGTCCGCCGCCACGGTCTTCGAGCCGTCGGGTGATGACCTCGAAGGTGAGGCCGCCGCCACCGGCGAGATGCCGGCCGAACATCGCCGGATCGGCATCGGTGCCGAGCGTGTCGATGTTGTGCATCAGCAGATGCTTCAACCGCGGCCGTTGCGCCAACAACTGTGCGAGCACGCCGTTGCGGAGCAGGTTGGGAATTTCAAACCAATGACCGACGGGATGCAGGCACTGCGAGGGCACGTTGTCGGTGTAATCGGCGGCTTCCCCGGCCTGCCGGGCCCAGTTCATCAGCGCGTGGTGCAGGCTTTCGCGGACTTTCTGTTGCTGTTCATCGAGAACCTGCTGGGCAGTGTCCTCCCACAGAAAACGCAGGTCGCGCACGGTGGGAATCAGTCGCCGGCCGATGGCGCGTCCGGGCGAAAGCAGCACGGGGCCGGGAAAACCGTGATTCTGGTGGCGGTGCAAACACTCTGCGATGGCGTCATGTGTCAGCCAACTGGTGGTGATGACATGCGGCAGCGGCGTGCCAACGAGGCGCGAGATGCTCCGGCTCTTGGCGAGGTGAGTTTCTAAAAACGTGCGGTGACGGCCGGCCAGTCGGGCGAAAGGATGCAGGGCTTTCACCACGCCCGCGCCTTGGGTCCAACGGCTGCCGGCACCGGCGGCGAGCGTCACGATTGCCAGTTCGCCGTTGCGCAACGCCGCCAGGCCGCGTTCGCGTAATTCGTCGGCTGGCGTGCTGATGGCATCCACCACGTCTTCCACCCGCACGTCCTTGATGTCGGCCGTCACGGGCAGGCGGTTTTGCGCGAGGCCGATGCGACCGCCGCGGAGGTCTTCGCGAATCTGCTCGTGCTGGGCGCGGTCGAAGCCGCTTTGCGCCAGCAAGGCTTCGGGGTCTTGCGATTCGTTTTCACCGATTTTGAGACGCGGCACGAGCCGGTCAAACAAGGTTGCCGCCATCCCGTTCAATTCCGGTCGCGTGCGGCAGGCGGCGCCGAATTTTTGCAGTTCCACACGCTGCGCCAGTGGCAGCGTCAACGGATCAGCGCGCAACCAGCGCGGCACATGCAGCGCGTAGTAATCCCGCGGCAGAAAAGCGTCGTCCCCGCGCCGGTATTCGGACCAGGTGCCACGCTCGTTGATGGCGAAGTCATAGACGACCGGTTCCATGGCAAACGGCAGTGCGGTCTCAAGCTCGCGCTTGACCTCGGACATGATCACCTGCAGACGCGCTTGCGCCCGCGCCTTGTGTTCCGGCGCGAAGATGAATCCCATGCCGCCGCCCGACATGCCGCCGAGCATCCAAAAGCCCCAGAAGTGGTCGGTAAACTCTGCGCGCACCCGGGCGATGAGCGTTTCGGTGAATTGGTTGTTGGTCCACGGAATGATGGTCTGGATGGGTCCAAAGAAGTTACGCGTGGTGAGCGCGCCAATCTGAGCGACATCGCCGTCCCGCAGCGAGCCTAAAATGCCATCGAGAATCTCTTTCATTTCGAGCCGCGACTGCCATTCCGGCTCGCATCGCAGGAGATATTTCTCCGTGACCATCTCGAGGATGGGACCAACGTTCTGCGCCATGCCGCCGTGGACAAGCACCAGGCAATCCTGCAGTCGTTGCCGCGTCGCGGGTGAAGCATCCTGGTGGTCGAGGATGTGATGCGCCGGCATAAGGCGGCCCCGGCTCAGGCCGGATTCAGGATCGCCCTCCCGGGCGAGTTCGCCGGTGATGAGTTTCATGCCGGGCCAGACGCCGCCGGAATCCTGCCAGCCGCCGCCTGAACCGCCGAGCCATTCGCCCAAGAGCGCGCGAGCGAGCACGAGACGCCGTTCCTCCTCCGCCAGCGGGCCGGTGAGCGACTTGGCTTGTCCGGTGGCGCGCATGCAGACCGAAACCAACGCCGCCAGCAGGTTCGTGGAAACGGCCAGGCGCGAGCCTTTGGGGATGTGATTCACGTTGCTGACCAACTCGAGACCGCGGCCGGGGCCAACCATCTCCTCCAGCAACGCGGCGAGACTCTGGCCCGAGCCTTCGATGCCGGGCGGCACAATGCCGGCGGCGATAATGGCAGCCTTGAGCAAGCCGAGGTAATCACGCGCGAAATCGAAAACCTCCGCGAGGTTGTTGATGTCCGTGGTGGCCGCCAGGTCAACACTCGTAAGCCGCAGGACCGGTTCGTCAATCACACGCAAATAGGCCTCGACCGGTGGACGCGGCGCGGCATCGCGGCCATGCACTCCAAGATCAATGGACACGTTGAGCACCCGCGCGCCCTCCGGGTAGTCCATCGCGAGGAAGAAAATGTCGCTCCATCCGGAGTGACTGAGATCCATCCGGACCGGAGTGCTTTCGCACAGGATCGGATAGGTGCCATCCGCCGACTTGTTCAGCAGTTCGGGACGAAGCCGCAGCGGATGGTCGGCGGGATGGCCCATGCGGAACATCCATTGGTTGCCTTTCACGCCGCGCACACTGCGCCGCACCTGGTCGGCAAGGGTCTGGAAGGCGAGCCGCTGATACGCTGCCGCCAGTGCGCTCGCCAGACCGCCACTGGCACCCTCGGTTCGTTGGACGGCGAGAAAATGATCAATCGCCTCCTCGAAGCGGCGCTGGAGCAACAGTTCAAAACCACGGAAAGAGATCAACCCGGCCCCGGGCCGTACCGCCGCGGGCAATTTGTCGGGCAGATGAAACCGATAAATCGCGTAGAGAAAAAACGCGGCGCGGACGCGCTCATACAGATTGTCGCTGCGGCGGCGAAAGGCATCGAGTTCGGCGCACTGGGAAAGCAGGTCTTCTGCGGACGCTTTTCGGCAGAGCGCGTCGAGCGATTGATTGCGGGTCGCCGCGTCCGGCACGATAATGATTTGGAGGAGTGACCCGGTCATGAAAAATATTTGGCTTGGCGACCGGGCGTTAGTGGCGGCTGGTGGCGAGCAGTTCGACCAGGCCGTTGAGCACCTCATCGCGATCATTGCCGTCGAGGGCCAGTGCCAGTTGCGCGGTCAGCAGGCCATATTTCGCGCCGATGTCGTAGCGACGGCCTTGCAATTCAGCGGCCAGATACTGTTCGCGCCGGCCCAGGGCCAGCAACGCGTCACTGAGCGTCACGCCGCCATCGCTGCCCGCGCGGGAGATGTCCGCTTCGAGCAATTCCATGATGGACGCCGGCAGCACATGCATCCCGAAGAAGCAGAGGTAGTGACCCGCGCGCAAGCCGGGCACGATCAGTTTCTGTTCCGCTTCCGTGGGCGTGGGTTTCTCCAGCACGGTGGTGATTTCGTAGATGCCGCTGCGACCGCCCGCGAGCCGGCCGCCCACCGCGCCGTAATAGGGAAGCTTGCTCTCGTGCGTTGCGGAAACCGCGGAGACGGCGCATTTCTCGGCGGCGGCGATTTCCACGAGTTGTGCGGCGCAGGATTTCGCGACCCGGCTCACGCACAAGTGATCCCCCACAACAAGCAGGAAGGGATCGCGTTGCGTAAATTGCCGCGCGCACCAGACTGCGTGACCGTAGCCAAGCGGCGCAGGTTGCTCGATGAACACCAGATTCCGCGCGAGCGCGCCGGCGGCGGAACGATACGCTGTTTCGTCGCCCGGATGAATCACCACGCCGACTTCATTGATGCCGGCGGCGAGCACCTGCTCGATAAGAATGACGAACGCGGCCTTGGCGCGGCCGTCGCGGTCCACCAAGGTCTGGAGCGGGAGGGTGCGCTGGTTGCGTCCGGCGCAGGTGATGACGGCGCGGTTTGGTTGCATAAGATTGACGTTGTTGCGACAGGTTTCCGACCGTCACTCTGACGGATTTGCGCGGGAGCGTCAACGGTGCGGACAGAAAAGTGAAGCCATCCCTCGCCGGCAGACAACGAACAGCGTTGGCTTCTTTGAAAGACCCATCGGTGTGGCCACAGAGACTATTTGTTGATAGCGAGTGACCCCTTTCCAATGCAATACAGATGCTTTCCCGTGCGCAGGTAAATGCGTCCATTCGCAATGGCCGGGGTCGTGTAGCAGAATTCGCTCAGATCGTTCACCGATACGGATTCAAAACCCTTCGGCGAGGCGCGGAACACCGTGGTCACCCCTTTGTCGTTCGTTGCGTAAATATTTCCTCCCGCCAGCACCAGCGAGGAACGGAAGCGCCCCTCCAGGCGTTGTTCCCAAACTGTGTCGCCCGTCTTCGCATCGAAACAACAGAGCATGCCTTCATCGAGAACCGAGTAAAAATGGCCGGCCTGATAAACCGGCGATGGAACGTAAGTCACCTGCTTGCGGGATTTCCACGCCACATGGGTGTCCGTTACGTCGTCCCGGCCATCGACGCGCACGGCCATCCGGGTACGATCCGGATAACCCGCCGCCGCGAACACCAGCCCGTCACCATAGCTCAATCCGGCGACCGCCACGTCCGAAGGTCCGCGACACCACCACCACGTCTTGCCGGTGTCCGGGTTCACGCTGCGGATTTCGTCGCTGCCACACACGATGAGTTGCCGGTGGCCGGCGGCATTGACCAGCAACGGAGTGATGTGCGAAATGCGGTGGCGCGAGGGTTCGACGCGCCAGCGCACTTTGCCGGTGCGTTTGTCGAGCGCGAGCAATGCGGCTTCGCCCTCCTGGCGGCAATCGAGGATCAGCAGATCGCGATAAAGCAAAGGCGTGTAGCTGTAGCCGTGCTCGCCGTTGAATTCCAGGGGCTGCGCGGACCAAATCTGCCGGCCGGTAAAGTCATAACCTTGCAGGTCCACACGTTTGCCGTTTTGAAACGACGTGAAAACGCGCTCGCCATCCGTGACGGGCGTCGAGGAAGCCGGACTGTTTTCGCGGTGCATCGACTCGACTGCCGCCGTCACCACGGAGCGCTGCCAGAGAATTTTTCCCGTCCGCGCGTCGATACGCAGCAACAGGCGCTCCTTGGACTCCGGCATGGCCGTGGTAAGAAACACGCTGTCCTGCCATACCACCGGCGAGGAATGGCCATCACCCGGAAGCGGTGTTTTCCAAACGACATTTTCCGTGGCGCTCCATTTCACCGGCACGTTTGTCTCCGAGCTGATGCCGTCGCCATTTGGCCCGCGCCATTGCGGCCAATTGGCGGCGGGCGCGGAGCTGGCAGCCAGCAGCATGAGCAGGGCGGCGGCGCGCGAAAATCCCCTGCCAGTAAATCCGAGGGTTTGGGGTCGCGACAATCCTATGGCGGGAAGGACCAGGAGTGAATGCAAATGATATGACATTGGTTTTAATGCTGCGCGAGCAGAGAAGAATCGTTTTTTAGCCGGTCCCATTTTTGAGAATCATATCGGGATGGGTGAAGGGGTCGAGCGTAAGATTCTGCCATGAACCTGTCGGGTGGTGCAGTTGAAATGGGAGAGCGCACGCTTCCGGCCTCTGACTTCAACTCGAACCAATTGGTACAGCGTGGTTTGGCGCAAGAAGTGTTCGTCGGGCCGCCGGACACGGCAGACTGGCGGCCCACGCTCCCCGCACCCAATGCCTCGACGCGATTATGGTTGCATTGGGGTAGCTGGTTGGTTAAATCCGAAACATGAAAAAACTACTCACCATCGCACTACTTGTCATCGGCGCGGTTTACACCAAAGCCGACGAGGCGGCCGACACGGCCGCGTTTCAGCTCTCGCTGACTCCGGACATCGCAATCCATCCCCGGACTACCACCATTCGAGACTTCTCCCTGGGCATTTGGGGTGAAAACCCGCGGCACGGCCTCACGTTGGGTTTTGTCAACGGCAGCACCGGGGAGAGTTCGGGTTTCAGTTGGTCGCTCATCGGCAACTATGCCGAATCCTACCACGGCGTTCAGTGGGGTTTCATCAACATCAGCACCGATAAATACGTCGGCTGGCAGGACGGCTTTGTGAATTGCTCCAAGGGATCATTCGAAGGACTGCAATCCGGTTTTGTGAACTACTCGAAAGATTTCACCGGTTTGCAATTGGGCGTCTTCAATTACGCTGAAAAACTCCACGGCGTGCAGGTCGGACTGGTCAACGTGGCCGCAAACAATCCGTGGTTCTCCGAATTCCCGGACAAACTCGCTACCGGATTCCCCTTCTTCAACTGGTCGTTCTAAACCGTTCTGGCCGGGAACGAGCCGGGTTCAGCAAATTCAAAACCGGAAGCCAGGCCACTGGCTTCCGGTTTTTACTGCAAGTCGGCGCTACGGACGGAGTGAGGAGGCGAAATCAAACCAACACCCGTTGAATCCGCCGCCGCACCTCGCCAGTGAGAACTTCGGATAAAGAATTCAACAAAGCGTAGTGGTCACGGTTACGTTCTGCCTTGGGTTTCTTCATTGGGTTGGATTTTGGCAAGTCCCGTAGTGGTGTCGAGCCTGTTTCTGCCGCCATCCAACGTTTGGTTCACCAACCTCGTTTCACCAGCAGGTACACCGCGACCATGAGCGCGATGCTGATGAGCGACATCAGCAGCCAACTGCCGACGAAGTAGGACACCGCAATCATCGCCACGCCTCCGAGCATGGGCATCATTTCTTGCTGTTTCTTGCCGTAAACCCAGTAGCCGATGCCAACCGATCCCCAAAGCAAGGAGGCGAACAGAAAGTTTGTGTCAAAGAGGTCCACAAGCTTTCAGCGGGCGGCAAGGTCGGCGTTGTTCATGCTTCAGAAACATCGCCGCTTTCTGGCGTCTCAGCAATCCAACAATCGACCCTCGGAATATGAACGGTTACGGAAAGTGAAGAGCCATGAATTTCATAGCCGACAATAATTGGAACAATCACGGCGCGCACGGAGTGAGCCTATCTCGAAACCCCGGAGGGACGAGTTACACGAGTCCCCAATCTTTTAAAATGGCTGAAAAGTCAGGGACTCGTGTAACTCGTCCTTCCGACCACAAGGTTTTGAGACAAACTCACTCCGTGCGCGCCGTTGGTCTGGACCTACGACCCGAACGGCACGCACGGAGTGACGCGCCCTGCCAAACATGTATCGAGAATCCTTTGTCACAGCACTAGTTCGCCAAATTTCCGGAAGAATTCGTCCATCATTCTTTTGGCGGCGGCTTCGATCAGGCGCGGGCCGATGGCCGCAATGAAGCCGCCCACCTGGGCATCGGCGTCGCAGTGGAGTTCGGTTTGCTCCTTTTTTTCCGCAAGCTGGATGCGGGCGGTGCCCTTGACGAAGCCCGGCCTGGCTTTGACTTCGATGATCAAGGTGAGGGATTCCGGCGGCTTCTGCTCCTTGAACTGGACCTTGCCGATGTAATTGCCTTTGAACCCGGCGACGCCGATTTTCAAATGTGCGTCGTAACTTTCAGCGGTCGTCTTGACCATTTTTTCACAGACATCGATGCAACGTTGTAAAACATCCGGATTAATGAGGGCGGTGAATACTTTGTCGCGCGGCGCGGCGATTTGGTACAGGGCGGTCAGTTTCATGTTCGTTAAGGCGTTTAACGCGTTGAGCTGTTAAATCTGGCAGGATTCCAAATTGCGACCAGGTACAATGCCGCCTGCCAATCCTGAGCCATGGCAATTGGGCGCCACGCGACGACGAAGCTGGTGAGAAGCGACCACATTTCGCGAAGCAAACATCAAGTGTGTGAATACGAAACCGTAGTGGACTTCGCAAGAACCCATTCAATCAGAACCCATTCAATCTGTGGACTGGAGTCCACGGCTACTGTCATGGCCCCGCTCCGAGACGACACTGTGATTGTATTAACGAATCAACGACTAAAGGTTCAGCGCTGCACCCGGGCGCTGCCGCCTTGCATGAGCTTCTCGACCTCCATCAGCGTCGCCATCGAAGTGTCGCCCGGCGTGGTCATGGCCAGCGCGCCGTGTGCTGCGCCGCATTCCACGGCCCATTTCGCGCCTTGTCCAGAAAGAAATCCGTAGATCAGGCCGGAGGCGAACGAGTCGCCGCCGCCTACGCGGTCCAGAATCTCCAGGTCCGGGCGGTGCTTCGCTTCGTAGAAGCTGCCGTCGCTGTAGCAGATTGCTCCCCAGTCATTGATGGTGGCGGTCTTTGCCTTACGCAACGTGGTGGCAACAACTTTGAAAGGGAACTCGCGGATTGCCGTCTGGATCATTTCTTTGAAGGCTTCGGTTTCAACTTTCGAGATGTGCTCGTCCATGCCTTTGACTTCGAATCCCAGCGCGGCGGAAAAATCTTCTTCGTTGCCAATCATCACGTCAACGTACGGAGCCAGCCGGCGGTTTACGTCCTGGGCTTTCTTTTTCCCGCCGATGCCTTTCCACAGCGATTCGCGGTAGTTCAAATCGTAGGAAACGATTGCGCCGTGCTTGTGCGCGGACTGCATCGCTTCGAGCGCTACCGCCGGCGTGGATTCTGAGAGCGCGGCGAAAATTCCGCCGGTATGGAACCAGCGCGCTCCGCGTTCGCCGAAGATCTTTTCCCAGTCGATATCACCAGCCTTGAGTTGCGAAACTGCGGTGTGGCCGCGATCCGAGCAGCCGAGGGCCGCCCGCAATCCGAAACCGCGCTCGGTGAAGTTCAGACCATTACGCACGCTGCGGCCAACACCGTCATATTCAACCCAACGTACAAGCGACTGGTCGACACCGCCCTGGTAGATCAAGTCCTGCAACAGGCGGCCGACGGGATTGTCAGCAAACGCGGTGACGATGGCTGCGTCCAGTCCAAAGCAGCGCTTGAGGCCGCGCGCCACGTTGTACTCGCCGCCGCCTTCGGAGACTTCAAAGTTACGTGTGGTCCACACGCGGCGATCGCCGGGATCAAAGCGCAGCATGACCTCGCCGAGCGCTACCATGTCCCAGCCGTTTGTGTTTTTGGGTTTGATTGTTATTGGCATCATGTCACCATGGCCGGAGAGCTGGTAAGTAACGGACCATCAATCGCCGCCGCCGCAAGCCGCGGAGCCAGCAGGTGTATCAGCAGCAGCGCCAACAGGTAGACCGAACCGGCGATGATGAACATCGGCAAATAGCTGTGGGTAATCTGCAACACCCACCCGGTGAAAGTTGCGATGCACATGCCGCCAATCGCGCCGCCGAAGCCGCCGATTCCAACCACCGATCCCACGGCGCGTTGCGGAAACATATCGGAAGCCAGGGTAAACATATTGGCCGACCATCCCTGATGGGCGCCCGCCGCCAGACTGATAATTGCCACCGCCGCCCATAGACTGTGCACGTTCGCGGTGAACACAATCGGCACCACCGCCAGCGCGCAGATCAGCATGGTTGTCTTGCGAGCCCGGTTCACGCTCCAACCGGCCTTGAGCAGCCGCGCTGGAAGCCATCCGCCGAAAATGCTGCCCACCGACGCACCGTTATAAATAATGACCAATGGCAATCCCAGGCCGGTGAGCGATAGCCCATGTTCCGTATAGAGAAACTTGGGCAGCCAGAAGAGAAAGAACCACCAGATGGGGTCGGTGAGAAACTTGCCGATGAGAAAAGCCCACATCTGCCGGTGCGGCAAAAGCCGCGCCCAGGAAATCTTCACCGTGGGCTCTATGGGATCGCTTTGAATATAAGCCAGCTCCGCGGCCGACACACGTGGATGCTTTTCTGGCTTGCGGTACATTCTGATCCAGAAAATGGCCGGGATGGCGCTGAGCAATCCGGTAACAATGAACGCGGACTGCCAGCCGTAATGATTCACGATCCACGGTACCGCGAGTGGAGTCAGCGTTGCGCCGATATTGGTTCCGGAGTTGAAAATGCCAGTCGCCAGTGCCCGTTCTTTCCTGGGAAACCATTCGGCGACAGTCTTGATGCCGGCGGGAAAGTTACCAGCCTCACCCAGGCCGAGTGTAAACCGCGCAATGCCGAAGCCTAACGGTGTACGCGCGAGCGCGTGGGCCATAGCGGAGAGGCTCCAGATGATGATGGAGATTGCATATCCGATGCGTGCCCCGATGCGGTCCATCAGCCAGCCCATGAACAGCAGACCTAAAGCGTAGGCTGCCTGGAATGAAGTAACGATGTATCCATATTGCACCTCATTCCAGCCAATGTCTTTTTGCAGGATCGGCGCCAGCAGCCCCAGGATTTGCCGGTCCACATAGTTCATGGTGGTGGCAAAGAACAGCACCGCGCAGATGGCCCAGCGATAGTGCCCGATCTTCACCGCAACATCCGGAGAGGAAGCAAGGGGCGAGGCAATCGGGATGACATTGCTGTTCTTCATGATCAGCGCGAGGTCCCGCTACTTTCGGCTGGCTTCCAATCCCGATCCGCCTTGATTGAAGGCGGGCTGCACGTTCACAACGCCGAATTGGCGGTCTTCTTTCTCGCGGTGCGCGGCCATTGCCCACAAGAAAGAAATCGGGTGGCCGGGGACTGCGACGTTGGGGTGGTAGCCACTGGGGATCAGGACGGCGTCACCCTCGCGGACCGGCATGACCATTTCGGGATAGTCCGTGTTGTTGTAGACGAGTTGCAGACCAAATGCGGGCGCCGGCATGTTGATGTAGACGTACATCTCTTCCAGCATTTTCGCGTGCTCATGCGGAGGCCAACTCGTCCAGTTGCCGGGCTCAGAAATGGTAAAGCCCACAAGCAGACGGCCAGCCTGCACGTTCTTACCCAGACAGATATTCACGTGGCGCGCCTGACCTGCGGTGCCCGTGTTGAATTTGAGGCTGGGGTCCTTCTCGACGTCCGCATAGGACGAGAACTGCAGCGGGTAACTGTGCTCAACGTCGCTGGAGAACTCGGCGAAGTCAACGTTGGAAGTTGTGCTGACTTCAATGTTGCTGTCGCGCGGAATGTAAATGGAATCGTATTGGGTGCAACTGAAGCTGTTGTTGCCTACTTTCACCGTGGCCTGGCCGGAAAGACAGATCAGGCCTGTTTCCTGGCCACCATTCCTGAATGACACAGAACGGGCCACAGGGTTCAGGATGATCCGTCCATAGGAGAGATGCTGGTTGGTGCTGTTCTCCGGTGTCACCGATATGTGGCGGCCGATCTGGTTATTCGTATTGCGAAAAACCATCTTGTCCAAAAGTGGAGATGCTTGTGCGCTCATGAATGCTGCTCCCGGCTGAAAGGTCTCATTGATTGACTCCGCTGGCCAGAAAGCCACCGTCGACGATCAGTAAATGTCCGGTAACAAAACTGGCGGCATCGGATGCCAGAAATACTGCGGCCCCCACCAATTCTTCCGTTTGGCCAAATCGCCCCATCGGAGTCCGTACACGAAATTCCTCGCCGCGCGGCGTGCCATCGAGCAGCGCGGTGTTGAGATCAGTGCGAAATAGTCCCGGCGCAATGGCGTTCACACACACACCATGCTTCGCCCATTCGATGGCCAGCGACTTGGTCAGAGAAGCCACAGCGGCCTTGCTGGCGGAATACGCGGCAACTTCATAGAGCGCCACGAAGGAAGACAGGGAAGCGATATTGACGATTCGTCCATATTTCTTTTCGATCATGTGCGGACCAAAAACCTGGCAGGCCAGCAGCGTGCCGGTGACGTTGGTCTGCATGATTCCGTTCCATTCGTCCTCGGAGACGCTGAGCGTTGGCGTGCGTTTTGTGCGTCCCGCGCAGTTGACGAGAATCTGCACGCTGCCAAATTCTTTCAGCGTTGCGTCGAGCAGGGATTGCAGACTTGCTCTGTCCGTTACGTCTGTGGCCTGGGCCATTGATTTTCGACCCAGCGCCTCAATCTCTTTCGAGACGGACTGAACGAGTTCAGCGCGGCGGCCTGTAGGCACAACGTTCGCGCCGGCCAGCGCCAGTCCCTTGGCAATGGCCAGGCCGATCCCGGAAGTGCCGCCAATCACGACGGCAGTCTTGTTTGCAAGGTCGAGTGAAGGATGTCCCATAGATGAAATGTTCGACTCAAGAACTAAAGTGAAACTGCGGCTTCCGCCCAAACCTGAAATTCACGATGTTTGAGGACCTCAGCCTTTGCCGGAACCTCCGCGCTGGCAACGCGCCGAATGTGTTCAAACACTTTTGCTCCAACTTCGCTGATGGATGCCGTGCCGTCCAGCACATCGCCGGCGGAGAGATCAAGATCGCCGGACATGCGGCGAAAAATCTCATTGTTCGAGGCCAGCTTGATCACCGGAGCGATGGCATTGCCAATCGTGGAGCCCCGACCCGTCGTGAAAACGACCACGGTTGCTCCCGCTGCCACCAAGGCTGGCGTCGATTCCTGGTCATAGCCAGGGCCTTGCATCAGGAACAGGCCTCGACCCGCAGGCGGCGTGCCGTAATCGGTCACGCCTTCCACGCGCGTTGTGCCCGCTTTGGCGATTGCGCCCAGCGACTTGATGGTGATGTTGAGCAATCCACCTTTGATATTTCCGGGGCTTGGATTTTCTCCAAGCTGCGCGCCGCGCTGGCCGGCAAAATCCTTGTACCAATCGACCATGCGGTAGACGGCCCGCGCCGTTTGTGCGTCCTTAGCGCGGTGGGCCAAAATGTGTTCTGCTCCGCAGAATTCCGGGACTTCAGTAATCAGAACCGTTCCGCCCGACCGCACCAGCAGGTCTGAAGCATAGCCGAGACTGGGATTGGCGGAGATGCCGGAGAACGCGTCCGAGCCGCCGCACTTTACGCCGAGGACCAATTCGCTCATGGGTACGCGTTCGCGCCTGATTTCGTTGACCTCGGGAAGCATGTGCGTAACTGCGGCAAGCCCCGCTTGAATTGCCGCCTGTGTGCCGCCGGCTTGCTGTATGCCGATGCGGACCATCGGCTTGTTCAACTTTCGTCCCAGGCGTTGCAGATAGGCTTCCACCACGGAGAGATTTGTTTTCTCGCAGCCCAGTTCCAGCAGGACCACGCCGCCAACGTTGGGATGGTCGGCATAGTTGGAGAGAACCCGCAGCAGAATGTCCACGGGCGAGCCGTCCTGGCAGCCGCATCCTTTGTTATGAGGAATGGCGGATACGCCATCCACGTTCGGAAACCGTTCTGGGCTATGGATCGTGTACTCGGCCACCGTGGAAATCTGCATGGACTCATGGCTCGCGCACATGCTCGTGGGAATAATCAGAATATGGTTGCGCGTGCCCACGCGGCCGTCCGCGCGTCTGTAGCCCATGTACGTGGCGCGCTCGGCTTCAGGGAAGTAATCGGGAGCAGGATTGGAAAGATCTTCCGGCACGTCACGGACGATGGGTACCTTGTCGTCCATGTTGCCATGCGTGACTGCTTCGCCGCGTCTGATTCCCAGCGACGTTCCTATCGGCTGGCCGTATTGCAGGACGTACGTGCCCTCAGGCATGTCGCGAATAGCAAACCGGTGGCCGGCGGCGATGTCCGCCGTAATCTCGACAACGGCGCCGTCAGCCAACTGGACACAAAGACCCGCGCTCACTGGCTTTTTGACCACGGCAACGGCGTCCTCTGGATGCACGACGACGGCGTACTCGTGAATCTGGGCGCACGATTTGGTGATGGGTCCCATGGTTCCGTCTAAACGTCCTAGATCCGCCGAATTGCCGTTCCGCCGCCGCGGCTCGCAGTCGCGTTCGCCAATGTGCTCACGGCGGCCGGAGCCGGCCTGACGGCGTTCTGTATGCCTGGAAGATCCAGGTAGCGTGCTGCATTAGCGTAACAAATCCTGCTAATCATATCGCCAACAAGGACTTCGTCGTCGGGCAGCAGACCCTTCTCAATTTCACTACCAAGAAGATTACACAAAACGCGGCGGAAATACTCATGCCGCGGGTACGACATGAAAGACCGCGAGTCCGTCAGCATGCCGATAAAGTTGGAGAGCAGCCCGCAATTGGAAAGAGTATTCAATTGCCACTCAATGGCCTCTCGCTGATCCAGGAACCACCAGCCGCTGCCGAACTGCAGCTTGCCGACGTGCGTGCCATCATGAAAATTGCCAACCAGGGTGGCAAATGCGTAATTATCCGCCGGGTTGGCGTTGTAGATAATCATTTTAGGCAGCGCGTTGGTGCGGTCCAGACGATCAAGATACGTCGCCAGCGAAGTTACCTGTGGCCAGTCCGCGATGGAGTCGAACCCCGAATCCCGCCCCATTCCCGCGAGCGCGCGGCTGTTTGCGTTGCGGTAGGCGCCCAGGTGCAGCTGCTTGGTCCATCCCTTTTCGGCGTCGAGACGGCCAAAGAACGCCATGAGGTAACTGGCGAACATCTGGGATTCCAGCGGGCTGGGCTCCGTTCCTGAACGGACCAGATCAAAAATGGCCGCCGCTTGGGCTTCATCGCACTTTTCCGACGGGCAGAAGTCCAGACCATGATCGGAAAGCCGGCAGCCCCGGCGGTGAAAGTCGTCGTGACGCAACTCGAGCGCTTTGACAAAGTCAGAGAATCGCGAGATGGAAAGGTTGCAGCGGCGGCCGAGCTTGTCTACCCACTTGGTGAAATTAGCAGGATTACTGATGTCAGTCGCGGCGTCGGGACGGAACGTCGGGAGAACGCTGGTGGCGGCACCGGAAGCCTCGATTCGCTCGTGATACTCGAGCGAATCCGCCGGGTCATCGGTTGTGCAGACAGCGCGCACGCGAAAGTTGGCCAGAATGCCCTGGGCGGAAAGGTCATCGCTCTTAAGCCGGTGCTCGGCCTCCGTCCAGACATGTGGCGCGCTTTTTTCATCCAGCAACTCGGAAATATCGAAATAACGCAGCAGTTCCAGGTGGGTCCAGTGATACAGCGGATTGCGCAGCGTATGCGGAACAGTCTTGGCCCAGGCCAGGAACTTCTCATACGGTGGAGCATCGCCGGTGCAGTAGCGCTCCGGCACGCCGTTGGCCCGCATGGCGCGCCACTTGTAGTGGTCGCCTTCAAGCCAGATCTCAAATAGATTATCGAAATGGCGGTCCTCGGCGATGTCCTTGGGCGAAAGATGACAATGGTAGTCAAGGATCGGCTGCCCGGACGCGTACTGCTGGTACAAATATCTGGCAGTTTCGCACTCAAGAAGAAAATTTTCGGTAATGAATCCCATCAAGACTCCAGAGTCTCCCAGCACTTCAGCCCTCGGACGCTATACGAGCTTTCCATTGATGCGTACGTTCCGTAGGACAAGATCTTTTACGTTTTCGATCACATTCGGTTTTTCCACGCCGTTCAAAGTGCAATCTTCCACGCGGACGCTCTCAATCGGTGCGTTCTTAAACCCACGCAAATAGAGGGCGTACTGTGCCTTGTTGGCCGTCACCTTACGAACGTCAACATTGCGCACAATCGGCGTGAACTTTCCGGCTTCTCCCTCTTCGTAATGAAAATCGATGGAAAGAGCAGCCATGGCCACCTGCCCGACCTCAATGTTGCGGACGAAAATATTCTCGAGGCGTCCGCCACGCATGGCGTTGTTCTTGATGCGGATGGCGATGTCCAAACGCGGGCTGTCCATGCGGCAGTTCTCGGCAAAGACGTTACGCACCCCGCCGGATATTTCACTGCCAATGGTCACTCCACCGTGGCCGTCCTTCATGCGGCAGCCCTGAATGACGAGATTTTCTGAGGCCACATTCACGCGCCGGCCATCGGCATTTCTGCCGGCCTTGATCGCGATGCAATCGTCGCCGGTGCTGAAGTCGCAGTCTTTGATCAGCACGTCCGTACACGACTCAGGATCGCAGCCATCGGTGTTGGGGCCGGATTCTCGATTGATGCTGGCGCCGGTGATCGTCATCTTTTGTACAGTGACGTTCGTGCATAGCACCGGATGGACCTGCCACATGGGAGCGTTCTTCAAAGTCACGCCTTCGATCAGCACATTCTTGCAGCGATACGGCTGAATGAATTGCGGACGCAGGTAGTGTCCTTCGCCAAAAACTCTGTCGTGTACCGGAGCGCCTTGTTCCGCCATGGCGAAGAGTTGGTTACGATCTTTTTCCTGGTTCGGTTGGCCTACAGTCCATCCACACTTTGCTCGTCCCTTCCACGGCCACCAGTGCTCGCAGTCGGCGTTGCCATCGATCGTCCCCTGGCCGGTGATGGCGATGTTTTCCTGCTCGAAGGCGTAGATGAACGGAGAGAAGTTCATCAACTCCACGCCTTCCCACCGGGTAAATACCATCGGATACTTCGAGGAATCGTGCGTAAAGCGGACCGTAGCGCCCGAACTCACGTGAAGGTTCACGTTGCTCTTGAGATGGATGGCGCCAGTAATGAAGTCGCCAGCCGGTACAACAACGCGGCCGCCTTTCGCCGTTTGGCAGGCCGCAATGGCTTTCTGAAAGGCTGGCGTACAGTCTGTTTTGTTGTCACCGACGGCGCCAAATTTGGTCACGTCAAAGTCCCGCGCTGGAAAAACCGGCGGCTTGATGCGCGCCAGAATTGCCGGCAGCGATGTCCAGGGATCGTCATTGTCCATGCCGAAAGCAGGGAAGCGCGGTGTTGTCAAAGCTGCCAGCAGCTTCGGGCCAGCGAACATTCCGGTACAAGCGGCAACGCCCGTGGCGACGCCCAGGCTTTTTATCAGATCACGTCTCTTCATTGTTTTCACTACCCATCGTTTTCTATTCTCTTCCAACACAACGTTACGTCCAGAGTTTCAATTACTCAGCCGCTGGGTTCCATCCATCCGAACCGGCGAGGAAAGAAGCAGTCCTGTATTTTCTTACTTCAGTTTCACTCAATTGTTTCGAGAACTGTTCGCGTTTCGCCGGGTTGCTCCCGGCGCCCGTGGACTCGTATTCGGCATAGAACGCCGTCTCCAGCCTGCGCGTTTCTCCGGCGTGCCACTCGTCCCAGCCAGCCGGATCAATCTTTTCATCCAATTCGCTGTTCAGAAACACCACGGCTGCGTATGGTCTCCAGGGACGTCCCAGGAAGAGCTTGCTGACCTCACTCGCAGAGGTGATTTTGCAGTGATCAAAAACATAGCCGCTGAGTTGTTCCGGATAGCGTTTGCTCTGGGCGGTAATCATGACGCGTTCGTGCGCGATAGCATGAATGAGACAGTGGTCAAAGACCGCCAGGGAATCGCCAAAAATGAAATCGACGTTGCCTTCAATGTAGCAATCGCGGAAATACTGGCGCGCCGGAACGCAGGGGCCAGTGTCCGTTTCGCAAGACCTTGCGGCGGCAAAGAGAGTGTCCTGCGCGCCTAAGAAGCGGACGTTGCGGAAAACGGCGCGATCGCCGCGAACGGAGAGAGCGACGGCCTGCGAGCCTTGTTGTTTCTGGCCGTGGGTCTGGCTGTAGTCATTCTGGAAAGTCAGGTTCTCAGCACGAAAGTCGTCAGCGGTGACGAAAACGGTAGAAGAACGGAAGGTGCCGCCCGAGCTACCGGCGCTATTCGAGTAAACGATCACCACTTGCGAGGCGTTGCCACCGAGGCCCCGCATGCGAACATGCGGCTTGGCCACGCGCACCACTTCGCGATACATGCCGGGCTTGATCCGGACCGTTCCGCCGTCCGCGGCGAGCGCGTCAACGCCCTCTTGCACGGTCTTGTAATCACCTGAACCATCTGCCGCAACGGTTACGTCGTGTTTCGTGCCGGCCGGCGGCGTGAAGGGCCGCGGCTCTTCATCTTTCATCGAGTTGTGCTGGGGATGGACCACTGGACCATCGGGAAACGGAACAAAGGCGCCCTGGCAGGACAGCGGGGCCGTCTTAGAAGGGCTGCCGCTCTCGCTGATCTTGACATCGTCTCCCTGCAGGCCGAAACTGACGCGGCCGGGACCAACGGCCACCCGCGTATGAGCAATGTGAACATCCTTCGCGGCCAGGCGATCAATGGTCACGCCGTCAAGCCGCACGGCCAACAGATGCTGCGCGTCAATGCCGAGCAGGGAAACTTCGCCGGGAGAAATGTCGTGGACATTCTGCAACTTGATGTCTTCATAGACAGGAATCAGCGTACCTGATGCCGGCGTATAAAACGGAGACAACAGGATCGGATTCTTGACGTCGCGCATGCAGACGTCGCTGTAGAGAACATCATGGACCAGCCCGCCACGGCTTGCGTCGGATTTGATTCGTATTCCGTTGTCAGCGCCGTCGATGGTCAGATCGGAGACAACGATCGCGCTCACTCCGCCATTCGTCTCGCTGCCGATTGACATGCCGTGCCCCGAGTAAAAGTGGTTGTGCGTAATCGTCATGTGCGTGGCCGGTCCGGCGCTTCCGGCTTTGATGGCGACATTGTCATCGCCAGCGCGTATATAAGAATGAGTAATCGTGACATTGGTCGAAGATGCCGGATCTATGCCGTCGGTGTTGCGGGCGGTGGCTGGGGAATCGATCCGCACGCCCCACGCGGTGAAGCCGTCCGTTTTGTTGACGATCACGTGAAAATTCGGCGAGTTACGCAGAGTGATGCCGTACAGAGTAAAGTCGTCAGACGAATCAACGATTGCCAGGCGCGGGCAATTCTGTTTGGCGTTGTCGACTTTGGCTTGATGAGCAAGGTCCCACCAGCTTACGTGCTGGTTAAGCAAGTGTTCTCCACCCTGGCCGTCAATGCTGCCCTCACCCATGATGCCGCTATGCGGAGCATTGTGGACGTGGACCAGGGGTTTGCATCCACGGCCCTCCTGATTCACTACGCCGCAAGACCCCGGACGAACGTCATATTCCCGCGGATTGCGGGTAGCAAACAGCGTGGTCCCGCTTGCCACCAATAAAGTGACGGAAGGTTTCAACTCCAGTGGTCCGGAAAGAAATGCGTTGAAGCCGCCATCAGACCGAAGTTCGACGGCCCGGCCGGCCACGCAGTGGTCAATGGCTTCCTGGATTCGGGCAGTATCCAGTTTTTGTTCCGCGCTTTCGGGCAGCTTGCCGTGTTCCGTTATTAGCTTTGCGGAGAGGGAAGCGCATACCTGGGGAATTTTGGGCTCGACCACAACGCGCGTGTCTTGCCCCAGACACATCGACGCCACGCACATGAGCAGGGGCGCGGTCCAGAACGCAATCCGCGAGAATCCTCGAGTTGTATTGTGTTCTGGACCCTGGTTCATGGCTGGCTCTTTTGACTCTCAGAAAACGGACAGCAAGCCCCCAACGAGCTTGCTGTCCTGCTGCATCTTGCCACTCAAACAATCACTCGACTTCACGTTCCCAGCGGAGAGCGCTCAGAACGTGTACTTGCCGGCCAGTTGCAGCACCCGGGGTGTTCCAAGGGTACTGGTAGTGGTGCCGAATGCGGTGCTTGAGGGATTGCTGGCATTTGGATTACCAAAATTAGGATGGTTCAGGAGATTGAAAGCTTCAAACCGCAGCATCAAGCTCTGTCCTTCCCTTATGCGAAATTGCCGCGAAACTCCAGCGTCCATCTGAAAGTTCCCAGGGCCCGTAANNCTGGTGTTGAACGCGCAGCCAATCGAGCCCACCGAGTATCCGTTGGGACAAGTGCCGGTGAGGGGATTGCCGACAATATCCGCACGGTCCTGCTTGATGCCGGTCAGGGAGCCGTCGGTCCCGCCCAGGACGGAATAGTGGCTGCCTGTACGGTAACCAATGATGCTGGAGAGTTGCCAGTCATGAATCAGCTTGCCGGTGAAGCCATGTCCCCAATTGGGCATGGTGGCTACGAGAGAGGAGTTAAAGATGTGGCGAACGTCAAACGAGCAGTTGCCCTGATCGGCCGCAAAGTTGTTGGGGTTGGAAATCAGACGGCTGGCGGAGAGTTCTCCACCAAAGTCTCCGAGATCGCGACAGTGCGACCAGGTATAGTTGGCTAACAAGGTGAAGTGCTGGCTGAAGCGATGGTTCAGACTCACCAGCAGGGCGTTGTATGAGGCGTTGCCCTCGTCTGTAGCCGTGGAGATACTGGAGAAGAAAGCGCCATTCGCTGCATTCTGCAGAATCAGCCCTCGCCGCACGTTCTCATTTCCGGTTGTCGAACACGGGGAAGAGCCGGCTCCATGGTGCGGTATCACGGCGCTGGAGCTGGCGCAATCGCTGCCGGCGATAAAGACCGGCGCGTTGGCATCATAACCAAGCCACAAATGGTTGGTCCGGTTCCCCAGATAGCTGGTAGTCAGCAGCCAGTTGGGGCCAAATTGCTTGTCAATGGAGAGGTTCCATTGCATCACATATGTGGGCCGCAGGTTGAGTGGCAGACTGATGTAGATGCCGTTACCGGGGAAGAAAGCGTTGCTGGCCGTGGGGAAGGGCTGTGGGAACGGGGGAACCACGATGCCCTGGTACGGATTCGTCAGCCCTCCTGCAGGGCGCGCGATGGTGAGTGCGCTGCCGAACGGGCTGTTGTCCGCGAAACGGTCAAAGTAAAACTCTTCCGGGTTGTCATAGAACAAGCCAAAGCCTGCACGAATGGTCTCCCGGCCTTTGCCGCGGGGGTCCCAGTTGATGCCAGCGCGGGGTGAGAAATTGCCTGCGTGGCCATTGATCAAAGCGCAAGGCGTACCGGGGTCGCCGCAAAAAGTCAGCCCCGGAGGCGCGCCCGGATACACTGTGCTTCGGGTGCCAGCCGTAAATGCCGCCATATCAAAATGGCTGCCACGGTGGTAGCGGTCCTGGGCCGGCGAATAAGGCTCCCAGCGCAGCCCGGCGCTCAAAGTCAGGTTGTGCCGAATGCGATACGTGTCCTGACCGTAAATTCCCCAGTAGTTTTGTCTCCAGTTTTCCTGCTCGTTGTTTCCCTGGACGAAACTCGAGATTTGTCCCAGCATGAAGTCGGCCACGGAGTCTCCGCTGGAACCCAGGCCACTGGATGCTCCGCTGAAGGTAAACTGTCCGTTGCTCTGGAAGGTTGATAGTTCGTTCAGCTGGCTGTGGACCCAGTTGATGCCAAATGCCAACTGGTGTTTGCCGTGTGTCCAGTCGAAATCGTCGGACAGCTGGAGAGAATTGTTGTTGAAGTGGCCGGGGGTTGCGGTGCCGCTCTCCACGTTGAAGTAGTTGCTGATGCTCACCACCAGGGCAGCGGGTACGGGGCTGGGAACGTTGATTCCCAAATCGGCGGGAGTGGGCACGCCAGCGCCCGGACCACGGAAAATCGCCATCCGGTTCGCCGTAATGTGGAACGAATTGACCATCGTAGGACTCAGGATGTACGTATCTCCAATCACAGCCGATTGGTCACGGGCAAACTGTCCAGCCTTGGTAGTGGGCAGAAGGTTCGCCCCGTCATAAATCGGGGCGTCCCGGAAGTCCGTGATGAAATAACGCCCGAAGATAGTGTTCTTTGGACTCTGCTGCCAGTCGATACGCGTGATTCCCTGGTCCTCATTTCCCGTGTTGGGAATGGATTGAGTGATTCTCCCGCAAGGGTCCGGGGACACCGGCACTAGCTTCAACATATTCAACGCCGCCTGGTTGAACTGGCCTGTGGGGACGTGGTTGCCGGCGTAAGGCGTATTGGTCAAGGGGTTCCTGATCGTGCGATGTTTGCCCACGCCCAAACAAGTATCCGACTCAAGGACGCTGAAGTCCCCCAGCAGGGCCGCGGCTGTGGGCACAAAGACCGTGGTGGGCGCCGACATCTGAAAGTTGCGCGTCGCCTGATAGCCGGCGAAGATTTGCAGTTTGTCATGCACGATCGGGCCGCCCAGGGTGCCGCCGTACTGGTTGCGCCGGAGTGCGTTGTCGTTGGGGTTGATGGGCGTCGATACATTCGTGGTGAAGTTAGGGAAATCAAAGTGGTGAGCGTTGACCGAGTCATTGCGGATGAATTCAAAGATGTTGCCATGCCAGTGATTTGTGCCCGATTTGGTTATGACGTTCACCACCGAGCCGGGGTGCGTGCCATAACGGGCCGTCAAAGTGCTGGTCTGCACGCTGAATTCCTGCAGGGCATCAGGGAACGGGAACGGCATGTTCAGGTTGGAGAACTTGTCTACGTGGTCGCCGCCATCCAGGAGATAGTTGTTGGCGTTCTGTTGCCCGCCCGCCACGGAAACGTTGATGGTGGACGTACTGGTGGCATTGCCATTGCCATAGTTCTTGCTGCTGAGCAAGTCGTTGCCGGGGATGGAAACGTTGGTCGCGCCGCCGGAGAGAAGGATAAGGTCGGTGACTTGGCGGCCGTTGAGAGGAAGATCAACGATCCGCTGCTGGTCAATGACCTGAGACACCGAGGACTCTTGCGTGTTCACCATCAGGGCGTCGGCCCGTACTACTTCCACGCTTGAGACCATCCCCAATTTGAGCTTTACGTCAATCTTGGGGTTCTGGCTTACCTGGAGCTTGATGCCGGTCTGGATGTGTTCCTGGAACCCGGCCATTTTCACCTTCAGTTCCCAGCCTCCCACGGGCAGATTGGCGAAAGCGAAACTGCCATCCGGACCACTTGTCGTGGTCCGTACCAGCCCGGTCTCCGCATGGGTGGCAGTGACCTCCGCACCGGCAATCGCAGCACCTGTCGGATCGGCTACGGTCCCGTGAATTTGGGCAAAGTTGACGGCCTGCCCGGCCACATACGTGGTCATGCCCGCGATAGCAATCAATACCACTAGGATTGCGCAAATCTGTCTAAATCGCATAAGTCCTTCCTCCTTGAAAGCCTGGCTCGCCGCTGGGGACCGTACGGTTCCTTACCGATAGAGAGGGCATGGTATTAGGAATGTCCTTGGTGCGCGCGGTGTAACCTCTTGACGAATCATGGCCGTCGAGCAAATTAAAACGAATGTTAATGTTTCGTCAATTTTAAAAATTTTAAGTTTGCGTTAAGCCCAGCTAAACGATTATGCTAAAGCCAATTCCGCATCTTCCGTGAAGAAGGCCTGCGAATATGGACCTACGACAGCTTGACTCTCTTCTAGCCGTGCTCGATTCACCCACCATGACGCGGGCCGCGGACAGCCTGCATTTGTCCACCGCAGCGGTCAGTCTTCAGTTGCGGGCGCTCGCGTCCGAACTGGGGGTCGAACTTTTTGTGCGCTCGGGCAGGAAGCTCGCGCCGACACCCGCCGCGCGAAGACTAGCCGAACACGCCCGGGCGGTCAACCTGCGTCTGCGCCAGGCCAAAGAAGAGTTCTCCAACGACGCTGGTTCGGACACGCGTCCTTTCCACTTCGCGACTGGGGCCACTACATTAATCTATCGGCTGGGCCGTCCGTTCCGCGCCCTGCGCAAGCGCTTTCCGCATCTCGATCTGCACGTTACCGTGCTGTCCACGGAAGAAATCGTGGACGGTCTGGTTTCCCGGCAGTCCGATCTGGGTCTCATCTCTCTGCCGGTGAGGAATGAAGGCTTGCGGATCATGCCTCTCTTCGATGAAGAATTGCTGGTCGTCCGCCCCTCGGCAACTCGCATGCACGGCCATCACATTGGCGTGGTCCGTCCCGAAGAACTCGATGGAGCGCCATTTTTGCTGTACCCCAAACAGAGCAACATGCGGACCATGATCGACCGCTTTCTCGATGAATTGGGACTCAATCGGCGGGTCGTGATGGAAGCGTCAGACACCGAAGCCATCAAGGGCCTTGTGGAATCGGGGTTCGGATACTCCATTCTTCCGGAATACGCGCTCAAGGAGTCGAACAAGTTTTTTAACATCCTGCGAATTAAAGGTCACCGTCTGGCCCGAAGCCAGGCGTTGGCCATGCCTGTAGTGGCCCAGCCGCGCGCGTTGACGGAATCGGTGGCCGCCTTTCTTCAGATTGCGCTTTCAGATTAGCGGCCCCCGGCCCTTGAATTCCGATCAACCAAAACTCCAGCATGAGGTGTGTCTATGCTTGCCTTGTCCACGACACTCCGGCCCCGCTCTCCCCAACATGTGTGACAAGCGTCACAGCCATTGTCTGATTCAGGTTGCTACGATCACGTTTTAGTGCACTTGGAAAGTGTGCACTTTTGAACAGATGCGAGGCGAGGATCCGTTTTACTCTTTGTTCCGTCGGTGGTGGGATGTGAAGCGCAAACGCAACATACATGAAGTTTGTAGATGATTGATTCAAATAGGAGCTTTGAATAATGATGACAAAGGCTGGGGCCTTCTGCATTTTTTTCCTTTTACTGTTGTTTTGTCCGGCAGTGAGCCATGCTATTCCGGCATTTTCACGTCAATACCAAACGTCGTGCACCACCTGCCATTTGGATTTTCCCAAGCTGAATGATTTCGGGAAAGCCTTCAAGGATGCCGGATTCAAATTTCCCATCGACAATGAATCGTTCTTGAAAATACCTCCCGTCATGCTGGGCGCTCCGGCCCAGAAAGAGTTGTTCCCGCACACCGTATGGCCGGGACAAATTCCGGGCATCTTGCCCGTAGGTCTGCGGATGAACACCTTTTTCCAGGCAACCAGTGGCAACCGCGGCAATTTTAACTCGCTGGTGCCCCCCGGCGCCGTGCCACCATTCATTCCCAAGACCGACTTCAGCACGGGGCTCTTCAGCATATTCACCGCAGGGAATTTCGGTGACGACATTGCCTTTTGGGTGGATGAGGACCTCAGCATTGCCGGTGACAACGCCGCCGGTGGGTTGGGAGATGGCTATCTGAAGTTCATCAACTTGGGCCGGGTATTCAAACTACCAAAGGATTCTCTGTCGCTACGAGCCGGACGCTTCGAACTGGATCTCCCCTTCACGCAGGCGCGCAGCATCGATATCAGTCCTTACGACATTTACGGCCAGGCCAACATCGGCGCGGTAACTCCTGGCTTCGCGCAGAAAAACGTGAATAACCAGTTCACGCTCGGGGGCGGCGCCAATGGCCTGGAGTTCAGCGGCGGTCGCATGTACGGCGGCTATCACTACTCCATTGCCGTTGTGGATCAAAACACCAGCGGAGTAAGTCAGTCTGGCAACAGCAACGGGGTTGTTCCATCTCCCACGGGCGGCGCAAATGGAGGCGTGGGGTTTGCTTCGGATTCCAACTTCAAAGATCTCTACGGGCGTTTCTCGTACCGCTTCAATCTGGAGCGGGACGCCGCCAGCCGCAACGGCGTTCAGGCCGCCGGAGCTTCAGGCCCGCGCGATCATACATTTCTCAACCTGGGCACCTTCTATTTTTATGGCCGCTCGGTGCAGCGTTTCAGCGGTCAAGACCTGACCGGCATGCCAGTAGTCTTGACGGTGCGAGAGCCGTTCTACCGCGTGGGCGGCGACTTCAGCTTCAACTACCGCACTTTCAATATCTACGGTTTGATCATGTATGGCCATGATACCAATCAACTGCCGGTGGACATCACCGGCACGCCAGTCCCGCTGCCAGTTACCGGCGCACCGCCCCCGGTTGGATTCGTCCACGGAACGCCGGCCAGCTTCACCGGCGGCTTCGTGCAGGCCGACTATCTGGTCCTTCCCTGGGTCATGACCATCGCGCGGTGGGACGTCGTGAATTCCGGCGAGGACCGGATCAACGGACTGTCACAAAGCACGTCTACGCCGTTTGGTTTGCCTTTCCGGTCAACCCGCAACCGCTTCACCCCGGGAGTGCAGTTCCTGATTCACGCCAACATCAAGGCGTCGTTCGAATATCAGTTCCGGCCGCAACAAAGTGTAACGATCATCACCAATCCGATTACCGGATTGCCTGTGGCCATTCAGCCGTTCCGCACCAACACTGCGGTGACCGCGCTGGAATGGGTTTTTTAGCAACTCAGAAAAGAGGGAATCGTGAAACTTAACAACTTGCTCACGCTGTTTATCATGTCGGTGCTGGCCGCTCCAATGTGCCTGGCCGGTTCAATCAAAGGTAAGGTGTCACCCGGGAAATCGGTGGTGTACCTGGAGAGCGCGTCCGGCGCTGTGACAGCGGTCACCGGCAAGAAGATCACCATGGACCAGCGTGGACTGCTCTTCCAGCCGCACGTACTGGTTGTCCAAGCGGGCACTACGGTAGAGTTCCTGAACAGCGATAAAGTGCAGCACAACGTGTTCTGGCCTTCCATTTCCGGTGACAAGAAGAAAAGCCATAACCTCGGGACCTGGCCGACCGGCCAGAGCAAGCCTTTCCAGTTCAATGAACCCGGCGTAGTGACTTTGCTATGCAACGTGCATCCGGAAATGGCGGGTTACATCATCGTCTCGCCCACGCCCTACTTCACTGAAACCGGCGCGGACGGCGCCTACACGCTGGCCAGCGTGCCCGACGGGGAATATACCATCACCGCTTGGCATGAAGGCAAAAAGATCCAGTCCAAGAAGATCACTGTCAAGGGTGACACTACCGCTGATCTCACGCTGCAATAACTCACAGGAGCAGGAGGTCTGCTGCCTTCCTGCTCCAATTTTTTGGTGTGACTGGATTCGTGAAAAAAAACTTTATTGACAAGATGGTGGACCGGGATTGGCTCAACACCAACTTCCCCTGCATGACGGCTTGCCCCGCTCACACCAACGCCGGACGCTACGTTTCCTTGATCGGGGAAGGGCGTTTTGAAGAAGCTTACCGGTTTGCCCGGGACCCTAATCCCCTGGCCAGCATCTGCGGTCGTGTGTGCGCACATCCATGTGAGACCGCTTGCCGCCGCGGGGAAATTGACCGGCCCATCCAAATTCGCGCGCTGAAGCGCTTCCTGACTGAGCGATATGGCCCGGAATCCAAGAACTTCAAACCCCACCAGGAGGGCCAACAGCCTGCGCTCGGCTTGAAGGTAGCAGTGGTGGGCGCCGGTCCGGTGGGGCTTTCCGCGGCGCACGACCTGGCGCTGATGGGTTATTCCGTGACCATCTTCGAAGCCGCCCCAGTTCCTGGCGGCATGCTCTACCTCGGTATTCCCGAGTACCGGTTGCCGCGCGATGTGGTCGAAGCCCAGGTCAGGGAAATACTGGCGACCGGTGACGTCACGCTCAAGTTGAACCAGCGCGCGGGAAAAGATTTCTCTATCGAAGATCTGCGCTCCCAGGGTTTCGATGCCGTGTTGATTGCCGTCGGCGCGCATCGCAGCCGCGATCTTTCCATTCCCGGAGTAGACCTGGACGGCGTCTACAAAGGAATTGATTTTCTGCTGAACGTAAACCTCGGCTACAAGTTCACCATCGGGAAGAAGGTGGTGGTGATCGGCGGAGGCAACGTGGCCATGGACGTGGCCCGGTCCGCCGCCCGAGAGGTGGTGCGGCAGCACGAAGTGCCGGCCGACGACTGGGAGAAGAACCTCGCCGCGGTCGCTACTCACGAGATGGTGGACATTTCGCTGTCCGCGTTGCGGCTGGGCGCCAGCGAAGTGCATATCGTTTGCATTGAGCGGCGCAACGAAATGCCGGCTGCCATGGAAGAGATCGAAGAAGCTGAAACCGAGGGCATCACTATTCATGCCGGTTTTGGACCCAAATGCGCCGTGGGAGAAAACGGCCGCGTGGTCGGGATGGAGATGCTGCGCACTGAACGGGTGTTCGACGAGAACGGAAAGTTCAACCCGCAGTTCGTTGCCGGCAGCGAGTCCATGCTGGCGTGCGATACGGTGATTCTTGCGGTAGGACAGGCTCCCAACCTGGATTTCCTTGACGGGTCCACCAAGGTCGCTATTTCTGCACGCGGCCTCATTGAAGCCGATCGTCGGACCCTGATGACCTCCGTCCCTGGAATCTTTGCCGGGGGCGACTGCGTGTTCGGGCCCCGGCTGATCATCGATAGCGTTGCGGACGGGAAACGCGCGGCCGTCGGCATCGACGAATACCTTCGCGGACAAAAACATCCCGACCCGATCATCGAGATAGAAGTGCTCAGCCGGCACCAGATGATCACCAACTACATGGAAATTGCGCGGCAATCCGTTCCCATGCTGCCGCTGGAGCGGCGCACCGGAGTCACCGAGGTGGAGATCGGCTTTGACGAGCAGACCGCCATGGCGGAAGCGCAACGCTGTTTGCACTGCTGGATCAACACAGTTTTTGAAGGCACCGAAGTGAACGGTACGGAGTGTATCCTGTGCGGCGGCTGCGTGGATGTTTGCCCGGAACAGTGTCTGGAACTCGTTCCCTTGCAGGATTTTGAGTTTCCTCAGCCGGTGCTGGCCCACGTAGGAGAAAACCAAGAGCTGTACGAAGTTGAATTGCGCGGAGTGAGTGCTCAGGATCTGGGCTCCGGCCCGATAACCGGATCGGTCATGGTCAAAGACGAAACGCGCTGTATCCGTTGCGGCCTGTGTGCCTTGCGCTGCCCGGTCAGAGAAATCACCATGGAAGCTTTTCATTTCAAGTCCGCCGAACCGACCGGATTGATTCCAATCCAGTCGTTTGATCTAAGGAGCGGTATATGAGCGACGCAAAAACAGGCATTCCGGGCAATCCTGCAATTCCCAATGACGATGACTGCGCTGACTGCACGCGCCGCCAGTTCTTTGCGAAGCTGGGCGTGGGATCACTGATTGTTGCCGGAGCAGGGTCGGGGCTGTTTGCCTATGAGTACTTTTCTCCCAATGTGCTGTTTGAAGCGCCTCCTATCGTCAAGGCGGGCAAGCCGGACCAGTTCCCGCCCAATTCGGTGACCCTCGACCCGCAGAGCGGAATTTATCTGGTCAGCAGCGCCAAGGGTTACTATGCTCTGGGCGCCGTTTGCACTCATTTGGGATGTCTTACGGCGTGGAAGCCGGAACTGGACCTGATCGCCTGCCCGTGCCACGGCAGCCGTTTTAACCGTGATGGAATCAAGGTTGCAGGTCCTGCACCCCAGCCGCTGCCGTGGTTCAAGGTGTGGCTCGCGGATGACGGTTATCTGATGGTGGACCGCTCCAGCATCCTGAAGGTCCAGGAATTCGTGAAGGTATAAACATAGCGATGACCATCAAGACGGGATTCGAACGGATCAGGAACTCGGCCCTATGGCGTTCCATCTTCCGCAGCGGCGAGGGCTCCAGCAACTTGCATCGTGCGCAGGCCGTCCAGCAAAACTTATTGCTGCACCTGTTCTCGGTGAAAATCCGCTCCCGCGCGCTGGAATTCAAGCCCACCTGGTTCCTGGGCGCACTGACGCTCAGCACTTTTTTCATTCTGGTGGTCACCGGCATCCTGCTGATGTTCTATTACCATCCGTCCGTCCCCCAGGCCTACGCTGACATGAAGGACTTGCAATTCGTGGTGGCCTCCGGGGTATTTTTGCGTAACCTGCATCGCTGGGCCGCACACGCCATGGTGTTTCTGGCGTTCGCGCACATGTTTAAAGTGTTTTATCGCGGCGCGTACCGTCCTCCCCGGCAATTCAATTGGGTGATCGGCGTGTTCCTGCTGCTGCTGACGTTGCTGCTCAGCTACACCGGATATCTGCTGCCCTGGGACCAACTGTCCTATTGGGCGGTCACTGTTGGTTCCAACATCGCCAAGGCCGTTCCCTTGATGGGCGACAAGATGCGTTTTCTGCTGCTGGGCGGCCATGAAGTCAATGCCAATGCTCTGCTCCGCTTTTATGTTCTGCACTGCGTGATCCTGCCGCTGGCGGCCGTGGCGCTGATTGGAGTCCACTTCTGGCGCATTCGTAAGGACGGTGGACTGTACGTTCCGGAGAAGAAATCGTGAGCGACGAACCCAAAGAACGCGCCGAATTGCAATCCGATGTCCGGAAGAACCCGCGTCGCATTGCCTTCATCACGCGGCGCACTTCTCCGCAGGTCCGAACGCAGGATGATGCGCGGGTCATGACGTATCCGACGGCGCTGTTAAAGTTCATCGTCGTCTTGCAGGTGGCCTTTCTCGCGCTGGTGTGGTGGTCGCTGACTGTAAACGCTCCGCTGGAAGGCATCGCCGATCCGATGCACACTCCCAATCCGGCCAAGGCGCCATGGTATTTCCTCGGCTTGCAGGACTTGCTGCATTATTTTCCGCCCATGGTCGCTGGAGTGCTGATTCCGGGGCTGGTCGTTGCGGCGCTGATCGTAATTCCTTATTTCAACATCAATATCGAAGGCCGCAGCATTTGGGCGAAACCGGCCCACCGCCCCTGGGTGATGGCCGCCGTCCCGCTGTTTACAGTCTTGATTTTTCTGCTCTTTGCCATACCCCAGTTCACGCATGGCGATGGAGCTCTGCCGGCGGTAGACCGCTTTCTTGATCTTTTTGTGCCGATTGTTCCCACGCTGCTTGTCGGCGGAGCATTGCTGCTGTCGTCACGGTACTCCCCGCAGTCTCCCAAGCCCTTTCAGCGCTGGCTTGCCGGCAAACCGCTTTCCTTCTGGATCATGACGTGGTTCATGGTCGAGCTGATTGTGCTCACCGCTGTGGGTACATTTTTCCGCGGGCCGGGATGGTCGTGGGTCCTTCCCTGGAGGAGCTATTGAATTCTAACGACCAACCCGGTCCTTTGCGCAGCCGCCCTTCGGGACGTGAACTCGCGATCTTCGGCGCAGTGAGTCTGGTCCTGGTGGTTTCGCTGGCCATCGCTCCCGCGAAGAATTATTTCAGCGACTGGCGGCACCTGCAAAAGGCGTATCTCAAGCTCGCGAATGATCGCCAGGGCGGCACCTTGGTCCGCAATTTTCACGGCGGCATTCGCCAGACCTGGATTCCCAGCCTGGGAGTGGTGGACCGCTGCGAAACCTGTCACGTGAACCAGAATGGGGCATTGTTGGGATCTGCGGGCCAGCCGTTCAGGAAACATCCGCCCATTCCCCATGATCTAGGGCAGTTCGGATGCGTGTTGTGCCATCGCGGTCAAGGCGCGGCCACCAGCGTGGAGGAGGCGCACCATACCACGGAGGCCTGGGAGCAGCCGCTGCTTCCGGCGCGTTACCTGGATTCATCGTGCGGGCAGTGCCATCTCGGCGCTCTGCCGGGTGCACCCCGTCTGAACGAAGGGCGGCGCCTTCTTTCCGCCATGGGATGCGTACATTGTCACGTGGTCGCTCAACCGGACGGCAATGTGATGAAACCAGACGACAATCCACCGCCGCTCGTTCATATCGCCGAAAAAACCAGCCGGGAATGGATCTTCGCCTGGATCAAGAACCCGCAAGCCTATGCGGCCTCCGCTACCATGCCCAACTTCCAGCTGAGTGATCAGGACGCCGCGGATATTTCTGCTTTCCTGATTGCACAAAGCACGCCTTCTGCCGCGGTAAAGAATGCGCCACCAACTGCGCCTTCGGCGCAACCCGCCGCTACTGCCAACCCCACGGAAGCCGCCACACTCTATGGCAGCTTGTTCTGTTCCTCGTGTCACGCGGTGCAGAACGCGGCGGGAAACCTGGTGGGCGGAAACTTTGGCCCGGAATTGACGCGAGTCGGGAGCAAAGCCAATCCTGACTGGCTGCGCCGATGGTTGAAGGACCCAGGGCAATACGAGCCGGACACGCGCATGCCGCATTATCGCTTCGACGAAAAGCAGATCACCATGCTTTCCGGTTTCCTGCTGGCCAAGAAAGATGACGATCTGCTCTCCAAGGTCCATCTGCCTGCGGCGAATGCCGATAGTGTTGTTCGCGGGAAGAAACTGGTGACGGAAAGTGGGTGCGCCGCGTGCCATCAGATCAACGGCGTGAACCCCCCGCAAAATTTTGCACCCGATCTCTCTCGCGTGGGCAGCCGGGCGCTTTCGCAGATTGTCTTCGTTCCCGGCATGAAGCACAACGTGCACGACTACATTACCGCCAAAATCCACGATCCGCGTTCCTTCGGGCCGGCGCTGAAAATGCCCAAATTCAATGTGACCGATGAGCAAATCGTGGCCCTCACCACCGCACTCCTCGCGCAGACTGATCGCGCTAACGGGCTGCCGCACGAACTGCTCCTCTCGGCGGAACGAAAGCCCGACTATCATCCCGGTGGAGACGCGGGAAAGCTTATGGAAGACCTGCGCTGTCTGAGTTGCCACTCCATCAACGGCCACGGCGGGGACATGGCGCCTGACCTCACTCGGGAAGGGAGCTCGGTGCAGCGCGCGTGGCTGGAAGAGTTTATGAAGAACCCTAATACCCTGCGCCCGGCGTTAATTCGACGCATGCCCAAATTTAATCTGGGTCCGGCGGAGATCAAGACGATTTCTGACTACATCCTTTCGGCTTATCAGGCGCCGGGATTTGACTCACAGACGCTGGACGCGCATGCGATGGACACAGACGCCGCTGCTCGCGGCAAGCAACTTTTCTACTCCAAGTACGGCTGCCAGGCCTGTCACATTGCGGACTACAAGAATGACAAAGGCTACGTGGGCCCGGCACTGGCCGGCGTAGGCAACAGGCTTACGCCGGTGTGGATGTACAAATGGTTGAAAGACCCGAATGCTCTCCGTCCGGGCACACTGATGCCGAACTTGAATTTGAAAGACGACGAAGCGCGTGACCTGGCCGCTTTTCTCATGACGTTGAAAGCCAAACAGAATGGAGGCGCGAAATGAGACTTCAACTTGCTCTGCTCTCCTCAGCGTTGCTGCTGCCCGGATGCTCCAGAAGCTCGGCGCCCAAGCCACCTGCCCCGACTGCTTATGGTATCCAGATCGCGGAAGTGAGCGGAGGGAAGCAGGTCGCTGCTGTTGGCTCTGCACTGCCGCAGCCAGTGGTGATGCAGGTCAACGGCGCAGACGGCAATCCTGTGGCCGGCGCCTTGGTCTCCTTCCGAGGCGAAGGAGTTGACTTTAATCCGGCGCAAGCGCTCTCCGATGCCAGCGGCCAGGCGACGGCCGCGGTTCGGCTCGGTTCGGCCCCCGGCGATTACCAGATCGTTGCGGAAACTCCCAAGTCCGGCGGGGGCAGTGCGGCGGTGACCTTGCGGGAAACGGCGCTCGGCTATGAACAGAAGCTGGGCAGCGAGGTGAATGATAAGTACTGCAATCGCTGCCACGACAATGAGTCTACGCCGGAGCGGGTGTCCAATTTTGATAATCTCTCGCCGGCGCCCCATTTGTACACGGACGGCGCGACCTATAACCGCATTTCCGATGCCGACTTGCTGAACATCATCGCCCGTGGCGGCCCGGCCTTGGGCAAGTCGCCGCAGATGCCGGCGTACGGCTCGACTTTGAAGCCCGCGGAAATCAAAGCGCTGATCTCGTATATCCGCGCGATGGCCGATCCGCCTTATCAGACGCCGGGAGTGAAGTATGGGAAATAGAGAGCCAAACCCGCTTACGCGACTTCTTTGGAAAAAACAATCGAAGAGGAGAGGAATCATGAAACGTAAATTCTTCGTTACTGTGTTGTTTGTCATTCTTGTGGGTACACAATTGTCTCTGGCGGGCACGCTCAGCGGGAAAGTATCCGGCGCTGGGGCCGGCAGCGTGGTCTGGGTGGAAGACCCTTCCGCCAAGGTGGAACCGCCAGCAAAACCCTTTATGATGGACCAGAAAGGATTGGTATTTGTACCGCACATCCTGGTGGTGCCACTGGGTTCCACGGTCGAGTTTCTGAACAGCGACAGCGTGGCGCACAACGTTTTCTGGACAGGAATCGGCGGCAACAAAAAGCTGGGGCACAACCTGGGCACGTGGCCTAAGGGAGATAAGCGTAGCTTCAAATTCGACAATCCCGGTGCGGTTTCCCTGTTGTGCAATGTGCACCCGGAAATGTCGGCGTACGTAGTGGTGGTACCCACGTCGCGCTACGCCACCACGAACGCGGACGGGGAATACACCATCCAGAATGTTGCGGATGGCGCCCACACCGTGACCGTGTGGCACGAAGGCATGAAGCAGCAGTCCAAGCAGGTTACGGTAACCGGAGCCACGAAGGCTGACTTTACGCTGTCGAAATAGCCAGTAACCGGCGGAGCGGCCAGCAGAAGCTGGTCTGTCTCCGCCGCTGCCGTGGCGAAGGAGCGAGCAAGTCATGACAGAAGAAGAACCCCAGGAAAAACAGTCCAACGAATCGTCGGAGTTGAGCCGCCGCCAGTTCTTCGTCAAATTCGGGGCGACATCTCTGGCGGTGGCCGGCGCCGGTGTTTGCGTCTTCGGGCTGCAGTACCTTTCACCGAGCGTGCTCTACGAGCCCTCGCCGACGGTCAACGTCGGCAGGCCGGAGCATTACACGGTGGGCTCGGTCACACTGGACCTCCGTCACAGCATTTTTGTCGTGCACGACCAGGAGGGGTTCTACGCGCTGAGCGCGGTCTGCACTCATCTAGGTTGCTTGTCGGTATGGAAGCCGGAGGCGGGGGTGATTGCCTGCCCTTGCCACGGCAGCTCTTTCCAGAAGGATGGCAGCGTCATCGCGGGGCCGGCCCCGCGTCCTTTGCCGTGGCTGAAGATGTGGATGAGCGACGATGGCAGCTTAATGGTGGACCGCTCTGACATCGTGCCTGCGCACAGCGGAGCCGTGCGGACTTGATCATGCCGAACTCTCAAAAACCGTCCGACCTCGGAGTCCGGAACCCGCTGGCCCGGTGGCGGGAAGAGTTCAAGGAGATCTTTTCCGCCCGGGTGCGCGAGTCTCAATTGGGTTTCCGCCATACCTGGTATCTGGGAGCCCTGACCCTGGGCACGTTCGCCATCCAAGTGGCTACGGGCATTCTGCTCATGCTCTATTACCACCCGTCCATACCCCAGGGCTACGCGGACATGAAAGACATGCAGTTCGTGGTCCCGTCGGGGGTCTTGCTGCGCAGCCTGCATCGCTGGTCGGCGCATGCCATGGTCTTCCTGGTGTTTGCTCACATGGCCAAGGCGTTTTACCGCCGCGCCTACTTCTCGCCGCGACAGTTGAACTGGGTGGTCGGCGTAGGCCTGCTCTCGCTTACCGTGCTTCTCAGCTATACCGGCTATCTCTTGCCTTGGGACCAGTTGTCGTACTGGGGCACGACCGTGGGAGCCAACATCATGTCCTCCATCCCGCTGGTGGGCGATCGTCTGCGCTTCACCCTGCTCGGCGGACACACGGTCAATGCCAACGCCCTGCTGCGCTTCTACGTCCTCCACACCATGATTCTGCCCCTGACCGCCATCATGCTCGTTAGCATTCATCTCTGGCGCCTGCATAAGGACGGCGGAATGTACGCTGCGAGCGCGGAGAAACCAGAGGCCAATCCACCCCCGGCGGGCAAAGAGGAAGCCACTCTTTCTTACCGGGAGCTTCTGTTACGGGAAATCACCGGCATCCAGGTGCTGGCACTGGTTCTGGTGCTGATCGCGCTGTGCTGGCACGCGCCTCTGGAGCAGCTCGCCGATCCTTTGCACACGCCTAACCCCGCCAAGGCGCCTTGGTACTTTACCGGGCTGCAGGAGCTGCTGCATTACTTCCCGCCGTTCATCGGCGGCATCGTTCTTCCCGCACAAATAATTCTGGTCCTGATCGTCATTCCCTTCTTCCCCGCGGGTGTCCGCGGCGAAAATCTGTGGGGCCGCAACAAACCACGCCGCCTTCTGGCCGCCGGCACCATCGTGGCCCTCCTCAGCGTGTTGCTGATTCGCGTGCATGCCTGGGACGCGCTGCTGCCGGTGTGGATTGTCGCCACGTTCATGGCCTTGGCGGCAACAGGCTTCGAAAGCGACGGCTTTCGTGGCTGGTTACGTTCCAAGGGGCTTGCCTTCTGGTTCATGACCTGGTTCCTGATGGAAGGCGTCGTCTTAACGGCGGTGGGCACATTGTTCCGCGGTCCGGGATGGAGTTGGGTATGGCCTTGGGGGGGCAATTGACTTTCACCAAGCAGTGGCAATGGCTGCGGCGCTTCTTCTTCGGAGACCCGGCGCGCCGTTTTGCCTGGGCCAGCCTGGTGTTGTTGGTTGTTCTGGCATCGGCGCGGACCACCGATTATTTCAACCAGTGGCGGTACTATCAGCGGGAATACGGGAAATTGATCCGGGGCCGTCCCAATGCCGCGGCTTTGAAGAGTCGCATGGAGAACGATCTCCGGCAGATCTGGATCCCCGAGCGCGGCGTCGTCGACCGTTGCGAAACTTGCCACGTAGCCCTGACGGAAGCCAGCCTGGCGGACGTGACCCGGCAGCCGTTCCGCCCGCATCCTCCCATACCTCACTCGCTCACGGAGTTTGGCTGTGTCATTTGCCATCATGGCCAGGGAGCGGCCACCACGGTGGAAGAGGCGCACTTCAGCACCAAGGCCTGGGAGCAGCCGATTCTGCCGGCCCGGTACCTGGAGTCCTCCTGCGGGCAATGCCACATGGACGTGCTCGAGGGCACTCCCCACCTCAATCTTGGACGCCAGCTTCTCTCCCGCTACGGTTGCGTACACTGCCATAGCGTCACCCAGCCCGACGGCAGTCTGATGACTCCGGCGGATGAGCCGCCCTCGCTGCTGCACATCGCGGAAAAGACCACGCGCGAGTGGATCTTTGCCTGGGTCAAGGACCCGCAAGCCTATTCGGCCACTGCCACCATGCCCAATTTCCGCTTTAACGACCAGCAGGCCGCGGACATTGCTTCCTTCCTGATAGCGCAGAGTACCGCTTCGGAGAATTCGCGCGCCGATCTTGGCGGCAACAGGCCTGCGGCCCCTTCCCGAACTGATGCCCAGGCCAGCGCCAGTCTGTATGGCACTCTGTTTTGTGCATCGTGCCATGCTACCCAGAACCCGGCCGGGAATCTGGTAGGTGGGGACCTGGCGCCGGAACTGAGCAAGGCGGGCAGCAAGGTCAACCCGGAGTGGCTTATCCGCTGGCTCAAGAATCCGCAGGGATACGATCCCAAAACCCGGATGCCGCGTTACCGCTTTGATGATAAGCAGATTGCTCTGCTTTCCCGCTTCCTGCTCAGTAAGAAGGACAGCGACTTGTTGGCCAATGCGCACCCTTCTCCGGCCGACCAGGAAAGCGTCGCACGCGGTAAACGTCTGGTGGCCGATTACGGTTGCGCCGCGTGCCACCAGATCAACGGAGTCAATCCGCCGCAGAATTTTGCTCCTGACCTCTCCCGCATCGGCAGCAAACCTCTTTTCCAGGTCGGTTTTCTCCAGGGCATGCCGGAGACATTGCCCGATTACATTTCCGGCAAAATTCACGATCCCCGGGCCTTTGGTCCGGCCCTGAAAATGCCAAAATTCACGCTGGCCGAACCGCAGATCGAGGCGCTGACCACCGCGCTGCTGGCGCAGACCGACCGCGCCGTGACCATGCCTCCGGAGCTGGTGCGTTTCACGCCCCATCCCAAGTACCATCCCGGAGGCGAAGCGGGCCGGCTGATGGAGGAGCTGCGCTGCCTGAGTTGCCATTCGATCAACGGCAGCGGCGGCGACATGGCGCCCGATCTTACCTGGGAGGGCAGCGCGGTGCAGCGTCCGTGGCTGGATGATTTCATGCGGAACCCCAACACTCTCCGGCCGGCGCTGATCCGCAGGATGCCGAAGTTCAACTTGAGCCCCGCGGAGATTAAGACTGTCTCTGATTACATCGTGTCAGCCTATCAGGCGCCCGGTTTTGATTCGCGAGCCTTGGATATTCATACCTTGAATGCCGATGCCGCAGCCCGAGGCAAAGAGTTGTTCTATTCCAAGTATGCGTGCCAGTCTTGTCACATTGCAGACTACAAAAAAGACAAGGGGTATGTGGGCCCGCCTTTGACGGGCGCCGGCAATCGCCGGCCTGCTATCTGGCTCTACAACTGGCTGAAGAAACCTCAGGCTGTGGTCCCCGGTACGCTCATGCCGAATGCTAATCTCAGCAATGATGAAGCCCGGGACCTGACAGCATTCCTCATGACGCTCAAGGCCAGGGAAAATGGGAGCGCAAAGTGAGACTTTTCCGTGTCCCGAGCTTTCTGAGAGAATTGGTCCAGTGACACACGTGCCGGGGTATTCCGGCAGAAAAATAGAGCCCTCATGACTTTCTTGCATACTCTTTGGCTGCCATTAGCCGGTCGTTCCCAACGCCGCCGTATCAAACATCTGGAGTGCAAAATGGGAAATAATTATTTCGCCCGTGTGTTTCTTGTGGCTTTCAGTCTGGCCGTTTCCTGTGGCGCTCAAGTGCTCGCGGTTTCCAGAGTCCGGGACCAGCAGAGTCAGATTCTCCAGCAGAGACACATGCCGGAATTGCAGCAGATTAGTGCTGACGTGGCATCCATCCATTTCGCGTATCCTTTTTATTTCAGTGAAACGCTCGACATCGATGAAGTCCGCCAGAAACAGTTGCCGCAGGGTTCTGTCCATTTCGCCAACCTCAATGGACAGATCGTGCTGGAGATCACTGGAAACTATTATGCTTCATATTCCACCAGCCAACTCAGCGCCAACATGCGGGCACGTAAGACTTTCCAGGACGTCATACTGCCATTGCTGAAAGTTGCAGTCGCTCACGTGGACCGGACAGTGCAGCTCGATGCCTACGCTTTCGAGATTGCCCATCACGTGCGCAGCAAAGTGCTCAAGGTCGATACGGAAGGGCCGGAGAATCTCATGCTGCTGGTGCCCCGCCGGGCCGCGGAGCTTCTGGTCCACGCCCAGGACGTGGAAGGACAGCAGGCCGCGCTGCTGGAGAGCAGCGTCTTTCTCAACGGCGAACCGTTTACCCTGTGGTTGACCGGAGATCAGGCGCCCGCTGACGTAAACGACCATTATGTTGCCCGCTTCAAACCTGACTCGCTGCCGGCCTCGTCGCTGACTCTGGGGAAATTCGAGCCGGGCACCCTGGTCAGTCGCCACCTGATTCCCGAAGCGGAGCTGACGCGAACGATGAGGGAACGGTCCAGGATTCCGCCCGACCTTTCATTTGCGCGAATGCAAAAGCTGCAAACCACCTATGAGTCCGTGGTGCAGCAACTCTCCACAGATTTAAAGGAGCAGGCCCACTTTGTCTCCTATGCTCCGCCTGCATTCATCGGATTTCGTGATGGCGCTTATCTGCAGCTCAACATCAACACAGAACTGGAGCGGTCCGGGAATTCGTCACAGTACCGCATTGCGGCGCTGGCCTTCGACACTCACATTTCCCACCTTCTGCGTCTGGCTGCGAAGTACTTTCACGACAACCCGCAGTTCGAAGGTATTGACTTCAGCACCACCGTCCATCAGGGACCGGAGGCTCCAGCCGAGTCCGTCGAGTTCATAGTTCCATTCTCGGCCCTGGTTTGTTATGAAAAGTACGACTGCACCGGACAGGAGCTGATCAATCGCAGCGTTGTGCTCATCAACGGCGAGCGGGTAACGCTGGATCTGCAACGTGCGGAAGCTGAATTCAGCGCCACTCCCCACGAACCAAAGTAAATTTCAGCCACTCGCTACGTGACTCCTGGAGCGACTTCTGCGCGTGCCCAGGAAAGGGCTTAACCCATTTAATCAAGGACCAGGTATGAGCGCGCACTTGTATAATCTCAACTCGAGCAGCCGCGGATTTCGCGACTGCGAGCGTATTAACTTGTGAAGACGAGTCACGGAGTGAATATTCTATTAACTGAAGTTGAAGCCCGAGTGCTGGGATCGCTCATCGAGAAGGACAGCACCACTCCGGACTACTATCCTTTATCGTTAAGCGCGCTGATCAATGCCTGCAACCAGAAATCAAGCCGCGAGCCGGTGATGACTTTGGATGAGACAGCGGTACGGCAAGCGCTGCACGATCTTGGCGACAAGCGATTGGCCGGGCCCACCAGCAGCGCTGACAGTCGTGTTACCAAGTATGAGCACCGCGTCCAGGAAGTTTTCAATTTCACGCGGGGTGAGATCGCGGTGATGTGCGTTTTGTTGCTGCGCGGTCCGCAGACCCCGGGCGAGTTGCGCGGACGAACCGAGCGGATTCATCACTTCGAAGAACTGGAAGATGTGCAATCTACTCTGCAACGCCTGATACAGCGAGAACCGCCGCTGGTAAACATGTTGCGCCGTCAGCCCGGAACCAAGGAAGCGCGGTACATGCATCTGTTGTCCGGTGATGTGGAAGTTTGGGAGCCACCGGCGGAACCAGCCGCGGCTGCTTCGCCAGAAGCCTTGAGACTTGCTCATCTGGAAACAGAAGTTGCGGACCTGCGGAAAGAGATCGCAGAATTGAAACAACAGTTTGCTGTCTTTCGCAAACAATTTGAGTAGTCCTGTCTAGAACGACCCGCCTGTGTATTCTTGGAACCCATCGCGATAACGATGATTCAGCTTGAGTTCGCTGCCGTCTTTCCACTGACGCGAGTGATCCTGCCATGAGGCCCGGAGACAGGAGGACACATTTGTGACCAACGTTGATATCGGGTATGTGAGCGTGTTTTAACGGCGAAAAAAGAAGGCACTACTTGCTTTTGGGGTTGTAGGTGGTTTCAATCCTGGCGCCGATTTGTTCCAGCATGGCGCGGACATCCGCGGCGTGGCGGCCTTGAGGACTGAGTTCCAGATATTTCGTCAGGGCTTCACGGGTCCCGCCGGGCACCTGATATTTGCCTTGCTCCAATTTGCCTTTCCCAAACAGGATCGTCGCTTTCACGAAATAGGCGTCCGCCATCGTGGGATCGGATGCAATCGCTTTATCGCATGCCGGCAGTGCGCCTTCCGAATTGTACCGGTTGTAGAGCATGGCGCACAGATTGAAGTAGGGAAGAGCAGGATAGGCCGATACTTCAGCGGCCTGCGTGAAAAGAGGAATGGCCTTGTCCGGCTGCTGCAACTGGAGGTACGCGCTGGCCTCGGCACTCAGCATTTGGCCCAGCCCAGCTTTTGCTTTTTCCGGACGCAGATTGGAATCGATGGCCGCCCTAGCCGCCTGAATTCCAGCATCATACGTGGCGATCGCGGCTTCGTATTTGTCGAGCTCGTTCTCGGCCAGGGCCTTGGCCTGATAAGGCTCCCATTGTTTGGGATCAGCGGCGATGGCCTGATCACACTCGTGGGTCGCAGCCTCCGGCTTGCCGCCATTGCGCAGAGCGTTGCACGCGTAAAAATGGGCGAGCGCGGGTTGCGAAGCCATCGCTGCCGCCTGGTTGTAGCGCGCGGTCGCCTCGTCCAGTAGTCCCAGGTGTTCATAGGCCTCAGCCTGGGCGATTAACATCGCGCTCAGGTTGGCGCGACCTTCCGGCGAAGGCGAACCGGACATGGCCTTGCGGGCCAACGACAACGCCTTTTCCAGTGTTTGCACCGCGGCTTCGTACTGCGACGCATTCGTCTGGATGACTCCCAGGTTCTGGTAATACTCCCAGCGGTTGGGATCAGCCGCGATGAGTTGCTGTAGTATGCTGATGGCCCGCGGCCAGTCTCGCGCCGCAACGGCGACATGAACTTGCGGGACAAGCTGGTTGATTGTGAGTGTGCCGGCATTTTCTTTTCGAATCGCATTGATCTCCGCCTCACTCATGTTCGTTGTACCGGCAGTGTTGGCCATCTCTCCATTGGGGCGGACGGTGGATAAATCCACGTTGAGCACATTGGTTTTCAGCGGTTGCGGATTAGGGTTTTGGTCCGTGCCAATGGATCTGGTTCCGCTGTATACGTGTGTGCCGTCCGGTGCGGTGATCTCGATTGTGTAATATCCGGCAGCGACTCCCAGGGCGGAGAATTCTCCTTTCTTGTTCGTCTTGAACTCATAAACCTTGCCGATCGTTGCGTCGGTGTAGACCACGACAGCATTGACCATGGGTTTGCCTTCCCGGTCCAGGATCTTGCCGGAGATCGTAGTGGTCACGTGCGACGATATTTGCGGAACCAGGAAGAGCAAAGCCGCAACAAATGAAACGAGTTGGTTCATAGGCATCTCCAGGAGTGACACCGCGGGCGCGACAAAAGTTCCCGCACCCTTGTCTCAATTGGACGGCGGTTTCGCAATGATCCAATGCATAGCGAGTTTCACTTTTTGGCGCTGAGTTTTTCCAGCATCGCGCTGGCCTCGGCGGCGTGCCGGCCGTCGGGACTTAGTTCCAGATATTTATTCAGAGTTGCACCGGTGCCGTCAGGCACTTGATATCTGCCTTGCTGCAATTTGCCTTGTGCGAACAAGGCTGAGGCTTTGATGAAATAGGCATCCGCCAGTCCCGGATCGGATGCAATTGCCTTGTCACAAGCGGACACCGCAGCTATCAGATCGTTCCGGTTGTAGAGCACGGCGCACAGATTAAGGTAGGGCAGAGCGGGATAGACCGACACTTCAGCAGACTGGGCGAAAAGCGGAATGGCCTTGCCAGCCTGCTGCATTTGGACGTACACATTGGCCTCCGCGTTGAGCATTTGGCCCATTCCCTCCCTGGCTTTTGCCGGCTGCACATTCGACGCGACCGCCGCTCTGGCAGCCTGGATTCCCGCGTCATACGTCGCCAGCGCGGCATCGTCTTTTCCGAGTGCGCTCTCGATCGCGGCCTTGGCCTGATAAGGCTCCCATTGCTGGGGATCAGAGGCGATGGCTTGGTCACATTCTTCCATTGCCGCTTCCAGTTTTCCGCTATTTTGATAGGCGCTGCAAGCGTAAAAGTGGGCCAGCGCAGGTTGCGCAGTCAGCTCCGCTGCCTGGTGATAGCACGCGATCGCTTCGTCCAGCTTTTCCATACGTCGATAAGCTTCCGCCTGAGAGATCAACATGCCACTGATTGTGGCGCGGGCCTCCCGCGTCGGAGTCTTCGCCAGGCCTTTGCGCGCGAGTTCAATGGCTTTTGCAAATGTTTGTACCGCAGCTTCGTACTGGGACGTAGCGTTCTGGATGGTCCCCAGGTTCTGGTAATACTCCCAGCGGCCGGGATCGATGGCCATGAGTCGCTGCAAAAGACGCGTGGCGCGCGGCCAATCTCGCGCGTCAAGAGCAATCCGAAGCTCCGGCACCAGTTCGTTGATCCTGACTCCCCTGGCATTTTCGTCCCGGATCGCCTTCAGGTCCGATTCGCTCACGTTCTCGGCGCCGGAACTGCCTGCCATCTCTCCATTGGGCCGGACAGTCGACAGATCCACATTGAGCACATTGGTCTTCAGCGGCTTGTTGTCTCCGGAAACCAAACCGGTCATAGGGTCAAAGTTCTCGTTTGTGCCTACGGGCCTCGTGCCGGTGTATACGCGTGTGCCGTCCGGCGCCGTAATCTCGATTTTGTAATACCCGGAAACGACGCCGAGAACCGAAAACTCCCCCTTATTGTCGGTCTTGAACTGATAAATCTTGCCCTTGGTGGTCTCGCTATAAACCACGACTGCGTTGGCCATGGGTTTGCCTTCGCGGTCCAGAATTCGGCCGGAGATTGTGGTGGTCAGGCGCGAGGATATTTGCGGAACCATTGTTGGTGGAGCCAGGAAGACCAAAGCCGCCACAAGCGAAACCAGTTTGTTCATGGGCATCCCCAAAAAGTGACCCCACGGACATGGTAAATCTTCCCGAACCGCAACCAAAGAGCCAATCGAGCACGATGGCCTCGTACTATAGAGGATCCGGGCCTCCCCGATGACGGCGATGACGGCGATCCCCCACCCTTCCCCCCATTGAGCCCAATGATCCCAATATCTAGGGGGCTTCAGAGGGGGTATCCCAATCAGGTCCCAATTTAATGAGGGTTTGAGCGATCCGGCACGCAAAAAACCCAATAAAAATGAGGCTTCCGCGAGTTTAGCCGGCCCAGTTTGGCGGCGATTATCCCAATGTCTAAAGGACTTAGGGGGGCACAAATATACTTGGCTAACCAGAGGCGGGAATGGCATAAGAATTGTGTTCTGTGTTTACTTTGAGCAGGTTGGAAGAATCAGGCCCGCCCGTCTGAAGCGGCGGTGCGGAGGCGATGGTGGAAAGAGATATTGCTTCCCATCCGAACAGGAATAATGGCGAAGCCTTCCTGATGATCAGCATGCTTACCCTCCGTCTTTCTGTAACCGCGCAAGTAACGGCATGCTCTCGGATTGCAATTGCCGTGAGTACCGCCGCTGGTCCTGAACTCGAAACATATTTCAACGCTACTATCGCGCGGGCGCGGCCGTGATTGTAAAAGTCCGCGACGCGAACGTGCGCGGCAATCCTGTGTCGCATCCGCTCATGAAAAATATCTGTCCTGTTAATCTGGTATGGCCTGCGGGAGATCCGGGCGTCATAAAGGATGGATACCACCCGTCAAAGTTGGTCCCCGTGCCGGCCCTGATGTTGCACGGACTGACGACCGCGTAACTTGAATTCAGGATCATCTGGGGCGGCGTCCAGTCCTGAAGATCCAGACTGGTCGCGGTGGAATAGAACCAGGCAGCGTGCCCGTCCTGCGGGCCGGTGTTGCACACAAAGATCATCATGTACAGCCCGAGATCATCGTTGAAACTGACTTCCGGCATGCCCTGTTCGCCGGCGCATCCTCCCACGGGAATGATGGGGCTATCCACACCTCCAATGCCGGGTCCGCTGAATGTGCCGTTGTTCCATTTAAGAAACTGGAATTGACCGTTGTTGACCAGACTGGCGCGCGCCACGCGAATCGCCTGCGGGGACGACTGGCCGGCGTCATGGTAGGAGTAAGTGACGTAAATATGGCTGCTGTCAACAAAAGCGCTGGGGATGGCATCACCCATGGCGCCATTGAAGTTCGTAGCCGGTTCCGGAATTGGTCCTTTGAGAACGGGTTGACGATCTGGTCCGCCGAACTCACTGTCCACGGGCTGAGGCCAGGTCTTGCCGCCATCCGATGACCGGGTAAAGCCGACCGTGGCGTAGAAGGAATGCTGGTTGGTACCTCCCGGGCAATGGTTTTCCGCCTCATAGAACATGATCAGGTTTCCCGGAGGCTGCATCGGGTCCTGCACCACGGACCCTGGCGCCGCATAGTTTTCGTCAAATTCGCTGTCGAAGGCCGGGTTGCAACTGGTGAAATCAACCGGGGGGTTCATTACCTGGTTGTTGTATCCCAGGCCCGTGGCGAAAGTGAAGTTCTGAAGGTCCGTGGTCTCGAGCACCACGGTCCCCCCCATTCCCCCGGATATCTTGCTCGAACCGAACACGAGATAAGTGCTGGTGTTGGGAAGGGGAAAGACCGTCGTGTGCTCATCGGACAGATCAACGAGATTGCTCGGAACAGTGAGCGTCTGGTCCGTCGAAACGGAAAAAGACGTGATTGTCAGCTGGTGTGCATCGCCGTTCTGGGCATTCCCACACGATGTCTCGGGAAGTATCAGGCAGGCGAGTACGCCCACAACGAAGATGCGCCTGCAAAGCGTGAGGATCTGTTGCTGTGTCATTTCACATGCCCGTCCTCTAAGGGTGTTCTCCATATCGTTGTTTGGGCTAATCTTCTAGATTGTCCAATGCAGCTTCTCCCGGCAGGTATAGATGAGTCAATGGGCCTATAATGGTCTGCGTGTGGCGAGCTAAGTTATTGTAAGAAAAAGACCTTGTAGCCCAATGTGGCCTGGATTACAATCACAAACCGAAAACTCTCATGGCAGCCCGCCTAATCAGATTTGGTCTCTTCGAACTGAATACCGGCACGCGGCAACTCCTTAAGCAAGGCCGGCGCGTTCGGTTGCAGGACCAGCCCCTTCGAGTCCTGGAAATACTTCTCGAAAAGCCGGGCGAGCTGGTGACCCGGCAGGAGCTAAAACAGCGCCTGTGGCCGAGCGACATCTACGTAGACTTCGAACTTGGTTTGAACGGAGCGATTAAGAGGTTGCGGCTGGCTCTGGGCGATACCGCGGACAATCCGCGCTTCATTGAAACCGTACCCAAGAGTGGCTATCGGTTCCTGGCGCCGGTGCAAGTGGCGCCCGAGGCGGTGGGAACTGCCCAACAGCCATGGGAAGCCGAAGCGCCGCCGACGGATAGCGCTGGCGCGGACGGACTGGGTGCTCAGAGCACCGCGGAACGTCGACCGGCGAGTCCCGCGCACGCGGCGGCAAAACCACGAACGGCGCGTTCCTGGGTCGTCGGCTCGGTCGCCACGGCAATTTTACTCGCGGCATATCTGTTGCGACCGGCAACGCCGCTGCTCCAAGTCACCCGCATTGCTAAATTAAGCAACTCCGGCCATGCCTTGCTGGGAGAGAACCTTTTGTCGGATGGTGCGCGGCTGTATTACACAGAGAGAGACATCGGCACAGAGCCCCATCTCCGGCAGATCCTTTTGAACGGCAACGAGGACAATCTGGTCACCGGACTGCATCCTGATTCTCTCATCAGAAGTCTCTCCCCGGACCATACGACATTTCTTGTCCTCTCCCGGTCTGAGATCGCAGCCGGTCGCTTTTCGCCGGTATGGATAGTGCCGGTAGTGGGTGGGCCGGCGCGCCGGGTAGGAAACCTGCGGAGTGATGACATCGCATGGTCTTCGAACGGTAGCTGGCTGGCATTGGGACGCGTGAATCAACTTTTCATCGCGCGTCCCGACGGAACTGAAGAGCGCCTGCTGGCCACGGTACCGGGTGAAGTTTTTTATCCGCGCTGGTCGCCCGATGATCGCCGGCTCCGCTTTAGCGTCTCTGATGTGAAAGGCCAGTTCGCAATCTGGGAGATCGGGGCCGAGGGACAGAATCTCCATCAACTGCAATTCAACTGGCCGGGCAGTCCCATGGAAAGCTTTGGCGAGTGGACCGCGGATGGACGGTATTACGTGTTCACGTCGCGGCGGGACGGGATTTCCAATCTTTGGGCCATCGAAGATAAAGCGGACTGGCTGCACCGTAGCCGTCCAGAGCCGGTGCAATTGACGGCCGGCCCCATGAGTTATTTCCGTCCTCTCCCCAGCCGTGACGGCACGCAAATGTTTGCTTTAGGCAGGCAGCTGGGCGGTACGCTGCTTCGCTATGACATGAAGCGAAAATCTTTTGACGATTTTCTGGGAGGCCGGTCGGCAGATCATCTGGATTTCACCCGCGACGGCCGCTGGGTAACCTATGTGGCGTATCCGGAAGGAACGCTATGGCGGGCGCGAAGCGATGGCAGCCAGCAGCTCCAGCTTACCTTTCCTCCGCTGCGGGCGCTTAACCCGTGCTGGTCTCCGGACGGGAAACGGATCCTTTTCGTGGTTCGGCGGGGTGGCGAAATGTTGAAGCTCTATACGATCTCGCCTGAAGGAGGCAACCCGGAACCGCTCGTTTCCGAAGCTCATGCCCAGACAAGCGCAAGCTGGTCACCGGGAGGTGATTTCATTGTCTATGGCCGTGATCCCAATGGAGAAAACCAGGATGTCTCCTTATACCGTTTTGACCTGGTGAGCCACCACGCAGAAAAGATTCCCGGTACCGAAGGACTTTTCGCACCACTCTTTTCTCCGGATGGCCGTAATGTGGTCGCCCAGTCCCTCACCGGCGACCGACTGCTGGTCCTGGTTGACCTCAAAACCGGCAAACGGACCAAGCTGTCGAAACGCAGGGGCGACTATCCCGCCTGGTCCGCCGATTCTCAATATCTCTACTTTAATACCTTGATGAGGGATGAATCTGCGCTATTTCGTGTACATGTTCCGGATGGAAAAGAGGAGAAAATCACATACAACGTACCATTCCCGACCGCAGGGGTCTACGGGGTGTGGAGTGGTCTGGCGCCGGATGGATCTCCGCTCGTACTCCGCAATAGAGAGCAAAGTGATGTGTATGCGCTATCGCTGGCTCTGCGCTAGCAAAAAGCCGGTTGCGCCCTGAACAGGCACGGAGGGCAAGCAGTCAGCGCCGTTTCTTGCTTTCGCTCTGTGCGACTCGCGCCTTCACCAGTTTCTTGACCAGTGTGACCGGTAGTGGTTTGTCCGTGGTGAAGTGGATGGTCCCTTTGGATGTGGAGAAGCCCTTCAGTTCGTCCTTAAAGGCTTCCACAACCGCGGCCGTGGGAAACAAACTGCAGTGGTTGGAAAACGCCGCAAACCACACAAGCATTCCCTTGTACTTGATCGCAGGAATCCGATAGCTGATGGTCTCGATAGCCTCCGCTGGCACAGCTGACCGAATCGCCGCGCGAATCTGGTTCAAGGTGCTCCGGGCAGGTTCCGGGACACCAGCAAGGTATTCATCAACGCTTTTTGGAGCGCCGTTGCCTTTCGCTACAGAACTGTAATTGCCAGATTTCACTTTTTTCACGCGGGCAATGCTACAGGAAGTTCCACTTCAAGTCCATGCAACAGACTACCGTGCAGCCGTTCGACATGAAAAATGCCACAGCGTGTTCTGACACAGTTTCGCTGTTCGTATAGTTGGCAAACCATACACGTGGCGTACCAGGAGTATACGGTAAGCTCGTTAGAACGAAGCCGCCCGACGGCAGACGCCACGTGTGAGGCGATCGGACCTTGGTTGCTGTTCCGTTGAGATAACCGCAACCAGGGGCGGCCACGTGTTGGGCAACCGAGCGGTCATACGACCGCTCAGTCCCCTAACTTTCGCGCTACCTACGCGGCTGAACCGAAAACCAACCAATCGAACGGGAATCTAGGGCCCTAAACCGCCTGGCCGGTGGGTACTCTTTCTGTTTTGCTTGACAGTGGCGAGAAGACACGCTTGAACGAGTTCTGCGAATAGACTGCGATCTTCCTCCAAGCGCTCCAAAGCGGCCGCTAAACCAACGGCACAATCGTAGAACCATTCCAAGGAAGGCCGACGGTATGGTCCCCGCTTGCCTTCCGGGCACCAATTTCATCCAGGACAGCCAGCAGTTCCTGGGTGCGGATAGGCTTGGTTAGATATCTGTCCATTCCGGCGGCAAGACACTTCTCTTCGTCGCCTTTCATCGCATGGGCAGTCATTGCGACGATTGCGATGTGCGCGCCAGTTGTCTTTTCCTTCTCCCGGATGGCTTGAGTTGCCTCCCAACCATTCATCTCGGGCATCTGCACATCCATCA
>PLJN01000018.1 GCA_003140235.1 Acidobacteriaceae bacterium
GGTCATCACCAAACTGGATGTGCTGGACGATTTGAAAGAAATCCCCGTCTGCGTGGGCTATAAAATCAACGGCAAAAAGATCACCGAGATTCCGGCGCTGGCCACGGGTTTTGAGCAAGTGGAGTGCGTTTATAAGACGATGCCGGGCTGGGCGAAATCCACGGCTGGAATCACTAAGTTTGAGAAGCTGCCGCAAAAAGCGCAGGATTATCTACGCTTCATCGAAAAGGAAACCGGCGCAGCGATCGGCATGGTTTCCACCGGTCCCGACCGCGACCAAACGATGTGCCTGCCCGAGTTTAAAAAAGAACTGTCCAGTGGAAAGAAAATGAAGAAGGCTGCGAGGAGCAAATGATTGTCCTGAAGGTCGACATGCTGGTGAAGCCGGGCACGGAAACGCAGTGTAAGGAGTATATCCGCGCCATGCAGGAGCATTCGCGCCAGGAGCCCGGATGCCTGTTGTACATTGGTCACCAGTCCATCGAAGACTCGCGCAAATTTTTCTTCTACGAGCAATACGTTGACCAGGCGGCGCTCGATTTCCATCGCAACGCGCCCTACTTCAAACAGTATGTGATTGGCGGCCTGGATGGGATCATGGAACACCGAACCCGAGATCTTTGTGTGACGGTGGAGTAAGTTACTTCTTGTCCGCCATCAGAACGCCGCCGTGGGCGTAGTCCTCGCGCTCAACTTCGAGAATGGTGATGATCACGCCTTCTTTGGCCGTTTTCGCGTCTTCGACCATCGCATCGGTAATGCGCTCGGCGATCTTGCGCTTTTGCTCGATGGTTCGGCCCTTCAGCATGGTGATTTGAATGTGGGGCATGAGTAGCTCCTAGCTTTTCTTGCTGTGCTCAACATCTTTTCTCAGCAGCGTTCATCTGCGTGTATCTGCAGCAAAGCATTTCTTCTCGCCCTTCGTTCCAGTAAGCGGGTAGGGTTCCCTCGCTTCGCTTCGGGACAAGGAAAAAACTCACTTACACAATTCATAACCAGCAAAGAAATAACTCAGTTCAAAGCGGGCTGTGTCATCGGCGTCAGAGCCGTGAACGGAATTGCGCTCAATGCTGTCTGCCCATTTTTTGCGGATGGTACCGGCTTCCGCGTTCGCGGGATTGGTAGCTCCCATCAGCTTGCGCAGGTCGGCGATGGCATTTTCTTTTTCCAGCGCCAGCACCACGATGGGTCCGCTGGACATGAAATTGGTGAGCGACTCAAAGAACGGGCGCTCGCAATGGACAGCGTAAAAGCCCTCCGCCTGCTGCTTGGTGATCTCCAGCATTCTCATGCCGATGATGCGGAAGCCTTTCTCCTGCATCATGTGAAGAATGTCTCCGGTAGCGCCTTTGGATACGGCGTCCGGTTTGATAATAGAAAAAGTGCGTTGCAGTGTTTGCATTCTTGTTTAGCTTCTCCTGAAATATTTACTTAAGCTTTAGCAGCGCCCGTGCGCGCCAGCAATGTTTCCGCCAGCAAAGCCGGCGACTTGGCAACGGCGATGCCTGCGCTTTCGAGCGCCTTGATCTTTTCAGCGGCAGTACCGTGTCCGCCGGAGATGATGGCCCCTGCGTGGCCCATGCGGCGTCCTGGCGGCGCGGTTTGGCCGGCGATAAATGCGATGACCGGCTTCTTCACGTGCTGCTTCACGTACTCAGCGGCGGTTTCTTCCGCGTTGCCGCCGATTTCGCCGATCATGATGATGGCTTCCGTCTCCGGATCTTCATCGAACAGCTTCAGGGCATCAACAAAGTTGGTCCCTATAATCGGATCGCCACCGATGCCGATCGCGGTGGATTGTCCTACGCCGCGTTGCGTTAGTTGGAAGACGGCTTCGTACGTCAGCGTGCCGGAGCGGGAAACAATTCCGATATGACCTTCTTTATGGATGTGTCCGGGCATAATGCCGATCTTGCATTTTCCCGGCGAAATAATTCCCGGACAGTTCGGCCCAATCAGCCGCGACTTGCCTTTCAATTTCAGATATTCGTAAGCGCGCACCATGTCCAACACCGGAATACCTTCGGTGATGCAGACGATCAACGGCATCTCCGCGTCCACGGCTTCCATGATGGCGTCCGCGGCGAACGGCGGCGGAACAAAGATGACCGTGGCGTTCGCGCCGGATTTGTCTTTCGCTTCCTGAACGGTATTGAAGACCGGCCAGCCTTCATGCGTTGTCCCACCTTTGCCGGGCGTAACACCGCCGACCACCTGCGTGCCATAAGCGGCTGCGCCTTTGGCGTGGAATGTGCCTTCGCGTCCCGTGATGCCCTGGACGATGAGGCGAGTGGATTTGTCGACTAGAATTGCCATATGTGATTAGGCCCGGGCCGCTGCCACTACCTTCTCCGCTGCGTCTTTCATGTCACTGGCCACGGTAAAATTCAGCCCGGAGTTTTTCAGAATCTCGCGGCCTTGCTCTACGTTGGTGCCTTCCAACCGCAACACCAGAGGCAGCTTCAGATTCGTTGCTCGGGCCGCTTCTACTACGCCGTTGGCCAGGGTGTCCACGCGAAGAATGCCGCCGAAGATGTTAATAAGGATGGCCTTCACGTTTTTATCGCTCAACAGAATCTCAAACGCGTGGCGAATCTGCTCGGCGTTGGCGCCGCCGCCTACATCGAGAAAATTCGCGGGCGAGCCACCGGCATATTTGACGATGTCCATGGTGGCCATCGCCAGCCCCGCGCCGTTCACCATGCAGGCAATGTTGCCGTCGAGCTTGATGTAATTCAAGCTGTACTTTGACGCTTCCACTTCCAGCGGATCTTCTTCATTAATGTCGCGCAGCGCTTTTAAATCTTTGTGACGGAACAGCGCGTTGTCGTCAAAAGCGAACTTGGCATCGAGCGCGAACAGCCGTCCGTCCGTCGTGGTGATGAACGGATTGATCTCGCACATGGAAGCATCGGTCTCGACAAAAGCTTTGTACAGTCCAGTCATAAAACGCACGGCTTCGTTGATGTGTTCCGGTTTCAGTCCGAGCCCAAACGCCAGCTTGCGAGCATGAAACGGTTGAAAGCCCACGGCCGGATCAATCTGTTCTTTCAGAATCGCGTTGGGGTCTTTCGCCGCGACTTCTTCGATTTCCATTCCGCCCGACGCCGACGCCATGAACACCGGACGCGCCGTCACGCGGTCCACCACAATGCCGAGATAGAGTTCGCGCTCAATGGGTAGCGTTTCTTCAATCAAAAGCCGCTGCACAATCTTGCCTTCCGGGCCGGTCTGGTGTGTAACCAGATTCATGCCGAGAATTTTGCCGGCCCAGCTCTTGGCTTCGTCCAAAGTTTTGGCGACCTTCACGCCGCCGCCTTTGCCGCGTCCGCCGGCATGGATCTGGGCTTTCACCACAACACCGGACGCGCCTTCGCTAAAAAGCCGTCGGGCCGCGGCATCCGCCTCTTCGCGGGTCAAAGCCATTTCGCCGCGAGGCACGGCCACGCCATATTTCGACAAGATTGTCTTTGCCTGGTACTCGTGAATCTTCATGATGATTGGGTTCTACAGCAGAGATTACGTGCTGAAGGGAACCTGTAATCTTATAAGAGGTGAACCATGTTGGGCAAACCGAGGAATCGCCGAGATCCCAGCGTCATCGCCGTCATCGGATTCGTCCAAAGGGCCTTCTGATGTCGGCGATGTCGACGATGACGCGCGATGTCGGCGATCTCTTGACCTACCTGCTAAGCTTATTTCGGACACCATGATCACCCAAGCGCTCCACAAAATCGCCCATCATCGCGCCTCGCTTAGCCGGCAAGAGGCGCATGACGTGCTGGCGGAAATCCTCTCCGGCAAAGCCACGGACGCGCAGATTGCCGCGCTGTTGGTGGCGTTGCACATGAAGGGCGAAACGGTTGACGAGATCGTTGGATTTGCCGAAGCCATCCGCGCCGCGGCGCCACCGTTTTCGCTGGGGGAAAATTCCACGCTCGACGTAAGCGGCACCGAGCGCGAAGCGCTGGTGGATACCTGCGGCACCGGTGGTGATGCCAGTGACACTTTTAATATCTCGACTGCGTCCGCGCTGGTGATTGCCGGGGCTGGCGTACGAGTGGCGAAGCACGGGAATCGCGGTATCACGTCCAAGTGCGGCTCAGCGGATGTGATGGAAACTTTGGGCGTGAAGATTCATCTTCCGCCAGACCGCATTGCTGAGTGCCTGCGCCAGGTCGGATTTGCTTTCATGCTCGCTCCGGCCATTCATACGGCCACCCGGCATGTGCAAGCCGCCCGCCGTGAGCTGCGTCCGTTGCGCAGTATCTTTAACCTTCTTGGACCGCTCACCAACCCGGCCCATGCTTCGGCCCAGGTCGTTGGCGTCTATTCGGCGGACTTGGTGGAGAAGCTGGCCCAGGCCCTCAAGATGCTGGGATTGAAGCGCGCCCTGGTCGTCCACGGTGCTGATGGTTTGGACGAGATCACCATCACCGGCCCCACGCGCATCGGCGAAGTCCGCGGCGAGTGGGTGCGCGTTTATGAAGTCACGCCGCAGCAGTTCGGACTCAACACCGCCCCGCTGAGCGCCATCACCGGTGGTGACACCAAGGTCAATGCAGAAATCATCCAGGCCGTTCTGGCGGGAGAAAAATCCGCCCGCCGCGATATCGTCCTGATGAACGCCGCAGCCGCGCTCGTCGCCGCCGGTAAAGCAGACTCGCTTGTAGAAGCCATGCCCTTGGTCGTCAAGTCCATCGATTCCGGCGCCGCCCGTGCCAAGCTGGCTGCACTGGTCGAGCTCACCAACCAGTAACAAGGCCTTACCGCTAATTAACAGGGAAAAATGCAGGCCCTAAATTCCCGTTAACAGGGAGAAATACAGGGAAAATATCACCGTTTTGGTCCCCGCAGGCATTCGTCAATGGCTAAATTGTCTGCGTTTTCAATGGGTTATATGTGGTCGTTTCTTTGCGCTGTTGTACCACAATTAAGATGTCACATCTCTTACCTCGATTAAAGTGTCACTTTTTTAGTTGGTGGGGAGGGGACAGAAAAGGCGGACCACCCGGGCTTAACAAGAAACCTCTTGAGGAAGTCTAGAATTTGGAGTAGTTTGTGAGCAGGTCAACTAGACTATTTTCAGACCTTGTGTACTGAAGCTCTTGCGTTATCAGTAGCTCAACAATTAATTGCGAAGGAGGAACATCCGTGGACCACAAAGTAGTGATCAAAGGCATGCAATATGCTCCCTCAACCGTAACGATCAGCAAAGGCGATACTGTCACATGGACAAACGAGGACGGTATGATTCACACGGCCACGTCGCCATTCCCGGTAAAACCGCCTTATGCGTGGAATACAGGCGACATAAAGAAAGGCGAAAACAAGTCCGTCACGTTCACCGACCCGAAGTGGCAGGGAAAGTATGGCTGTATCTACCATGGCAGGATGCAAGGTGAGGTAAAAATTAATCCATAACTGAATGGTGTTTGGGTTCAGACCTCCCGCTCCGTGGAAGCAGCGTCTACTGTTCTCGTCATCGGGGAGGTGGTGTGCCAGCTACAGTTGAGCGGCCGGGTATTTTTCTTGACCCGGCCGAGCGTACCCGAACATTTTGTCGAGTGAATCGGCCGGTATTCAGCATGGGAAGTCTGTATCAATTATCAATGTTGACATGTTCGCGATGACTCGCGATCCCTTGTCTGCTGCTACTGCAATGGAGAGTCATGCCCTGGCACAGACCATTGGTCAGCGCGCACAGCGCACGCGCTGTTAGACTGCTTCCTGTCACTTGCGCCCATGACTGCCCCTTTTGCCATTGATCTTGCAACCGGACGGGTCCATTTTCCTGACCTGGCTCTCGACCTGCGTCCCCTGATGCCATAAGAAGAGTTCGTTGCCGCCACGGCATCACTCAATCGCGATAATCTGGGAGCGAATGATGGCTGGCAGCGGTATTCGGTCCGCCAGTTGATCTCCGATGATCGGCGCCTGGGGCTGTTTGTTTGTTTTTCTGAATGGCCGGCTCAAGATGGCCAGCTTTGCCTACGCGCTGAAAGATGAAACCTGGGACAACTGGTCCGAGCAGAGCGAACTGGCGCGCGAAAAGAGCGGCTTTGATCTGGCTGTCCCCTTCTCCCCCGCTTCGTCAACAATCTGGAAATTCCATCGGCTGCGGCATAAACTACTTCGCATGAGTCGCATCGTTTCATTCGGCATGTCCGCCTTTATTATGTTCCTGGCAGTGGTACAGTCGAGTTCCTCAAAATCGGGGATACCCGCGAGAATCCAGAACCGAGACACGGTTGCAGGGCTCTACGGCCACCCTGTGAGCGAGGTTTATCGAACGTCGCGAAACCTGACGATCACTGCGTCATTCGCTTCGAATGGCAACCTTTGCACGGCAGACATTGCATCGGACGTCGATGGCGGAATCACCGATACGCAGTTGAACGGCGTCCTGGATGAACTCGCGCCCCAAGACGTTCGAGGTGAATACAAGCACGGCACTTTTCTAGACATCACATGTTTCAAGCTTGTGAAGCCAGAGAACTCCGCGTCCAATGGAAGCGAAAAATCTGCGATGGAGCTGGCCGTGGATCCATGCGCGGAGTGTTCTGGTGTTTCCGAGGATTACGAACGAGTTAACATCACCAGGTACGGCAACACGAATCAATACAGCTCTGTGTGGATTACTTTTCACCGGCCTGAGTGCAAAGAGTTGGACAAGGCGCATCATTAACGGCCTCATCGTCAGGATACGCGTTAAAATATCGCGATCGGAGAAAGGGGACAGTCAGCACTTATCGACGCTAACGGCCCGGAAGGAAATCGCGATGTGAGGCAACGGCCGATCTCGCCCACCTTTTGCTCCAATGGGTTGTCGGCGACGACTTCGTTTTAGGCCGTCCATGACCGGTTGTATCCAGGTCGGTCTAAACAAGAATTAGTCCGCAGAGGGGGATCCGATGAAGCGCACGTGGACGATCATAGGAGTAGGCGACGTGCCGGGCAGCTTAAAATGGTACCAGGCGCTGTTCGGTCAGCCGGCTACCCTTCCTGCCCATGATTACTTTGGGCAAATCCTCGATTCAGATGGAACTGTCTTGCTATGCCTCCATGAGTGGGGCGCCCACGAGCATCC
>PLJN01000157.1 GCA_003140235.1 Acidobacteriaceae bacterium
CGCGGCGAGAAGAGCGAATTCGACGAACTGAAAAAGAAGATCGACACCGCGGGCATGACCAAGGAAGTCCACGAGAAAGCCATCCAGGAACTGAAGAAACTGGAAGCCATGCCGCCCATGTCGGCCGAGTCCACTGTTTCGCGCAATTATCTGGACTGGCTGCTGGCGGTGCCGTGGAAGAAGAAATCCAAAGAGATCCGCAACATCGAGCACGCGGAAAAAATTCTCAACCAGGACCACTACGGTCTGGAAAAAATCAAAGAACGCATTCTGGAGTTCCTCGCCGTTCGCCAGTTGGTGAAGAATCCCAAGGGATCGATTCTGTGCTTTGTCGGCCCTCCGGGCGTGGGCAAGACTTCGCTCGGCATGTCCATTGCCAGGGCCACCGGGAGAAAGTTTGTGCGCCTGTCTCTGGGAGGCGTGCGCGATGAAGCGGAAATCCGCGGTCATCGACGTACCTACATTGGCGCACTGCCCGGCCAGATTATCCAGATGATGAAGAAGGCGGGCACCAAGAACCCGGTCTTCATGCTGGATGAAATTGACAAGATGGCGTCTGACTTCCGCGGCGACCCGTCGTCCGCCCTGCTTGAGGTGCTTGATCCGGAACAGAATTTTATGTTCCAGGACCACTACCTCGACGTGGAGTACGACCTGTCCCAGGTGTTTTTCGTGGCCACTTCGAACGTGCTGCACAGTATTCCTCCGGCGCTACAAGACCGCATGGAAGTACTGCGGCTGCACGGCTACACCGAGCTCGAAAAAATGGAGATCGCCAAGCAGTTCCTGGTACGCAAGCAGCGCGAAGCCGCCGGCCTGTCAGAAAAGCAAATTGTGTTTGCTGACAATGCCATTGCGGAAATCATCCGCTCGTACACGCGGGAAGCCGGCGTACGCAACCTGGAACGCGAGATTGGAAACCTGTGTCGTAAGGTCGCCCGCAAGGTAGTCAAAGAAGGCCAGTCCTTCGGCGTCACTCTGACCGCGGAAAACCTAGGCGAGTATCTGGGTGTAACCAAGTACCGCGACACGCTGGTACACGAGAAGAGTGAAGTTGGATTGGTCACCGGGCTGGCCTGGACCGAAGTTGGCGGCTCGATCCTGAGCACCGAAGTGGCAATCGTCGACGGTAAAGGCAAGCTCACGCTCACCGGCAAACTCGGCGACGTAATGCAGGAGTCCGCACAAGCCGCCATGTCGTACGTGCGCTCACGCGCCGCACGGCTGGGCATACCACGGGATTTCTACCGCAACGTGGACATTCACATCCACGTACCGGAAGGCGCCATTCCCAAAGACGGACCGTCGGCCGGCATCACCATGGCCACGGCCATCTCCAGCGCGCTGAGCAAGATTCCTGTGCGCCGTGACATCGCCATGACCGGCGAAATCACGTTGCGCGGCAAGGTATTGCCCATCGGCGGATTGAAGGAAAAACTTCTGGCGGCGTTGCGTGCCGGCATTACAGAAGCCATCATCCCCAAGGAAAACGAAAAAGACCTGCCCGAAGTCCCTGAAAATATTCGTGGCAAGATGAAAATCCATCTGGTGGACAACATGGACCAGGTGCTGAAGATCGCGCTGGAGCGTCCACTGCCGGAGATCGCGGAAGAAACCGTGCAGCCGATTCCAGCCGTCACGGAAGGCATTTCGCCGCAACGGTATTTGTAAGTTCAAATCGTTTCTTAAGAGCCCGCCGTTCTGGCGGGTTTTTTGCGTCTAGCACTGTCCGGTTTCGAACGTGGTTGTCCCACAATCGGGCAACGGCAGCATTCCCGACCCGCAACCCAAGTCTTCTATCCGCTTGATTTTCAGCTACTTAGCCTGGCCGTGCCTTTGGCAGGAAGTTTGCAATTAGACTACGTGCAAAAGCAGGTGAAATCCGCGGAGGTGGATCAATGGCAAGAGTGGAGCGCATGCGCGAACTGCTGGCGGGTCCCCTGGATATCGAGCACGTGCAGGAGAAAACCGCAGCCGGATGGCGGCTGGTGGCCCTCGAATGGCGCCGGCAGATCAATGGCGAGGGGTCGGAGCCGGAAACTGGCGAGGACGTGCCTTTTGGCCTCCGCGTCGCGGCGGATTGCATTGGCCTGGAAGAAGATCCCATGGAAAAACAGGTCCTGATGTTGATGATGGAGCTTCTAGTCCAGGACAGCCCATTCTCCAAGGTGGCGCAAGAGCTGAACCAGCGAGACTTTCGCACACGCCAGGGAAAGTTGTGGAGCCCAGTTTCAGTTTTCAACATGCTTCCACGACTGATTGAAGTGGGTCCGCAGATGTTTTCCAGCCATGAGTGGGAAACGCGGCGGCAACACTTTTCGAAAACTCTTTAGGTGGCAATACCACAGCCATGTTAACGAGCCGATGGACGTAAATAGGTATCCGCCGTTTGCAGCTACTTTCTTGGCTTGATGTCTGTGCCCTTTGAATTTCTGGACTTTTTCCTCTCGGGTTTAGCGGTTACCTGCGGCTTGGGCATCCAGAACTCCGGATCGCCAGCCGCAAACTCTTTGGATACGTGTGATTTTTCGGGGTTGATGGAATAAAGATTGCTCTCCGTCCTGGCGTACGCTTCGCGCGCGATCTGTTGCATGCGTTCCGCAGCTTCGCCTTCCGCTGCGTGCAAACTTTCGCGCCTCTTCAGCAAATCATCGTTCTGTCCCAGAGCTTTCATTGGCACGAAAGCCAGGAACGTGGGCGAAGGCATCCCTAGATTCACCTGATACACCACCCACGGCAAATCCGATTCCGTTTTTTCGTAAGCCGCGCTGAGCTTCTGAAACGCTTCGGCGAACTCGTTCTCGCGGCCAGGATGCAGCCGCACTTCGAGAACGCGCAAGAACCGGGCCTTCGATAGGTCAATGCGATTCGCACGGTAGCTCAAGTCGTCTCGTCGCACGGCGATCACCGTCCGCTGGCTCGCCAGAGCAGCGTTAATCTGCGCTTGCAGTCGTCCTAGCTCCGGGTGAGTCGCGTAGATCGTTCCCCACTCGGCAAGAGGTTTTTCCAATTGCGCAAACGAATCGAACGGATCGAACGACAGCATTTCCGGCTCGCCGGTAACCGATTCAAGCACGATCCACGAATTCGGAACCGCCAGCTTTTGGCAAGCGCGCGCCGCGGCGATTTCCCATTTGTCGCGGTCGCTTCCTTTGTCGAACGAAAATCTCTGATATACCAATACAAGCAATTTCGGCGGAGCGGTCTCCGATTCTACTGATTCTTTCGTCTGCCCTGCTACAACACTTGCGATGGTCAACGTCAACGCTGCCGCAGAAGCAATCCAGTTCGCGATCGTCATGATTGTTTATGTCTCCTTTTTAGCTCCGCGCCATTGCCTGCTCGCGTAGAAACGCCATGTAGGTTTCGGCGCATTCACGCGCACGTTCAATAATTGGCATATGCCCGCAGTTGGGCAAGATCAGCGCTTGTGCGCGCTTGATCGTGGTCTTGAATACCTCGGCTGCCGATACGTCAATCAGCCGGTCTTTGTCACCCCAAATAACAAGTGCCGGCGCTTTGATTTGCGGTAGCAGGTCAAGCAACGGCGGATCGTCGCCCTGCAAGTCGTCAAAGATTCTGCGGTTTTGCTCGCACTTGCTGATGGCATCGCGCTCCAGGTATTTGATCACGACGCGAGGCGCATGCGGACGCCTCACAAATAAATGCTCCAGCAGGATTTGAAAGTCGTGCGGCGACGACACCAGTAGCCAATTCGCGTCGCCCCGAGTCACGGAGCGCCGCAGCTCGCTCTCATGGGGCTCAATGATTCCACGAGCTGCGACTAGACCCAGCGTTAGAACTTCATCAGGATATCGGGCAGCGTAGCGCGCCGCGATGCCGCCTCCCATCGAATGCCCGACGAGGTGGAAGCGCTCAAGCTTTAGTTCCTGAACCATGCGATGCACACGCTCGACTTGATCAGGAGAGGCATACGACGCAGTCGCAATGCGCGTGCTCGAACCCCAACCGGGCAAGTCCGGCGCGATTACGCGGTAAGTCTTCGTCAGGGTCTTGGCCACCCGGTTCCAGGAGCCTTGGTTGGAGCCAAACCCGTGCAGCAGCAACACAGTCTCGCCACGCCCGCCTTCGGCATACACGATTCGGTGCTCATCGACCTGAATTTCCCGTTGCCGCAGACCGGCGGCCGCGCGGTCCAAAGCAAGCAGCAGTTTGGCAAAGCTGGGCACTCTTTCCTTTCCTCACGCAGGGCGGAAGTGATGACTTGGAATTTTACCGCGGAATAGCGTGAAGAGAGCGCACAGCACAAATTTGCAGCTTCCGGGTTGACGAACTCATCGAATGCTGGAGAGAATCACTCATCGTTCATCATTGAAAGGCTGCCTTGGAACCCATTTCACATTTTTTCTATTCCGACCGCCTGAAGCTCCAGTTCTGGGATTACGGCACAGACAACAAGCCCGCCCTCGTTCTGGTTCACGGAGGTCTGGACCACGCGCGCAACTGGGACTGGGTTGCGCGGTCGTTGCGTGAGCACTACCACGTTTACGCTCTTGATCTGCGCGGTCATGGGAACAGCGCATGGGCGCCCGGAGCGATGTACAGCATTGCGGAGCATGTTCTGGATCTCTCGGCGCTGCTGGACATCATTGACGACTTCCCCATACGCCTCGTGGGGCACTCCCTCGGCGGAATGATTGTGCTGCACTATGCGGGCGTGTATCCCGATCGCGTGCGTAGAGCGGTGTCGATTGAAGGCGTGGGCTTTCCGCCACAACATCGAGTGCACGGCCCAGCGTCACAGCGCTTGCGCCGGTGGATTGAGGACGTGCGCGGCCTGGAGAAGCGCCAACCCAAGAATTACTCAAGCCTCGAAGAAGCCATGAAGCGCATGCAAGAGAAGAACCCGCATCTCTCCGACGAAGTTGCGCGTCATCTCACGCGCCACGGCACTAACTTTGACTCTGACGGCTCGCGCGTATGGAAGTTTGACAATTACGTGCGCGCCATTGGGCCATATGGCCATCACATGGAAGACGTGGCGGAACTGTTCGGCCAGATTACGTCGCCAACGCTGCTGTTCTGGGGCGAGGAAAGTTTTGCTCCTGTCCCCGCAGACGATCCGCGGGTGACGGCCATCAAGAATTGCCGGCTCGTTACGGTGCCCAATGCTGGTCACTGGGTACATCATGATCAGTTGGAGCTATTTTTGAAAGAAACTACCGCGTTCCTGGCGGAGTAACCTTGAGAATAAAGACACCGGCGAGGGCGCCGGTGCCACACGGGCATGGTAACACTGAAACCTTTGCTACCCGAGGGATTTCGCCTGGATGAGAATCGTGTGGCCCAGCCACCGGGGTCCTCGGCAAGCCCGGTTTTGGCTTGCTGAGGTGGAGGCACCTCGGCTGGGGAACGTTGCCAGGCTCGAGACTAAGGGTGGCCAATCCCCGCCGCGTGTCAGTCGCGCGGGGTCAGAAAGCGATCTGTCAGCCGGGTGGGAACAGCGCCGATTTGGCGCAGCATTCCCTGCTGGTCCCAGATGTTCCAGCCTGCAACTAATTTTCCCTGTGCGACTTCGACCACCACGAGTCCGCCGACCTGGACCTTTCTTCCGGTCGCCGGAACGCCGATTCCATTGCCGTGGTGTGTACCTTCAAGCACTACGCGAACCACGACGCGGTTGCCTTCGGCAATGGTGTCTTCGATCCGTATGTGAAGGTCGGGAAATGCCGACCGCAAATTGCGGAAAAATGGCTTGAACTCTGCCGGGCCATGGACCACGGCGTCACTCTCGCCGAGACCAAATATAATTGCGTCGGGGGTAAGCAACTCGTCAATGGTCTCTTCGCGTCCCTGGTTCCACACTTCTTCAAACCACCGATGAATGATTGCTTTGTTTCCTGCGCTCATGGCTTCCCTCCATTCGCCACGACTCTACCACAACTCCGCGGCCGGCAAATTCAATTTGCACCCGACGGGCCTGGCATGGCATCTTAAGTTGCGATGAAAGCCATACAAGTTGCCAAGACCGGGGGACCTGAAGTCCTTACGCTGGTTGATATACCGGCCCCCACGCCTAAACCGAATGAAGCCCTGGTAAAGATTTCCGCCATTGGCGTGAACTTTATTGACGTCTATTTCCGCGAAGGCCGTTACCCGGCGCCGCTGCCGTTCGTCGACGGCCAGGAAGCCGCTGGCGTAGTCACTGAGATTGGCAGCGAAGTGAAATTGCTGAAAGTCGGTGACCACGTGGCTTACACCGGCGTTCTTGGCAGCTATGCGGAATACGCCGTCATACCGGCGGACCGTCTGGTGAAAGTTCCCTCCGGTGTGGACGATCGTCAGGCCGCAGCCGCGATGCTTCAGGGCATGACGGCGCATTATCTTCTCTACGGCAGCTATCCGCTCAAAAAGGGCGAGACCGCGCTGATTCACGCCGCGGCTGGCGGCATGGGACTTCTTCTCGTGCAAATGGCCAAGAACATTGGCGCCCGCGTCATCGGCACCGCTGGTTCGGCTGAGAAGGCCAAGCTGGCGAGCGAAGCCGGCGCCGATGAAGTGATTCTCTACAACGACCAGGATTTTGAGACTGAAACCAGACGCCTCACCGACGGAAAAGGTGTCCACGTGGTCTATGACGGCGTGGGCAAAACCACGTTTGAGAAAGACTTCAAAGTGCTTCGCCCTCGCGGATACCTCGTGCTCTTCGGCGGCTCCAGCGGCCCAGTCGCTCCCTTTGATCCCATGAAACTTACGCAGAGCGGATCGTTGTTTCTTACGCGTCCGTCTCTCGGGCACTACATCGCAACCCGGGAAGAACTGGAACAGAGAGCGGGTGCCGTTCTTGGCATGATCGCCGGCGGCAAGCTCAAGTTACGTATTCACCAGGCTTACAAACTGGAAGACGCGCAGCAGGCGCATCGCGACCTGGAAGCACGCAAGACAACCGGCAAGCTGTTGCTGATTCCGTAAGCTCGGTTTGTTTAGTTTTGCCGCGCGCTACGACGAACCAGGAGCACCGTTTGGTCGTCCACCTGTTTTCCCTGTTGCAGAGCTTTGCCCCGCAGCGCGGTCATCAGCTCCGGGAGTGGTGCTTGGCACCACTCCTGCAAGACGGCCTTGAGCGGCTCCAGGCCAACTTCGTGTCCATTTTTGTCAGCAGCTTCAGTTAGGCCGTCCGTAACTATGGCCAGTATGTCGCCATCTTTGCAATCAATCGTAGATGTCTCAAACTGGGTTTCCGGCGAGATCGCAAGCGGCAGATTGGCAACGCTATGCTCTTGCACCGTGCCCGAATCCTTGCTGTAGTGCAAAACCGGCAGATGTCCTGCCAGTGAAAAGTTGACCGTGGAACCGGAATCGCCGGCAATACAAGCGAAAGTCACGAACATATTCGGAGCAGACACTCCTGCCAGCACGCGGTTCAGATCTGTGAGCAAACCACGCACGGGCGCTCCCGCAACTGATCCCATGCGTGTAGCGCTCTTTACCATGGCCATGACCATTCCCGCAGACACGCCATGGCCACAAACGTCAGCCACATAAGCCATCCACTGGTTTTTGTCTTCGTCATCATTTTGCACAACGTCCACCAGGTCGCCGCCCATCTGTCCGTTGGGCATGGATGCGCCATAGATTTCGAAATTTCCGACTCTACGCGAAATCACGGGCACCAGGGCCTTGTGCACTTCGGTGGCCAGCCGGACCTCGGCCATCTGCCCGAAAAAGCGCCCTCCTTCCTTGCGAATGAAGACGACAACCAGAACGTACGCAGCCACGATGAGCGGGACAGTCAGAAACCCCTCGATCTTAAGACGAAGCTGCAATTCCGCGTAATCCGCTGCCGAAGCCGACAGCGGATTAACGTGCCGCCCCATGAGGCCAGCAAACATTGTCATGCCTATAAACTGCACAGGCATCAGCAACATCATCCACTTCCATAGGGCGCGAAACCCAAGATAGGCGTAGGCGCTCGCGGTCACACCGGAAATCGCAGCGAAACCGAGGGCCCACGGGACCGGTGTCTGCACGACGGACATCATGCCAAAGGCAAGACCCATGGAAGTGAACATGCAGAAGACTCCCGTGAGGAGAATCACATCCGTGCTTCGCGGGACGGTACTCCAATACCGGCCAGATCGTTGCCATCTCTCGAAGCTCATGTTTCCTTTTTTTCCAAGAAGTATCTAACAACGCCTGCGCTTCCGCTATGCCGCAGGATATCCGGCGCTCCGCTTGATTTCACGAATCTGCTCCGCGTGGCGTAGCGGATGGACCACGATGAACGCCAGCATTTCCGAGCAACGCATTGTCCCCAGCAGTGGATGGACAGTAGAACACATGTGTAAATCATCGCACGATGCGACGTAAGCGATGGTCCGCTCGCGGGCCGCGGTAAATTGCCGGACAGCTTCTTCCAGGCTGCCAAAGCGTCCCGTGGGATGCGCGCGCTCCGGAGCCATAAATTTTTCTTTGCGATCACCGCCGTCGCTGTTCAGAATTGCCGTCTCTTTGTCCCGGCTGCCGGGCGCTTCCGCGGGCGTGGAGTTGTCGATGATCTGGTGCAGCAGTCCATGTTCCGCCAAAGCAAGGTGTTCTACGCAACCCTGGATGGACCAGCGGTCTGGCGCGGGCTTGAAGCGGCTTTGCTCTTCAGAAACACCCTGCACGCTGGCCACGAAGATGTCCCGGGTCTCACACAAGCGATCGGCAAAGGAGTTGTGGGCCGTTGAGTCCATGCGGGCCATTGTAATCAACGCTCCAGCCCTATAAAAGTTTTTGATCGAGGGCATTAACTCGTTTGATAAGCTGGCGGAAGAGTTCTGCGATAGATTAAAGTTGTAGCCAAGAGTTTTGCAATTTCCCAGCTTGGTCAAAAAATTCATTTCACCTTTAAGGAGATCCATGCCAACCGAACTGCGTAATTTCCTGACGCTCTCGTATGAAGAGCTGGAAGATTTGAATTTACATGCCAAAGAGCAGCGCAAGAACCGGGTACCGGCACACCAGATACAAGAAGAGCGCATTCAGTACTTGGCCGACGAGAACCGCATCAAGGCGGTCACCGTGCTCTTCAGCGATCTGGAAGGCCGCCTGCACATGCTCGACTACGACAAAAAGTTTCTCATCAAGAGCTGGGACAATCTCACCTTTGACGGCTCTTCCATCCGCGGCTTCACCGCGCAGCGCGAGAGCGACCTGCGCCTGGCGCTGGATTGGAGCGCGTTCTACTGGGGGCCAGCGGATGTGTTCGGCTCCGGCAAAGTGCTGGTATTTGGCGAAGTTATCGACAAGGGCGGCACACGCTACAGCGCCGACATCCGCGGGATCCTGAAAAGTTTTGCCGAAGGCCTGCACAAGCAGGAAGGCTACACGCTGAATGCCGCCAATGAGATTGAAGGCTTCGTCTTCAAAGGTGCGGACGCTGAGCGCACGTACCACGAGACCGGAAAATTTGAATACGTCAACACCGGCGGTTACTACCACTCGTTGCCGGGCGACCCGTTGCGCGGCTTCATTGATACCTGCGCTGAAGTGCAGCGCGCCATGGGTTTCCAGAACGAGAAAGACCACCCGGAAGTTGCGCCGTCACAATTTGAAATCAATTACGGCTACGGCGAAGTCGTAGCGGCCGCCGACCAGATTCAGTTGTACAAACTGATCTGTCGTCAAGTCGCCACGCATATGGGCCTCACGGCGAGTTTCCTGCCCAAGCCAGTGGTGGGCGTAAACGGTAACGGCATGCATACCAATGTGTCCATCAGCAAAGGCGGCAAGAACCTGTTCTGGGACGCGAAAGGCCAGGAAAAACTCAGCAAACTCGGATGGCAGTTCATCGACCGCATCCTTACGCACGGCAATGATCTTTGCCTGCTGCTGAATGCCAGCGTCAATGCGTATCGCCGGCTCGACCCGCACTTTGAAGCGCCGAACCAGATCAAGGCCTCAGCCACGGACCGCGGCTCCATGATCCGCGTTCCCATCGGCAACGAAAAGAGCATGCGCGTGGAAGTGCGCTCGGTCGCGCCGGACGCGAATCCCTACATGGTGCTGTATTCGATTTTCAAGACCGGCCTGCAAGGTGAGACGTCGCAGATCAAAAACCTGCGCCAGGCGGAGCGCTACCTGCCGGACAACATTTACACCGCTCTAGAAAACTTCCGCAAATCGAAATGGACGACCAAACTTTTAGGTGATGACGTAAAGGGCCGCTACGGCGACCTGAAACAGGCGTCCGCCGACCGCTGTCCGCGCCTGCTGGGAACGTTCGTGAAGGCGCCCGAAGTGCAGTTCCATCACGAAGTCTATAACCAGTTTTTGTGGAATGTGTTCTAGACGAACGGACGAACCATTCGTCAGGGGGGCCGCCAGGGCCCTCTGCAAACTGGAACTGTGCGACTACGTTCTTGAGACGCGTGAGTTTTGTATCAGGGCATCGGCTTCAACCGTGCCGTTAGGTCGCACAAGAACCTATGGGGCTTTAGCCCTGCGCGCCTCTTGTTTTTCTCATGTACGGTAGCGACGAAAAAACACGCAATAAAACCTAGATTTATCTCGAGGCGGCATTTCCGCAAGAACCTCACAGCATGCAGGGGCTAAAGTCCGATCATATCCACGCCGTACGGCACGGCTTCAAGCCGATGCCCTGATACAAACCTAACAGCGCCGTTCTTCGACTCTATACGCGGACCGTTTGATAGTCCTCGTACGTTCCTTTGAAATCCTCGAGCTTGTGGTCGTCGAAATGCCATATCCGCGTGGCGACCTCGTCTACCAGATCGTGATCGTGCGTGACCAGGAATACAGTTCCCTGATACCGCTGCAGCGCGATGTTAAGCGCATTGATGGTTTCGAGGTCCAAGTGGTTCGTCGGCTCGTCTAGCACCAGCACATTCGGCTTTTGCAGCATGAGCTTGCAAAACAGAATGCGCGCCGCTTCGCCGCCGGAGAGAACGTCGGTCTTCTTGTTGGCCTCATCACGGGCGAACAACATTTGTCCCAGTAGCCCGCGTATTTCTTCATTCGAGACCGAGGGGTCCCACTGGTAAATCCATTCGAGGATCGTCATGCCTTTTTCAATCAGGCTGCGATGGTCCTGAGGGAAATATCCGATCGCAGCCTCGTGTCCCCAAAGCACTTTTCCTGAGTCAATCAGCGGACCGTCATAGCCGGTGGTCTGGCGCAGTTCCGCTTCCGGCGTGTTGGGCGAAGTCGAGAGCAGAGCGTTCAGCAGCGTCGTTTTGCCGGCGCCGTTGCGGCCCATGAGCGCGATCTTTTCACCACGGGTTACGCTGGCGGTGAAACTCTTGATGACCTCTTTGTCGTCGTAGGCCTTGGTCACGCCTTCGAGTTCCAGAATATGTTTTCCCGAGGGCCGCTTCATTTCGAACTTGATGAACGGCCGTTGGATATTCGACCGGGCCAGTTCTGTAACTTGCAGGCGTTCCACTTCCTTGCGCCGTGACTGCACCTGGCTGGACCGCGTACCGGCGGAAAAGCGCGCGATGAATTCGTTGAGTTGGTCAATTTTCTTTTCTCGTTGCGCGTTTTGTGATTCAATCTGCGAACGGATTTGCGTTTTGGCCATCACCATGTCGTCGTAACCGCCGGTGTAGGTGATGATGGTTTCGTAATCAATGTCCGCGATGTGCGTGCAAATGCTGTTGAGGAAGTGGCGATCGTGCGAAATGGTAATCAGCACGCCGTCGTAGCGATTCAGAAATTCCTGCAGCCAGTGAATCGAGTCGAGATCAAGGTGGTTCGTAGGCTCATCGAGCAGCAACGCCTGTGGATGTCCGAACAACGCCTGCGCCAGCAGTACGCGGACTTTCTGGCCGCCCTGTAGCTCGCTCATCTTGCGTTGATGCACTTCGTCGGGAATGTCCAGGCCTTGCAGCAGGACGGCAGCGTCGCTCTCAGCAGAGTAGCCGTCTTCTTCGCCGACGATGCCCTCCAACTCGCCCAGGCGCATGCCGTCTTCGTTGGACATCTCTGGCTTCTCATAAATGCGGTCGCGCTCTTCCAGCGCCGCCCAGAGCCGCTTGTTGCCCATCATGACGGTATCGACGACGCGATAGGCATCAAAAGCAAACTGGTCCTGGCTCAGGCAGCTCAGCTTTCGCGGACGCACCACATTGCCCTTCTGCGGCTCCAACTCGCCTGAGAGCAGTTTCATGAAGGTCGATTTACCGGAGCCATTCGGGCCCGTCAGGCCATAGCGCTTCCCCGGCGTAAACGCCGTGACGACTTCTTCGAACAGTATTTTGGCGCCGTAGCGCATGGAAACATTGCTTACTGAAATCATGATTTTCTTAAAGGGGACTGCATGAAAATTCCGGCAAGGCGGGAACACAGCAGTATCTTTAGGATATCATGAGTGAAGTTCTGGAGGCAGGCAATGCGCCGCACGTCAGCATGGCCGATCATCACGAGCGTGGCAATCCTGCTGGTCGCGGGAATTACCATCGCGAGCGCCCAGCAAAAGAAAACACCAGACGTGCCTCCGGCTCCCGATCCGTTCAAAACGGCAAAGACTGTGTTTCTGAAACAGGAAGGCGGCAGCGCAATCCCCTTTAACGTGATTACTACCAACATGGAGGGATGGGAGCGCTTTACTCTGGTTGACGCTCCGGAAAAAGCCGACATTATTTTGGAAGTGACGTCGCCTAGAGAGGTCCCGGACATGGCAGTCGCGAGCCCGATCCGGGATTACCCACAGCGACAACGCACACCCGACCAGCCAACGCCAACATCCAGGAACAATTTCACCGAACCGGTGAAACTCGTGGCGTACGACCGCAAAACGATGAAGCCAATCTGGACAGCGTCCCACCGGCCGCACTACGCCGTGAAACTGAAGGCCAGAGAGAGCAGTCTGGTCGAAGCCGCTGAAGCCCTCTTTTCCAAATTTCACGATCGCATTGAGCCGCCGCCTAAATCGTAGCGTATTGCTGTCCGCTCAGCCTACCGCGCCGGAGCATAGAAGTAATAATCCGCAGAATACGGGACGCTGGTTTCCGCAGCCAGCTTGGAGCCATCGCAGCCACCCTGCGGCGGCTGACCGCCCTCGGTGCTGATTCGCTGGATTGATGTCACAGTGCTGAGGATGCCGTTGCCGGCATGCCCTGTAACCGTCAGCAAGAGCCAGGAGATGGCATTTGCGTCGGGCGCGTCAGCCTTGCTGACCAGCTTGCCTTTGACCTCGCTGCCATCCTGGTGTTTCCACGTGGGACCAGCATAGTGAGTGCCGATGAGTTTGCCATCCGTATCGTGGAGCTCCGCCAGCGGCCCTTTGAGTGTCCAGGCCGGCTTCTGTTCCGTTCCCGCCTGACAAACATATACCTGCCAACCCGAAGCGCGAACATGCAGAACAACTTCTTCACCCACGGGCGCTTCGATGCTCGCTGGAACTTCAGGTCGGGGAATCGTTTGCTTATTTGCCATCGCTAACACTCCCTCCAGAATTGCACATCGCCACGAAGATAGCCGGGGCAGAAAAATCTTACCGCAGAGGACGCAAAGGACGCAGAGAAATAATTGCTATCGGGACACTCTCACCACTAGCTTCCCTCTCACGTGCCCAGTCTCGCTCAAGCGGTGGGCTGCGGCAATCTCTTCCAGGGAGAACGTCTGTTCAATCACCGTGCGCACCTTCCCGGCTTCAATCAGGGAGCTGATTTTCTCCAACTCGCCACCGAGGGGCTTTCCCTGGGTAAGCAGTATTCTCTTCCCACCGAGCGTCGCGCGAACAGTCCAGACGGCCATGTGACTCGCGGCGCGGCCGTAGAACCGCAGCTTGCCGACACCGTCGCGAGGGATGGGCGCCAGCAGCGTCATCATCTTGCCTCCGCGTTTCATGACCGACAGTGAGCTGGCCCAGACACTTTCTCCAACGCCATCCAGCACCAGGTCGCAGCCGGAGATTTTGTCTGGCAACCGGTCATGCTGATAATCGATTGCCACGTCGGCGCCCATCTCGCGCAAAAAATCCTGATTGCGCTCACTGGCCGTGGCAGCTATGTAAGCTCCAAATGCTTTGGCGATTTGAATAGCGAAGATTCCCACCCCACCGGCCCCGGCGTGGACCAGCACGCGATCACCACGCTTCAGTCTTCCCCGTATGACCAAAGCTTGCCATGCTGTGAGCGCAGCCAGTGGCACAGAAGCTGCTTCTTCATGGCTGAGGCTGGCAGGCTTTCGTGCCAACGCGCTTTCCGGCAAGACTGCGAACTCCGAGTACGTGCCGCGATACGTCTTGGCGACTCGTCCATCTTTGAAGCCGTAAACTTCGTCTCCAGGCTTGAACAAAGTCACCGCGCTGCCGACTTCTTCGACGACCCCTGAGCAGTCCGTGCCCCAGATCACCGGAAAAATCACCGGCATGATCGCCCGCAGCATGCCTTGCCGGAGTCTCCAGTCAATCGGATTCACGCTGGTGGCGTGGACCCGGACCAGTACTCCGTTTGGGCCGGGTTTGGGGACGGCAACGTCTTCGAGTTGCAGGACTTCGGGACCGCCGTATTGTTCGCAGAGTACTGCTTTCATATTTCTTCCGAAGCCCTGAACGTCAGCTTTTTCTGAAACCCCGAGCGTAGCGAGAGGTCCCTATCGCCACGATGCACTAAGCGCCGACGACCTCGTAATCGTGCCATCATTCCTCAAGTCTATAGGGATCTCTCGCTACGCTCGAGATTTCAGAAAGAGGCCCCGAGATTTTAGGGAAAAACCCACTACAATAGACACCATCCCCATGGATTTCGATCAACTGGAAACGTTCCTTGAAGTTGCTGGACACTGCAGCTTTTCCCGCGCGGCGGAGAAGCGTTTCCGCACGCAGCCGGCCATTTCGTCCCAGATTCGCGCGTTGGAAGAAGAAGTGGGCGCCCGGTTGTTTGACCGCAGCGGAGGCAAGGTAGCTGTTACGGCGGCAGGCAAGGTGTTTCAGCGATATGCTGAAGACGCTGTTGAGGCGCGAAAGAACGTCATCAGCGCCATGGCGGAAATGGAACGCGTGCCTCGGGGTGAGATCGTGGTGGGCGCCAATGAGGCCACATGCCTGCATATCCTGCCGGAAGTTTTTGCCCATTTTAAGAAGCTGTATCCCAGTGTGGGCGTTCAGATCAGCCGTATGGAGCGGGCCAAGATCCTGGAATCAATCATCGATAACTCGGTGGACTTTGGCGTGGTATCCATTCCGGTGGACGACAAACGGCTCACCGCGGTCAATATCCATCGCGACGAACTGGTGGTGATCGTGCCACCCGGCCATCCGCTCAGCCGCATGAAACAGGCCGCGCTAACGGACGTGGTGCGCTTTCCTTTGCTGCTGCCTAAGATCGGCCGCACACGGGACGCCATTTGGAACCTGTTCCATGATCGCGAGCTCAAACCTAAGATCTCCATGGAACTCGACTCCAGCGAGCTACTCAAACGCTTTGTGGCCGCAGATGTGGGCGTGGGTTTTATTGCCCAGTCCAATGTCGTGGAAGACGTAAAAGCCGGGGTGCTCGCGGCCTTGCCGATTGCTGACGCCGCCATCCGCCGCGATCTGGCCCTGGTGTTCCGCAAAGACAAGGCCCTCAGCCGCGCTGCTCTTACGTTTATCGATATTGCTGTCAAATTGAAGGGCCCGGATCAGGGCGGAGTGGCGGCCAACCGGTGATCGGGGAGCGACCCGTAAATCCTACCGCTTTATGTTTTTTTGTTAAACTTCCCGGATTTTCCAGCAGCATGCCGTCTGCATGTGTTATTTTTTGACATTCGACTTAAATCACACCTTGGGAGGGCAACTACATTGGGAATGAACATGGTACCGAAGCGCATCTTTCTGACGAAGGGTGTGGGCAAGCATCGCGAACGCCTCACCTCATTTGAGCTTGCGCTACGGGACGCCGGAATCGCCGCGCAAAACCTGGTGCGCGTCTCATCCATTTTCCCTCCACAGTGCAAACTGATCTCCCGCAAAGAGGGCGTGAAATATCTNNGACCGCAACACCTACGGCTACCTGAGTGAGCACCACTCCTTCGGCGAACCAGACAATATTGCCGGGGAATACGCGGAAGAGCTGGCAGCAGAAATGCTCGCCACCACTCTGAACGTGGAATTTGATCCCGATAAATCCTGGGACGAGAAAAAAGAAATCTACCGGATCTCCAATAAAATCGTTCGCACGACCAACGTCACCCAGACTGCCGTCGGCGACAAACGCGAACGCTGGACCACCGTGATTGCGTCGGCGATTTTGATCTTCGAATAGGCGGGGGATGTCGCCGACATCCACGGCCAGCCGGGACAGGTCGCGCGTCACCGCCGTGATCGCCGTCATCGGAAAAGCGTCAGCCACTAGCGAGGCACTGGTCGCGGACTTGATTGCGCCGCCCACCTAGGACGTACGGAAGAAAAGCCAGACACTGAAATAATCGCCGGCATTCATGAAAACGTAAGGTCTGCTGAGACCGTCCAGCGCCAACGCACCCAGGGCCAAACGAATGTCTCCGGGGGAAGGCTGACCCTGGTTGGCCCAACGCGATTGCGTGCCATCCCAGAAGTTCTCCCATAGATTGCCATCGCTGGCCGTGACGAAAACGGTAGGCACAGTCGCTCGATTGGTATCCGTCAGCACGCTAATCGCACCCATGGCAGAGACAATGGTCGCGCTTGGGGGCTTGCCCTGGTTCCTCCAAACCCATTGCGTACCAGTCCACAAGTTTACCCAAAGATTGCCATCACCGCCTTCGGCTGTACTACTATGCCTCAAA
>PLJN01000060.1 GCA_003140235.1 Acidobacteriaceae bacterium
TAGATGGGATCGAGCGCGTGCTCGGCGTCGATAAACGCCGCCATGCCGCCGGCCTTTTGCGCCTCGGCTATGACCTGCAGCGCGATCGTGGTCTTGCCGCTCGATTCAGGACCGAAGATTTCTACGACGCGGCCGCGCGGAAAGCCGCCAATGCCCAGTGCGGCGTCAAAGGAGATGGATCCGGTGGAGATCACGGCGATGGGAATAATGGCTTCCTTGCTTCCCAGCCGCATAATGGACCCTTTACCAAACTGTTTTTCAATCTGGGCCAGCGCCAGATCAATTGTTTTGTTTTTTTCCGCTCTATCGTTTTTATCGTCGGCCATTCGATCTCCGTTGTGCAGCTTTATTGAAAGCCCGCATAGTATAGTACAAGGCGAACAAAAAGAGAAGCACTATCCTTGGTGCATTTGGTTCCACCGCCAGCCCCATCACCAGACGCCGCAAGTTTACCGCTAAAACGGCCTCGTTGCATCGTTCTCAGGCTGAATCGGCGGCGGTCATACAGTACAATCCCCGGTTGCTGCAATTCCAGGATAATTCACACCGCTATGCGTACCTTTGAGAGCCTTACCGAACAGGAAATACTTGCTCTGGCGATTTCGCTGGAGGAAGAAGACGAGCGTATCTACGCCGATTTTGCCGAAGGCTTGCGGCAGGATTTTCCCGCCACCGCGTCGTTGTTTGTCGAGATGAGAGAAGAAGAATCCGGCCATCGGCGGCGGCTGATTGAGCTCTACCAGACGAAATTCGGCGAGCACATTCCGCTGATCCGGCGGCAGGACGTGAAAGGCTTTATCACGCGCAAGCCGGTGTGGCTTATGAAGCCGCTGCGTCTGGATTCCGTCCGCAAGCAGGCAGCAACCCTGGAAATCGAAACCCGCCGTTTTTATGAGAAGGCCGTGGACCGCATGCAGGACGCCAGCATACGTCAGCTGTTGAACGATCTGGCCCAGGAAGAGCGGGACCACGAACACAAAGCCGATGAAGTGGGCCGCAGCACCCTGGACCCCGTCACGCGCCAGCAGGAAGATGACGCCAACCGTCGGCTGTTTGTTCTCCAGATCGTGCAACCCGGCCTGGCCGGACTGATGGACGGCTCCGTTTCCACTCTAGCTCCAGTTTTTGCCGCAGCGTTTGCTACTCGCGCCACCGGGAGCACGCACACGGCGTTTGCCGTGGGTCTGGCGGCCTCGATTGGAGCGGGCATTAGCATGGGATTCGCCGAAGCCCTCTCCGATGACGGCAGCCTGACTGGCCGTGGACATCCCTGGGTACGCGGTACGATCTGCGGACTCATGACGGCACTGGGCGGCATTTTCCATACGTTCCCTTTCCTGATCCCTAACTTCAGGATGGCCACCACCATTGCGACCATCGTTGTGGTGGTGGAACTGGCAGTAATTGCCTGGATTCGCCACCGATTCATGGATTCACCGTGGTTTTCAGCAACCATGCAGGTCATGTTAGGTGGAATTCTGGTATTCGTGGCCGGAGTACTGATTGGCAGCTCGTAAGGGGCGGCCAAGTAACCGAAGCCGTCGCGCAGAGATCGCCGCGCGGCCGCGTACTGATTGGCAGCTCGTAAGGGGCGGCCAAGTAACGGCTGTCAAGTCATTTATCAGACTGTTTATTTTTTCTTCATTTCTCTTTAATTCTTCTTGGCATAGCGCCTTTCGCTGATTATAATTCGCGCCAATTCTCTCCTAACTCCACGATGAGGTGTTAAATGTTCAACTTTCCGCAATGGAGCCAGGTTTATGACCCCGTTGGGCACTGGTGGCTTTCTGCCCTAATTGCCGCGCTGCCCATCATTGTGCTGTTTGGACTGATGGCCGGGTTGAAGGTGAAGCCGCACTGGTCTGCGCTGGCTGGGGCCGCAACCGCCATACTGATCGCGTGCCTGTTGCTCCACATGCCGGCCTCGCTGGCAGGCGCCAGTTTCCTCTATGGTGTTGCGACCGGCCTGATGAATATCGTGTGGATCGTGGTGGCCGCCGTCTACCTTTACGATATTTCCGTCAGTACCGGCGATTTTGAAATTATGAAGGCTTCGGTGGGCGGAATCACCGCCGATCGCCGGCTCCAGCTTTTGCTGGTCGCGTTCTGCTTTGGAGCCTTCATTGAAGGCTGCGCAGGATTCGGTTCTCCCGTAGCCATTGCCGGCGCGTTCATGATCGGCCTGGGCTTTAAGCCGTTCCACGCCGCCGCGCTGAACCTGATTGCCAATACGGCCCCGGTTGCCTGGGGCGCCATCGGCACTCCGGTCCACATGCTGGCTGCGGTCACGCAACTGCCGGAAGCAGACATGAACGCCATGATCGGGCGCATTTTGCCCATCACCGCCATCATCGTGCCCTTCTGGCTGGTACGCGCCATGGTGGGATGGCGAGAGACGTTTGAGGTGCTCCCCGCGATTCTGGTGGTGGGAGTGTCCTTCGCCTCCATGCAGTTCTTCTGGTCCAACTACATGGACAGCAACCTGGTGGACATCACTGCCGGCCTGTTCTCTCTGCTGTGCACTGTGGTCTTCCTGCTCTTCTGGAAGCCGAAGAATATATGGCGATTCCCGGAAGATCCCGATCCTGGAGTAGCGGCGGCCGCGCGGGCGCATCATACGTCCGGCCAGGTGCTCAGGGCATGGCTGCCGTTCGTAATTCTCTCGGTCTTTGTGTTTGTCTGGGGACGCCAGCCGGTTAAAGACTGGATCAACCGGCACACCACCCCGCACTGGTATGCGACTGTCGTAGATAAGGACGGAAAAACTGTTCTCGATAAAGACGGTAAGGAAACGAAGAAAGAAGTTAAAGGCTGGACCACGCCACTGCACAACAAGATTTCGCGCAGTGCGCCAGTCGTAACCAAGCCAACGCCCGAGGGAGCAATCTTTCCCTTCATCTGGCTCTCCGCCACGGGGACCGCTTGCTTCCTGGCGGCCATCGTCGGTGGATTGATTCGCGGAGTCAATCCCATCAAACTGCTGATGCTCTTCTTCCATACTGTTTTCCGAATGCGCTGGGCGGTGATCGCAATCTCAGCCATGCTGGGCCTGGGATTCGTCACGCGATACTCGGGGACTGACGCCGTCTTGGGACTGGCGTTCACCCATACAGGATGGTTCTTCCCGTTCTTCGGGACCTTCCTGGGGTGGCTGGGCGTGGCGCTCACCGGCAGTGACACGTCGTCTAACGCTCTGTTCGGCAGTCTGCAAAGGATTACCGCGCAGCAATTGGGCATTGATCCCATCCTGATGACGTCGGCGAACAGCGCCGGCGGCGTCATGGGCAAGATGGTGGACGCACAATCCATCTGCGTGGCCACCGCGGCAACGAACCAGGTCGGAAACGAAGGCATGATCTTCCGCTTCGTGTTCTGGCACTCGATTGCCCTGGGAGCCATCGTGGGCATTATCGTGATGGCCTATGCCTACGTGCCGTTCCTCAAGGCGTTGGTGCCACATGGAGTGAAGTTCCTGTGGTGAGTTTTTCTTAGTCCCGAGCGAAGCGAGGGATCCCTACCCGCTGAACAATTTCTGAGTTCAGCGGGTCAGTCCGAGAAGGGTTGGCGAGGTAGGGATCCCCTCACCCCGCAAAGTACGCGGGGATTCGGGATGTTAGAAAAGTACCGTCTTGTCTATCTCCGCGATTGATCTACGCCCGGTCAACGCCATGGCCATCATGAATTCAGTCCGCAGAATTTCCAGGACGCGGGCCACGCCTTCAGCCCCAGCAATCGACAAAGCGTAAAGATAAGGCCGGCCAACCAGCACGGCTTGCGCGCCCAGAGCGATGGCCTTTAAAACATCGGTGCCCCGGCGAATGCCGCCATCCACCAGCAGTGGTAATCGCCCGCCGAGTTTTTCCGCGATGCGCGGCAGGGCCTCTGCTGTGCTGGGCAGAGTGTCGAGATTGCGACCGCCGTGATTGGAGATGATCAAGCCGGCAACGCCAGAGTCCGCGGCACGCAGAGCGTCTTCCGGATTCATGACGCCCTTCAAAAGAACGGGAACATCAGCGACGGAGGCGATCCACTCCACGTCCTTCCAATTCAGCCTGGGATTCAGGAGATCGCTGTAAATGGCGCCGCGCACCGGACGGTGACTGATCGGCCCCAGTTTCAAATTGGGCAGTTTGAAGTCCGCCGGCAACTGAAAGCGCGTGCGGACTTCGCGATGTCTGGCGCCTAGCACCGGCGTGTCCACGGTGAGGCAAACGGCCTTGCAGCCGGCAGCGTGTGCGCGCTGGATCATCTCCTGGGTCAGGCTGCGGTCCTCCTGCGCGTACAACTGGAACCATAGAGGCTGTTCAAGCGCTGCTCCAATTTCTTCTACCGACACGGTGGAGAAGGAACTCAACACCATTCCGGCTCCGCCCTGGTTCGCTCCGGCCGCTGTGGCCAGTTCCCCTTCCGCATGGCAAAGACGATGAAAAGCCGCAGGCGCCAGCATAATGGGCATGGCGAATTCCTGGCCCAGAATGTTGGTGCGCAAATCAATTTCCGATACGTCCACCAGACACTTGGGCATCAGGCGTATGCGCTTCCAGTCTTCACAGTTGGCGCGCAAGGTGATTTCGTCCGCGGCGGCCCCGGTCACGTAGGCCATGGCCATGGGCGACATGCAGCTTTCGGCCAGGCCTTCGAGCTCGGCGAGTGTCAATATCTCTTCAACCTTCAAAATCACACCAGTGGAGTCGCACCAAGAGTATACGGTGCGCCGGGCCGATTGTTAATGTTCGGTAAAACCGGTTGGGGGCCGGGCTAAACATCAAATTCCGCATGCGATAATGTCCCCGGCTTTTTGCCAGGAGCGTTGTCGTATGAAGCAGATTCGCCGGATGTGCTCTGTTGTGTTGCTGCTGTGCAGTGTGGTTCCGTGCTTCGCGGTCCCGAAGAAACCCAAGCTGGTAGTTGCGGTGGTGGTGGACCAGTTCCGCTATGACTACTTGATTCGCTTTCGCGCGGATTATCACGGCGGCCTGGCGCGCCTGCTGAACCAGGGCGCAGTGTTTACGGATGCACGGTACATTCACTTTCCGACGGTCACCGCGGTTGGGCATTCTACTTTTCTGAGCGGCGCCACGCCGTCGGTGAGCGGGATCATCGGCAACGAATGGTACGACCGCGCCACTGGCCGCTCGGTCACCAGTGTTTCCGACGACACGACCCGTCTGCTGGGCGGCGTCCCCGGAGCAGCTGGATCGTCACCGAACCGCATGCTGGTAAGCGCGATCGGCGATGAGCTGAAGATGGCGCACCCGGGCTCCAAGGTGATCGGAATCTCCATCAAGGACCGCGGCGCGATTCTGACCGCGGGCCACATGGCTGACGGGGCTTACTGGTTCGACAGCGATTCCAACCATTTTGTGACCAGCAGCTATTACATGAAAGAACTGCCGGAGTGGGTGAAGCAGGTCAACCAGGACCGGCCCACCTATAAATATCTGGGCGTGGAGTGGACGGCCGTGGATGCCAAGCCCGGCGACAAACCGTTCTGCACCATGACCGCCGGCTCGGAGATTAAGTTCTGCGGCGCCATTGAAGCCACGCCCTTCGGCAACGAGCTGCTCGAAGACTTCGCCGAGAAGGCAATCGCCAGTGAGCAACTCGGCGCGCACGACGATACGGATATTCTGGCTGTGAGCCTGTCATCGAACGACTACGTTGGCCACGGGGCTGGGCCGGACGCACCGGAAGTCCGCGACATGGCGATCCGTACCGACCAACTGCTGGGCAGGCTGATGGACTTTATTGATGCGCGGCTCGGCGCAGGCAACACGCTGGTGGTGTTTACGTCTGACCATGGCATCGCTCCCGTGCCTGAGGTAAACCAGGCCAGGAAAATGCCCGGTGGCAGGCTGGATTCAACGGTGATCTCGCGCACGCTCAGCGCGGCCCTGTCTGCAAAATTCGGCGCCGGCGATTGGTTCCTGTTCGACGGCAGCGGCTTTCTCTACTTGAACTACGACGCCGTCAAGAAAAACAGCGCCGACGCCGTCGAAGTGCGGCGCTATGCTGCGGAAGTTGCGCGCGGCCTTCCCCACATTGCGCGGGCTTACACCCGCGATGATCTTCTGCGCGGCGATGCCGCGAACGACTGGCCCGGCCGGGCGCTGCAGCTAGGTTTCTATGGACCGCGATCGGGCGACTTGGTCTTGCTGCCCGAGCCTTATTACATGTTCTCCGCCACGGGGACCACGCACGCCGCGCCTTATAGTTACGATTCGCATGTGCCGTTGATTTTTCTGGGCGCCGGCGTGCACGCCGGAGTTCATCATGAGGCCGTGACCATGAACGACGTAGCCCCCACGCTGGCGGCGATCCTGCAGGTGGAAACGCCGAGCGGATCTTCAGGAAGAATTCTGTCGGTGGTGCTGGAGTAGGGGCGTTGCTCGTCGCGACACGACGATTCTCGCGGATCTGCGAGTGAGACGTGGCAGTGCCACGTCTTCTACGCCGCGATTCTTGCTGGTCCGCGTTCATCCGCGCAAATCCGCGGTAAGTGTTAAAGACTTATCCGGCGGCTTTGCGGGCCTCCGCGGAATCATAACTCTCACCGTAGATCGCCGGGACTTTTCCGCCCGCGGGCCGCAAATAGACAGATAGCTGTCCACGATGATGAATGGAGTGGCTCAGCGAGAACTGCAAAAAAGCGACCGCAGGAAGTTGGAACAAGCCGCGGAAATCAATCACCTTGGTCAACTGCTCGGGAGTGAGTTGCTTCACGCGGCCGAGGGCCGATTGAAACATGTCCTCGTACCAGCGCGCGATGTCCGCCGAGTTCTTCACGGAGTCCGGCCGGTTGATGGGGTTGAAATTGAATTCGCCGTCAGCAATTCCTTCCATAAAGCGCTTCTCCGCCGCCACAATGTGCCAGGCGAGTTCCAGCGCCGTTTTAGAAATCGGCTCAGGGCGGTAGTCGCCGTTGTTCAAGGGGATGGCCGCGATCACGCTACGGGTCACCGGGTGTTCCCTCTCGAGTGCCGGCAAAAAGATCGCGTGGAGGAGAAACGTGGCTTGATCGGGTTGCATGGTAGACATGAGGTTAGTCCTTAGGGAAGAGATTCAGAGTAGCCATTATATTCGAGCCAGCTGAGCGCGCTGCGGTGGACCACAAAGCCCATGCAGTCCACTCCGTCCAGCTTTCCCGGCGGTTCGATTTGATGGCGTTGGTTATTTCGCCGGAGCAGCTTTTGCAGCGGCAGCGGGTTTGGTCGTAGTCTTGGTCTTGGCTGCGGGCTTGGCTGGCGCTGCGAGGGTCTTCCTGAGGGCCTGGTTCTTGATCCGTGCTCTGGCTTGCTTCTTTTTACGAATATTCTGTCTTGCTCTGGGTTTCGGCATTTTCGTCTCCGGTCAGTTTGAGTGTCTCCTTCATCATACTCTGGCGGGAGACGCGCGTGCTCAGCGCTCTGGAATCCAGTCGCAAAACTGGTAAACTTTTTGGATAACACTCCCGCGAAGGGATGTGTGAATGAGGGCTAATCGCGGAGACCCCTTACGCCAAATTCAAAAGAAACGTGGGATAATTAATCTTTTGATTAAAATCAAGAAGCCCCTATTGTGTGTTTTGATGCTGGCTCTGGTTCCGGCGCTTACCTGTTCAGTTCCTCTGGAGGCCGACGACCCCGCTGCACTGTTGAAACGGGTCATTACCAACCTGGAGGCAAATGAATTGAAAGCCGAGAACTATACATTTGTCGAGGACTATCACAACATAAACTACGACAAGAATGGCAAGATCAAGGTCGACAATACGGCCAAATTTGAAACTGTTTTCATCGAAAGAACACCCTATAGGCGCAAAGTGGAAGAGAATGGGAAGCCTCTCAGCGGTAAGGCCGCAAAAGAAGAGGAGAAGAAATATCAGGCTGCGGTTGCCGAGCGCCGCCGGATGAATGCCGAGCTGAAGAATACTCTCTTCCATCGCGAATCCAGATTTGGGGTCGGCTATGGAGACTGGCCGGATTTGTTCCTGGCTACCAGCGGCGGCGACGAGATCGTGGATGGGCATGAGGTCATCAAATTGATATTGAATCCCCGATCCGGCATCCACCCCGCCTCTGACGCGCAAAAGGACTCGCTCCATACTGCAATACAACTTTGGATTGATAAGGCAGACGAATTTCCATTGCACCTGAGGACTGAATACCTGAGCGATGGTCACCTGTTACAGGGAAGCACGGTGGAAGCATTTTGGCAAAAAGAGGCCAAGAGCGGAACCTATTTGCTGGCGAGTCACTTAATCCAGTTCAAAATCAAATACCTCCGGATGACGATCCCGGGAAGTACAGAACAAAAGTATTCCGGCTATAAGCGCTTTGGAGTGGATGTACGCATCATACCGGAATCAATCCAGCCTAAATGAGGCCCGGTGGCCCAGGCTTCCTTTTTCGTTTCATGGAAAGGCAGAACAGGCCCTCGCCAAAACTGATATTTGGGCAATTTGCGGTTATTCGTTTCCTGATGCCGACATGCACGTCAAATATCTGCTGAAACGGGTCCAGGTAAACTCACCGAAACAGCGAAGAGTGTTTGTGTTCAACTGGCACCCGACAAAGTCACTAGAGGAGGCTGAGGAAGAGGAGTCTCGGCTCCGGAGTTTTTAGGACGTACGGTCGAGATCAACTATACACAGAAATCATTCGAGGATTTCGCTGACAATCCGTTAGGATGCTTGAATATTTCGGGAAATTCCTAAGCCCGCGAGAGAAAACAACTGGACTGCTGCGCGGGTGCCTAGGTATCGTGAGAGACAGCACAAATAAACATTTTCCGCAGAACTGAGGACCGTGGATTCACGCTACGAACATCTTAATCAGGAAGAACTTCGCCGCCTTCTGGAGGCGCGAGACCGGCGCGACGCCACCCGGTTCGGTCTCGTATGGGAAGCCAACGAGATTGAGCGCGACAAGGCTCTGAATAATGACTTCGTGGCCCTCGACCTCGTGCCGGAACAATGTGTTGGTTCTGCGCCGTGGCGGAACCTCATCATCGAGGGCGACAACTTCGATGCTCTGCGCTACCTGCGCATGACGTTCGCTGGACAGGTGAAGTGCATCCTGATTGACCCTCCTTACAACACCGGCAAAAATGATTTTGTCTATAATGACCGTTTTGTGGACGAGAATAATTCGTGGCGATTCTCGACGTGGATTGAATTTCTTTACCAACGCTTAGTGATTGCCCGTGACCTCCTACGCGAAGATGGTGTGCTGATCTGCTGCATCAATGACGACAACCGCTCAAAGCTTGAACTATTGCTGGACAAAGTTTTCCCTGGAATGCGGCTTGGCTCAATGGTCTGGCGAACGCGCGACTCAACAAGTGCGAAAGGACACAACTTTAGCGACACTCACGAACATATCCTAATTTATGCCAGACCCGGCTTCGAGTTTCGAGGAAGTGAGAAATCACAGAAGAAATACAAAAACTCAGATAACGACCCACGCGGTCCTTGGAATATCGACCCTCTGACACTTGGCTTTGATCGTTTCCAACGTGCGAACCTATATTACCCTATCCAAAATCCTAAATCAGGACGTTGGTATCCGTGCGATCCAAACTTAGTTTGGCGTTACGCGAGCGAGAAGATCGAGAAGAACATTGATGGTTTGGAGACGGAGACGATGGAAGAATGGATTCGTCAGGAGAAAATCGTTTTCCCCGTCCCGGAGAATGAAAAGGTGGCTGTCTGGCGATCAATGGAAGAACTATTTGCCGCCATCGACGCAAACGAAGTGCCGGTCACTCCGAAAAAGAAAAACCCATTACTTACACGCGAGATTCCTAACCTTGAGTTCTGGATAAACAAGCAGGTGGGTTTCGGACGACCGGGATTCAAGAAACACTGGCTAGACCTACGAAGCCACACAAATCCAGTAAGCAGTTGGATTGCCCGATTGGTCGAGGACGTGAATGAAGAAGATACTACAGTGCTTCGCTCCCGGGAAGCAGGTGAAGGGACTGGCGTCTTGGAGAAGATTTTTGGAAACAAGGTCTTCAATTATCCAAAGCCGCCCTCCTTGATGAAGCAACTCGTGGGGCAGGCCACAGACTCAGACAGTCTGGTTCTTGATTTTTTTGCAGGCTCAGGAACAACTGCGCAAGCCGTTTTAGAGCAGAATACTGAAGACGAAGGAACACGTCGCTTCATCCTCGTCTCTTCGACAGAGGCGATTGAAGCGGAACCAAACAAGAACATCTGTCGTGATGTCTGTGCGGTTCGTATAAAAGCCGTAATCAAGGGCTTTGGCGGCAAAAAGCCAACGGGCGGCGACTTCGCCTATTTGCGAACACAACGTATTCGACCCGGTCTGTTGCTCGAAATCGAACACGCAGAAGTCTGGATCGCGCTCCAATTCGTGCACCTCGACAGCGTTTCACCTTACGAGGAGACCCCATTTCTTTGGGCAGGCGATGAAGAGTCAGCCATTTGCTATGTTCCACGCTTCCGCCGCGAATTTGTCTCCGCTCTGCGCCGCAAGGTGAAAGAGTCGGCATCGGTGGCATTCTATTCCTGGCAGCCCCAGACATTGCGGCAGCACATTCCCGACGGTCACGTGACACACCTGCCCGTTTCTGAAACGCTCACACGGCGGTTTGGTTTAAACCTGACATTGTCACCAGCATGAGCCAAACCACACCCAAATCGTTTCAGCTAACCGCCATTGAGAGCGGCCTTCAGATTTTTGCTGAGTGCAAGCGTTTGCTCGATGTGTCGCCAGACGCAGCCAGTGGAGCGGCGGCGGTTTCGCAGCATGGCAAACTGCTCTTGGAAGCACCAACGGGTGCGGGCAAGACTTTGATTGCCGGCCATATCGTTGAGCGGTTCTCGGCCAGCGAAGCGGTAGTTTGGTTTTGGTTCGCGCCGTTCAAAGGTCTAACCGGCCAGACGGCTTCCGCGTTGCGCGCGGAATTGCCCGGCCTGCGCTTGCGCGAATTGTCCGAAGACCGGCAATCGGCGGATAGCCGGTCGGGTGACGTGTTTGTTACCACCTGGCAGACCGTTGCCACCAAAGTAAGAGACAGCCGCAACGTGCATCGTCCCGGCGAACAAAACCTAACCATCGAAGAACTGGTGGTGGCTTTGCGCCGGAAGAAATTGCGCATCGGCGTGGTGGTGGATGAGGCGCATCACGGGTTTTTCGGGGCGGGCGTAGAAACCCAGGCGATGCGTTTTTTTCGCGAAGTATTGCAGCCGGAATACACGGTGCTGGTCACAGCCACACCGGACGACACGGACATCGAGCGTTTCAAGAAATCGCTGGGCATGGAGCGACTCAATCGAATCACCATCAGCCGCCGCGAACCGGTCGAAGAGGGCTTAATCAAGGAAGGCATCAAGTGCGTTGCATACTTCGCACCGCCAGGACAGGAAGCACTGGTGGATTACGAGGATATTGCTTTGCGCGACGGTGTGGCGCTGCACAAAAGGCTCAAAGAAGAATTGAAGAAGCTGCGCGTTGACCTCACGCCGCTGATGCTGGTGCAAGTGGATTCCAAGGACAAAAGCGTCGAGCGAGCGAAAGAGAGATTGTTGGCGCTGGGATTTAGCGAAACACAGATAGCCGTCCACACGGCGGTAGAGCCGGACAGCGGATTGCTCGCGCTGGCGAATGATGAAGCTCGCGAAGTATTGGTATTCAAGATGGCTGTAGCACTTGGTTTCGATGCGCCACGCGCGACAACTCTCGTTTCCATGCGCGCTGCGCGTGATGAAGATTTCGGCGTGCAACTTGTAGGCCGAATTTTGCGCGTGCATCGCCGCCTGCAAGCGCGCGCCCGCGCGAAGACGCTACCGGAGGCATTGCGCTATGGCTACGTTTTTCTAGCGGATGCGGAAGCGCAGACCGGTCTTGACTTGGCGGGTCAACGTATCAATCGTCTGCAAACTGAATACGCGAGGGTCAGCCCCACAACGGCGGTCGTTCAAATAGGTGGTCAACTCCACGTGCAGGTGCTTGGCGCGGATGGCCAAATGTGTCTGCTGCCCCTCACTCCGCCGCCTGGTTTTCCGACTTCGCTGCCTCAAACATTTGTTGCTGGGCAGCCACTTGAAGCTACCGGCGGTTTCACGCTTCAATTGCTGATGGGGGACTACTTGGCGCAGCCCTTGTTGCCAGATGAAGTCACGCCCACGTCGCACGTTGAATTAACGCCAGCCATCCGAACCTCCCGCGGATTTAGCTATCCATTGCGGGAGGACGTGCCCCACCGCTTTAAAACCCAAATGGTTTCCGCCGACAATGACGTTACGGAAGAAGACTGCGCGCAAAAATTCATGGTGTCGTCGGGGGAGATTCTTAGGGCGCTGGTGGCAAAGGTAAAGGTCGAGAAGCGGACTCTTGAAGTCTTTACGCATCAGATCGAACTCGACTTCACGAATGCGGCGATGGACCCGGATCAAGCTGCGCGGATCGCGTTAAAGGTGCTCACGAAGAATGAATCTTTTGACGCACGCGAGTTGAGACGCGCATTGCTGCGCAAGCTTAAGGCGACGTTGCGAGAGTTGGCGATGGATCAGGCCGACGACGAGCAAGTTAGCCACATGCTAAACGTGATTCTGAGCGCTCGACCCGATCTTCTTCACATTGCCCAGAAGGCGGCGTTGGCTGCACACTGCGATGTGGAACAAACGGAAGAAGAATTGCCGAGCACGTTGGAAAACGAGTTACCCCTTTCCAGCGCTCGGCTCAATGTTTACCGCGTTATGCCTCCCGGCCTGAACTCCTGGGAATATTCCTTCGCGGAGCTATTAGATCGCGACACGCAAAACATTGTGCGGTGGTGGCATCGCAATCTGCCGCACAAACGGTGGAGTGTCCAGGTCGTGCTGGACACTGGCAAAAGCTTTTTCCCGGATTTCATAATCGGAATTGAAGGCCGTAAGTACGAGAACGGAGGATTACTCGCTGATCCAAAGTTTTCGTTCGAGACGACGCAGGAGCAACCCAAGACCTACGCGCGACATCCGTCCTACGGTCGCGTGCTGATTCTTAGTCTCGAAGGCGGCGCGCAGTGGATGACAGTAAGTTACGATGAGCGACGCCAAAGAGCGATCCTCGACCGGGAATTTCGTCTTGTTGACGCGGCAGGCTATTGACGATTTTTGCAAAAGATATTTGCTCCCCGCGTGAACCAGGGCCACGAGGTGAGCCACGAGGTTTGCGCAGGTGTTCGAGCTATTTGAACAGCAGGGGTATCCACAAAAGTCCCCACAGTGACCCCTAACGGCGATTTTCAAGTGCTGGTAAACTGTTGATACTACTCACGCGGAGGGATGTGTGAGCGGTTGAAACAGGCGGTCTTGAAAACCGCTATACCTGAAAGGGTATCGGGGGTTCGAATCCCTCTCCCTCCGTCAGCCTTTCTACTTTTCTATCAACAACAACTTGCGTTTCGTGCGGATTTGCCGTGTGCAATACGCGTGGTAGTGTGCAATGTAGGAGGTTTGACAACTGAAATGCTCACGCTCTTTCGTCGTCACATGATGGGATGCAAGTTCAAGGGTAGAAAACACCGGAACTGCCAATGTCCCATCGCGGTCGAAGGGATGTTGCAGGGAAGGAAAATAGGAAATCGCTCGACATCCGGAGTTGGGATCCCTCCACTGGAACCGCCTCCTGTTGGCTCTGGGCGACAACGGTAAAATTCCATAGGCACGCGGGACGGAATCAGCCATGTTGGGACGGTGTGCAACATAATTGACTTGTATCTCTACGCCATAATATACTTGTAATTAACCAACATGAAAGACTTGTACATCCATGCCTGATACCACCATGTCAACGCCCAACGAAAAGCTGGCTGAATCACTTGCTGTGCTGCAAGAGCTTCAGAAGAATGGACGACGCGTCTTCCAGTCTGGTGAACTGAGCCGCCTTCATCGGGAGCGGCTGCTGCAGAATGGATTTGCTCAGGAAGTGATGAAGGGCTGGCTGATCTCTTCCAGCCCCAGCGCCCGCGACGGCGATAGCACGCCTTGGTATGCCTCGTTCTGGGAATTCTGCGCGTGTTATTGCAACGACCGCTTTGGCAGTGAATGGCACTTATCACCCGGGCAGTCGCTTCTTCTCCAAGCGGAGAACACTGTCATTCCTGCGCAGGTTGTCATCTACAGCCATCGGGGCACTAACAACGCGGTGAACCTGCCGTTGGGAACGTCGCTTTACGACTTGAAGCAGTCGCAGATGCCCCGGCCAGCGGACCTTAGCGTGCGTGACGGGCTACGGCTCTTTTCGCCCGCTGCGGCCCTGGTCAGAGTTCCGGAAGCTTTCTTCGTACGCAATCCCATTGAGACGCAGGTTGCGCTCGCCAGCATCGTTGACGCATCGGAGATTCTCCGGCGTCTTTTAGAGGGTGGCCGATCAGCCATTGCAGGCCGACTGGCAGGCGCCTTCCGCCGCGTGGGTCGCCCGGGAGTGGCTGACGAGATCGTCACCACCATGAAGGCCGCTGGCTACGACGTGCGGGAAAACGATCCCTTTGAAGCTGCGCGGATATTCGGCACGTTGCGCCCGACTGCAGCACCCATTGTTGGCCGCCTGCAAGCGATGTGGCAAGCGATGCGCGGGAACGTTATCAGGATGTTTCCGAAAGCCCCGGGCCTCCCGACGGACAAGGATGCATATCTGCGCTTTGTGGATGAGATTTACAAGAGCGACGCTTACCATTCGCTGTCCATCGAAGGATACAACGTCACGCCCGCACTGATCGAAAGAGTGCGGCTGGGAACATGGGGCCCGGATCAACATGAGGGTGATCGCCAGAGCCGTGACGCATTGGCGGCCCGAGGCTATTGGCAGGCCTTCGAGAAAGTGAAAGCAAGGGTCGCTGCGGTGATTGCGGGTGCCAATCCCGGCGCTCTTGTGCGCACGGCTCACCGAGAGTGGTACCGCGAGTTATTCCAGCCGTGTGTTGCGGCTGGTCTGGTGCCGGCATCTGCGCTCTCCGGGTACCGCAATGATGCGGTGTATCTGCGCACCTCACGGTATGTGCCGCCGCGCTGGGAAGCCGTGCGTGATGCCATGCCGGCGTTGTTCGATTTGCTGGAACAGGAACCCGAGCCCGGCGTTCGCGCTGTTCTGGGCCACTGGCTGTTCGGCTATATCCATCCCTA
>PLJN01000180.1 GCA_003140235.1 Acidobacteriaceae bacterium
CAGTATCAGGTAGTCTTTTTTAACAACATCGGTGACTTGAACGGACACACCATCCAGGCCGGAGACAAGCTCTTTCTGCGGCAACTGGTCAATTCGGGGATGTCGGGTGGGATGGACTTATGCTTTACCAACGGAACCTGCCTGGATAGCCATTCCGCGATCATGGACCAGGAGGGCCACCCGCCCATCTCGGATCCTGGCACTGGAACCTGGCAGTACCGCCGGCTGGATCTCTCGTCGGTCGCCGGCTTAACCATCAACCAGGCTTACGCCGTGGTCCTCCCCAACACGTCCAGCGGGACCTGGCACGCATATTTCGATGATGTCGTGGTGCAGTGGGCGGATGGCACGGTGCATCCGCTGTATACGCGGGAGAGCAGCGCGAACATCAGCCCTTACGGCTCCGGACAAACTAACCAAACCGCCGTGGTGGAAACCTCCACCGCATCAGCGGACATAAGTAACCCCGCGCAAACCACGTACTACTACCACGGCGACCAGATCGGCAGCTCGCGGCTCATGACCTCAGGCGGCGGCTGGCCGGTATGGCAAGGAACGTTCCTGCCCTACGGCGAAGAATATAACGCGCAGATGGGCACGAACCATTACAAATTTACCGGCAAAGAACGCGACGACGAAACCGGCCTCGATTATTTTGGCGCTCGCTATTACTCGAATGGCCTCGGACGCTGGCTTACAACCGATCCCAAAGATCTTGAGATTCGCCATCTCCTCAACCCGCAGAAGCTAAATAAATACAGCTACGTACTCGGCAACCCGCTGAGCTTCTTAGATCCGAATGGAATGGACGAGGTCACCATTCAGTTTAATGCATTTATCCAGAAAGAAAGCGTGGGGGGCTTCCGGGGTGACAATCGGGGCTTTAGCTCTGACACGAACGCTAGTGCGCGCGTTTCAGTCAAGGTGAAGATTGAGACTGATCCAACGAAAAATCATGGCAACCCCATAGTCGGTAAGCCCGAAACAACAGTTCATTACACGCATATGCAAGGAACTGGCGCCGAGTTGGTATCGACCGGACCAAAATTGCCAGAAGTGAAGGCCACTCAGGACAAGGACGGAAACGTGACTGTGAATATCCAAGAGAGCATGCGTAATCCGTTTACCCCACCCGGTTCGGGCAGCATCAGATCAGATGTAAACATTAGCGTCAATCAAGACGCCACCAAAGCGGAAGTGAGCGGCACGATCTCGGGTTCCCCTTCATTCGAAGCTAATTTCCAAGTTGATGGAGGTACGACTACAAATCTTCCACTCCAAACCGAGCCAAGCACGGCGCTTGGATTTCTGTTTGGTCTCCAGAAGGATAATAATATTGATAAGAAGACTGATCTTCAACCACCGAAGAAGAAAGATGGGGACAAGCAGTGATGAAAACCGCAGCAGTGATCCTTTTGATAGTCGGCTTTTTGTGGGGATTGCTAGTGGTATGGATGTTCCTGACGATCGCCGGAATCGCTGATTCGCCGAGGTCGATCGCTGCAGTAGTTTTCTATTGGTGTGGCATGCTTGTCGGCCCGTTCACACTTGTCACTGGAGCAATATTTTTGCTGAGGGGAGTGTTGTTGCGACCGGGTGCGATTCTCGTTGCAATAGGCTGTGTGATTTTTACTGGCTATGCTCTCTATAACAGCGTTGTTGGTATGCAACGTGAGCCCCTGCAAGCCCCGCCACCGTACTTGCTCTATACAGTACTGCTGCTCATCATGCTCTTGTCCGATGCTGCGGCGTACAAAATCTACACGTCGCTGACTAAGGAACGAGGGCCGCTTCGACCACCGGACGATCATGGTGTAACTGTAGGAGCGCTACGACATCAGTGAGTTCCGGATGACAGGGAGAAGAATGGGGGAAGAGGGACAGCCTCCTGAACTGGATCATTATTTATTCTGTGTGCCGTCAGCTGGACGGATTACATTTTTCCCGGTGGTAAGCGCATCGTCTAAAAGACTTCAACAAAAGAGCCGAAATATTGAGGCCATCACGAAGATCGATACTCTGCAGTCTTTGTGCATTGTTGTTTTGCGTCGATGCAGCAAAGTTGCCGGCCCAGGGCACAACGCCTCAGGAACGACAATGCTTCAGCATTCATGTGCACCTCAACGGAAAGCCAGTCGAGGGTCCACAGGCAATTACCTTGAGCACGATGCAAGGTGAGAACACAGCCAATCTTGAAGGAGCCTGCTTCAAGGTGCCACCTGCCCTGCTCGCAGAGAAGGCGGTTGACATTTTTTTCACGGTACCGGGCAACAAGGTTCATCTATCCGCAATTCCAACAGGCTTCTTCGCAGGTTCCTGGGGCGTCGACTTGGAAGACAAAAAGTTTGGGAGAGACGTGGTTCTCCCAAGACATGCTCGTACGAGAGAAGCTTGTGCTGTTGTTTTCCACGTAGGCGAACCAGAAACAGCACTTTCGCAGACCGGATGTCGCACACCGCTTCCTGACACCGACCGGAGAGAGCACCGACACCATGGGGAAGAACCTGGGCGTCAATCTCGGATTCCCGCTCATGGAAGCGAAGTGAAAGCGGCCCAATTACATTCTCATCAGTTGCTGAAATTAGTGACAAAGCGAACGCCGCTTGTACCACCAAACATGCTGCACAACAGCGAACTTCACGGTAAGGTCACAGTCGAGGTCTGCATTGATCAAGAGGGCGGTGTTACGGAGGTGCGCGGAGTAAAGGGGCCTCCATTCGCGATATCTTCCGCCGTTGAATCGGTCCGCAATTGGAGTTTTGTGCCGTATCAGAGCGATGGTGAGGTTAAGGACGCAGTCGGCTTGATGACTTTGAAATATGATTTTCGTGCCGCAAGCGCCAAAACTGCGGTATCGGTTGGCCGAAACAAATGATGACTGGCGCCTGATACCAGTATCCATTGTCCTCCTGAAGGACGAACCGGGCCACACTAGGCCTTGCGGTGTTAGCTGATCCAAATTCATTTCTTATCTTCAGGTTTTTTGTTGTCATCCGTTTTTGGCGCTTCCGCAGGTTCGTCCGGATGATGGACCAGGCTCCATTTCTGGTGCTGTAGCAGCGGGAGAAGACTGTTGTAGTCGTCCGTCCACAAGCGCAGTCCAGGCTTGTTCGCGATCGGCGTACTGGCGTCCTCGATTTCCTGCCGGGCCAGAAAATCTTTGTTGGCGGTCACCAGTACCCAGTCCGCATTAAACTCGCCGCGCTCGTCTTTGTCTGCGCTGGCAATCAGGACAGCCTGGAGTCCCGCAAAATCCGCCTGCTGCTGGACCACGGGCGCAAGTTCCAGATATCTGTTGGAAACGTGGACCGCCAGAATTCCGCCGGGCCGCAAATGGGTCTGATAGAGTTTGATCGCCTGCGAAGTCAGCAGATGGACCGGAATAGCATCACCGGAGAATGCGTCCACCACAATCACGTCGTAATTCTGCGGCGGCTCCTGGGCCATGGACAAACGCGCGTCACCGGGTACGATTTCGATTGCCGCCTTGGATTCCGGAAGGTAGGCAAAGAGGCTCCGCGCAATCTTCACTACTTGAGGATTGATTTCATAAAAGCGGAATACATCGCCTTTGCGTCCGTAGGCGGCGATCGTGCCTGCGCCCAATCCTACAATCCCGATGCGTTTCGGCCGTCCGGGACAGCAGTACATCAGCGCCAGCCCTACACCTGAATCCTCGGCATAGTAAGTCGTTGGCACTTTGCGCCATTGCTCGGCAAAATACTGCTCGCCATGCAGGATCGTGCCGTTCATCAGAGTGCGGTCCATGCCCATTTCCGTCTCCGAGTTAATTTCCGTGACGCGCAACGAACCATAGAAACTGCGCACCTGAATAATGGCGTTCTCACGATAGCCCCAGGCCTGTATAAAAATCACCGCCACCATTCCTGCCGACACGGCCAGCCATCCCAGTCGCCACAGCACCGTCACGGCAACCAATTCGCGAGGCCATAAGGCTCCGTCTTTCCAGGTTACGGCCATGGCCAGCACGCTGGTAAATACCAGACCACAGGCAAATTCATAGTTCGCGGGAAAGACCAAAGGCGCGATGATCCCGACGAAAATGGCGCCGAGCGCGCCTCCGGCGGAAATAAACAGGTAGAACGACGTCACATATTGCGGAGCAGGACGCAAGCGGTGCAACTCGCCATGGCAAAAAACACAAATAATCAAGAGTGCGACGCAGAAAAATGCGACCGCGACCTGAATGGGCAAAGTTACTTGCACATCATAGAGCTCGTATCCCAGCGAAATGAGCATGACCGCAAGCAGCCCCAGCACGATCCGGCGCGGATAGAACTTGCCTTGAAACACCAAAACAAAACTCAACAGGTACGCGATGAGCGGAAGAATCCACAGCAACGGAATGGCGGCCACGTTCTGGCTCAGGTAACTCGTGGTCGCGCAGAGCAGTATGGACCCACAGGCCGCCAGCAATAGCCAGAGAATCCGGTTGCCCAGTGTTGGCGGCGGTTCCGCTGTTTCTTTGGTGGCGCCTGGGTCTGCTGCGGTGACGATCGCGGCATCGGCCCGATCGCTTCCCCGCCAAAGGACCAGAGCACATGCTACGGCGAAAACGGCATAGCCAATCGTCCAGGCCACGGTCTGTGCGTGCAGATCAAACCGCGGTTCAATCAGCCAGGGATAAAGGACGAGCGCCAGCAACGATCCGAGATTCGAAAGCGCAAACAGACGATACGGTGGGACCATCTTCGGCGAGCTTCCAGAAGTTGTCCCGGCGTCAAAGCTGCGAGCGTACCAGGCCTGAAGCAGCGGGCCTGCTGCGGACAGCAGCAGGAAAGGAAGCCCGACAAGCGTCGTCAGCACCAAAAAAACGCTGAGCACGGGATTCGCTGTGTCAGAATGAAGGTTAGGCCGGGTATTCAGGCTGAGCAGCAGCAATCCGGCCGCCAGCAGCGCTGCGTACACAACTGCCTGCGCGCGCGGCTTCAGGTGCGTCACCAGCCAGTGCGCCAGAAGATATCCGAGCAGCAGCGCAATCTGGAAAAACACCAGGCACGTAGTCCAAACCGCAGCCGAGCCGCCGAGCAGAGGCAGCAGCCGCTTGGCCACAATGGGCTCCACAAGAAAAAGGAGACAACTGCCGAGGAAGATCGCGACCGCGCACAGCCCGTGAAGTAATTTCATAAAGGGACACTAAGAATAGCGGAATGTGGCCATCGGCAAAAGGCCTATGCAGATTTGCAAGTTTTATGCATGAGTGGGACAATAGATTGCCTTAGTTGAGTGCTGATGTCTTGCATCAAAGCTCAGCTGTAGGCATCAAATAGTAAGACTGCGGGTTTCAACATCCCCGTAGGTCGGGCGTAGCGCAAGCCGCGCAGTGGACCTACTGGAGCCTGCGGATGCTTTCAACATCCCCGTTCCGGGCGCTAAACGTCGCGGAACTGAAGGCGGAAAATTATGGCGACTGCTATTGCTCCAATGACTGGGCGGGCTGAGACCTGCTCACTCGACAATTATCTCGTCCTTCCCGACAACACCATGGACGCTCGCATTGCTGCGGCCCGCAGGGTCCTCGGCACCCGCACGGTGATCATGGGCCACCACTACCAGCGCGAC
>PLJN01000153.1 GCA_003140235.1 Acidobacteriaceae bacterium
GTATCTGTTCCGCCCGCCAGTGCAGCACCGTGCGCAATACGAAGATCCCTAAAACAACCAGCGTCAGCTGACGCATCGTGATATGCACCGATCCAAGCCAATCAGGACCTCGGACGGGGATCGGGACATTATCAACTGTCATCCAGATCGCCACGCCGATCACCGCATACAGCGCGAGTGCCACGTAAAACCGTTTGCGCTTGTCCATCTTCGCGCGCCCGTCCAATCCTGGTGCACAGGGGAGGATTCGNNTTTACAGTCTGCTGCCATTAACCACTCGGCCACCTGTGCAATTTCAACCGAGCCTGCGTTCTCCGCCGAGTACCACTGCGGGCTCTTTCTTTAGCCGGCAATCACGGGGCGCTTCAACCGGCTCGTTCCGGTCAAAGCAAATTAGGAGACGCGCAAAACATACTTCCGCATCGGCGTCAATTGCCTTGCAGAGAGTGTTCGTGGATTCCGTTCCGGTGGAAAAATCCTGTGCGCAGTACTTGCTAAAAATCCGAAACACGCCAGCTTCGCGTTTTTCGGAAAACCCGTTACCATCTGGAGCTGGCGAAGGGAATTGAACCCCTGACCCTCTGATTACAAATCAGATGCTCTACCAACTGAGCTACGCCAGCACGAATCCCGCCCGCCATTCGGGACAAGATAAATAAGTTAGCACAGTTGGCAATTGACGTGCAACTGCAAGACTCACAGACGTTTACAGGAAGGTGACCGGAACCCACGCTCCAAGCTTTATTATATCAAAAATAGACCGCTTTTACGGTGCCTTGGACGGCCCACAACGCGGCTTAATTTATACTGGCCATTCTCATGACTAAATCCCGCAAACTTCTATTCTTGGCCCTCTTGGTGGTGCTTGTGGCAGCCACAGCTTTTTTGATCATGCAGCGGGTTGCGCGGCCTCCGGAGGCTGCCCGCCTGCTGCCCGAAGGCGATACGCTGATTTACGCCAATCTACGGCCGATCCACTTGTTCGAATCCAATAAGCCGGCGCCGTTGCAGATGGAAGAAGGCTACAAAGATTTCGTTCAACAGACTGGAATCCAACCCGAGCGCGATCTGGACGAAGTCGCGCTTTCCCGCCAGGACACCTCCGATGGCCGTGACGTGGAATCCTCAGAAGTATTCGTCGGCCGTTTCGATCGCTCGCGCACAAGCAATTATTTTCAGAAGATTGCCGCGGGCAAAGAGCAATATCTGGACAAGACTATTTTCTCCCTGCCGCATGAGGGCCATATCGTCCGCGTCTGCATTCTGACTGACAAGATAATTGCCGTGACCAACATGGAGTCAGCCGGCGTTATGCATCGCATCATCGACCACCTGGGATCGTCTGGAATACCTACACTGCTGGAGACGCATTACCGGCAAGTGCCCACAGCCAGCGTGGCCTGGATGATCTCCCGGATTCCAGCGAAACCCAATGGCATGCAACTGCCCGGCGGAATGAGTTTCAGTTTTCACCAGGAAGCGGTGGCGGTGGCTTCATTACGTTACGCCGGAGAGGTGATGTTCCGGGCCGACTTCCTGACCCAAAGCGACGATGACGCAAGACAACTGGCCGACTCGCTCCACACGTTTCTCGCGATTAGCCGCGCGGCAAGCGCCCTGGGCAGGGACCGCGACGTGAAGTCCGCGTTTGATAGTGTGCATATCCAGCAGAAGGGGACAATAGCGGAGGTGACCGCTACGCTTCCACAGAACTTCTTGAAGAAAGCGGTCTCTGAGATTCAGCTCGAGGGCAATGCTCCCTCGAGTGGCAAATAAAAAATTAAACCACGAAGCTTACATCGCTCCGGTCGCCAGTTGCTGGCTCATGGTGTAGCGCAGGAACCGCTGCGGATTCACCGGCGTGTTGAACAGGCGGACTTCATAATGCAAATGCGGTCCGGTGCTGCGTCCGCTCTGTCCCACATAGCCGAGCGTATCGCCGCGGCTCACGGTCTGTCCTGCAGTCACCACAAAGCCGGACATATGTCCATACAGCGTGGTAATTCCATTGCCATGGTCGAGTACCACGGCGCGGCCATAGCCGTTCATCAAATCGGCAAAGCGGACCACGCCGTCAGCCGGCGCGATAATGCGTGTGCCATACTCAGTGGCGATATCCACGCCGCGATGGAAAGCTCCCTCGCCGTTGAACGGATCAGTGCGCGTTCCAAATGAGCCGGTGAGCCGTCCGGTAACTGGCCAAAGCGTAGGCGCGGACGCCATGCGGGCCCACTCGCGCGTGGTGGCATCATGCATATCCATGCCAATTCCAATGGATGCCGCGCCGCTCATGGCGGTGTTACGCAGGTCTCTCAGCTGTTGCAGTGAGGCTGCGGCCGGATCGTCTTGCGGGGAAATCGGGTCGGCCTTCAGGCCGTACAGACTGGAAACTTCACCCGCCAGCGAACTGAGTGATTCCGCCTGCAGCTCGGTCTGATGGTTGATCTTTTCGAGCGTCTTGTAGCTCTTGTTGAGAGCTTCTTTTTCGGTGCGCAACTGGTTGAACCGCTGCGTCTTGACCAGCATGCGGGCATACGAGCCGGCCATGCCGGTAATCGTAAACATGCCGATGACCGCGCCGGCAATAAACACGTAAACATAATGTAGCGGGATGGGGATTTTGAGCAGCTCTCCCTCTGTGTTCCTCGCCACGAGCATGATGTAAAAACGCTTTCGCAAGTGATTGGCTCCATCAAAAAAAAATTATTACGCTCGCGTCATGCAAGCACTTCTACAAATGACCCAACGTTCGATCATCGGGGATCGACGGTTAAGCCTCCGAAAACTTTGCAGGTAATCCTGCCTGGCTCCCTGACTTCGATAGGAACGAAGTACCAACCGGAGGCGCTTAAGAGTTTTGGTATGCGGGATAAAGTTAACAAGCCCTTCCGACTCCTGTCAATGATCTAATGGGTGCGGTGTACCTGAAAAGTGGCCGTATCTGCCCAGATAATGGTGCAGTGGTGTCACTGGCCATCTGCGCTGCGGACGAATTCATGGAGACTGCTTTGGTCCTGACGGAACGAAAACTTATCGAGAGAATTCGGCGACTCGCGCAAAAGACCGGACATTGCGGAGTGGTCCTGGGCATTGGCGATGACGCCGCCATTTTGCAAGTCGCAAAAGGCCAGCAGTTCCTGGTAACGACTGATCTGTGCATCGAAGGCGTCCACTTTCGCCGCGAATGGCATCCTGCCCGCTGTGTGGGACATCGCTGTCTGACCCGCGGATTAAGCGACATTGCCGCCATGGGCGGCGAACCGGTCGCGTGTTTTCTATCCCTGGGAGTGCCTCCGAAACTTCCGCAACGGTGGGTGGATGACCTTCTGAAAGGTCTCGTTGAGTTGGCCGCGCGGTCCGGCGTGGCCCTGGCTGGCGGAGACATTTCGTCCGCCGAAAAAGTCATGGTTGACATTGTAGTTACGGGGCAGGTCCCCGCAAAAAAAGCGGTGTTGCGTTCCGGGGCGCGGGGCGGTGATCGCATTTTCGTAACCGGAGAGCTGGGTGGATCAGCCGCCGTTCTGCAGCAGCTCTACGCCGGAAATAAAGTTACGCCGACGAAAGACAGCCGCCATTTCTATCCCGTGCCAAGGCTGGAGGCCGGTCAGTGGCTTCGTCACCATGGAGCCACCGCCATGATCGACCTGAGCGACGGTCTCTCGGTCGACTTGGCGCATATCTGCGAGGAGAGCCATGTTGATGCAACGGTTGACGCTGTTTATCTGCCGGTGGCAAAGGCCGCTGACCTCGCGCTGGCGCTTCACGGAGGCGAGGATTACGAGTTGCTATTCACCGTCTCAAGCAAGACCAAACTGCCGTCGAAGATTGCCGGTGTTCGGATCACAGAAATCGGTAGAATCCAGCCTCCAGCGGGCTCACAGACACGTGTTCGCTTGCGCGGTCTGGACGGTCGCATCGGGCCGCTGAAACCTGCTGGATGGCAATACTTCAGCGAAACTTGCTGACACAGAGGCTGATTGCAGGGTAAAATCTCGCTGCTTACCCAAATTCTGCGTTTTCCAAGGATGGACCATGAGCACTGCACCCCCGATGACTCCTCCGCCGATCGAACCCGTTCAACCTGGCTTGTCTCAGGCCGCGCGCATTGTTAACACGTATTTCGCGCCAACCAAGACGTTTGAGGACATTCGACGCAATGCCAGTTGGTGGGTGCCGTTGCTGCTAAGTTCGGTATTTGCCATTGCTTTCTTCGTAACGATAGACAAGAAGGTCGGGTTCGACCAAATTGCTCAGACCATGATGTCGAAGTCCCCCCAGTTTCAGCAGTCGAACAGCAGCAGAAAACAACCGCCATTGTCGCCGCTTCGATGAAGTACTCGGGCTTTGCTGCTCCGATCTTCATCATCATCTATGCGCTGATTATCGCCTTAGTACTCATGGCGACGTTCAATTTCGGCATGCAGGCGGAAGTTGCGTTCAGTCGTGCTTTGGCAATAGTGATTTATGCGTGGCTGCCTGGCATCGTCAGTTCCATTCTGGCCATTGTGAGTCTCCTTGTCGGAAATCCGGATAATTTCCATTTCGAAAATCCAGTTGCAACAAATGCCGCGTATTTTCTCGATCCAGCGACCACATCAAAATTTGTATATGTCCTATTGCAATCGTTTGATGTAATCGGCCTCTGGATTGTGGTTCTGATGGGAATCGGATTTGCCGTGAATGCAAAGAAAAAGATTTCTATCGGCACCGGGATCATGGTTGTGGGATGCTGGTATTTCCTGATAAAACTGCTCGGCGCTGTTTGGGCCGGCATGCGCGGCTAAACAAAATAAGGCCCTGGATCGCCCGTTTAAGGCCTGAATTTCACCAGTCACGCTCCTGTGTTCGTTCCGACGGGACGTTTATGCTCTAATAACTCCTAACGTCCATGGCAGATTCGAAACAAAAATTCCGGCGGCGGCTTAAGGCCGCCGGCCGCAGACTTCGCGAATTGAAGATGATCGCCAAGGGGTTGGTCTCCACCGACCACCCTATTCAGGTGCATATCATCCCCATGCGAAGGTGCAACCTCTCGTGCACATACTGTAACGAATACGACGACGTTTCCGATCCCGTGCCGCTCGACGAAATGTTCCGCCGCGTGGACAAGCTGGCCGCGCTGGGAACAACGCTGGTCACGATCAGCGGCGGCGAAACGCTGCTCCACCCGGAACTCGATGACATCATTCACCGCATCCACGAACACGGCATGCTCTCCGGCCTGATCACCAATGGCTACCTGCTGACTGCGAAACGTATCCAGCAATTGAATGACGCCGGATTGGACCACCTGCAGATTTCCATCGACAACGTAATGCCCGATGACGTTTCCAAAAAGTCCCTGAAGGTGCTGGACAAGAAGCTCCAGCTCCTGCAGGAGCACGCCGATTTTCACGTGAACATCAACTCCGTGATCGGCGCAGGCGTGAAAGACCAGAGAGACGCAGTGACCATCGGCAAGCGCGCGGTCGAACTGGGATTTACTTCCACGGTGGGCATTATTCACGATGGCACTGGACAGCTCCGGCCGCTCGACGATCAGGCCCAGTCCGTATTCAGCGAGATGAAGAAGCTGGGCAAACGCGGCTATGCCCGCTTCAATCAGTTTCAGGACAACATCGCACTGGGCAAGCCCAACAATTGGCGCTGCCGTGCCGGAGCCCGATACCTGTATGTCTGCGAAGACGGGCTGGTGCATTACTGCTCGCAACAACGCGGCTTCCCGGGAATTCCTCTGGCGGAATATGGCGTGAAAGACCTGCGCCGTGAGTTTCTTTCGAAAAAATCCTGCGCGCCGAATTGCACGATTTCCTGCGTCCACCAGACGTCGCTGGTAGATTTCTGGCGCGCCCCGCAACCGTTGGACTCACACCAGGTCTTCCGTGCGCCGGCGCACAGCCCGCAAAACGACCTGGTGCGGATCAAAGTGCAGGAAACCGTCGGCGCCGACTAATTCCTACACCAACCAAAAGTCAAACCCTTTAACCACAAAGGACACAAAGGCACACGAAGCGGGAAAGGAACCGGCCAGTTTTTTGGCTTTCCCTTTGTGTTCCTTCGTGTCCTTTGTGGTTGAGGGCTTGGCGCCTGTTCACACCATAAAATCAATCTGCTGCAGAAACCGCAGTTTCTTTTCGACAGGCAGGAATGACGCCTCGAACGAATTGCGCGCCAGCTCGCGCAAATGGTCGTCAGTAAATTCGAACTCCTGCTGCGCCAGCTCATATTCTTTGCACAGCGACGTTTGAAACATGGCCGGATCGTCGGTGTTCAACGTCACCATCAACCCGCTGTCAAAAAATCTTTTTACCGGATGTTCGCGAACACTGGCGCAAAGCTTCGTGCGCAAATTACTGGAGATACAGACTTCAATCGGGACTTGCTTCTCCACCAGCACTTCCGTCAGTTCAGGATCGCGGGCAATGGCCAGGCCGTGCCCAATTCTCTCCGCGCCAATGTTGAGCGCGGCCCAAACGGATTCAGGACCACCCGTTTCGCCGGCATGTGCCGTGAGCCGCAGACCGTTGTCCGCGGCTTTCTTGAAGAGATCATGGAACCACTCGGCTGGACCGCGTTGTTCATCGCCGCCAATGCCAATTCCGGCGACATTGCGGTCTCGGAATTTCGCGGCAAGATCAAATACGTCCGCGGCAGCGTCAGGCCCGAAGTGGCGTACCGCGTCGAATATCCATAACAATGAAATGCCGAAATCGCGCTGGCCGCGATCGCGTCCGCGCTCCATGCCTTCAAAAAGCGGCTCGAACTCCTGCCCGCGCCAGCGCACAACGCCCACGCTCACATACACCTCGGCGTGGACGGCATTCTGCTGCTTGAGTTTCTGCATTAAGCGGTAAGTGGCCAGCTCGTAATCTTCCGGCGTGCGCAGGCGCTCGGTCGCGGCCTTGAAGGCCATCAGAAAACCGGTGAAGTCCTGATATGAGTAAAGCCGCCGAACATCTGCTTCGCTCAGCAGGTCGCCGCTGCCCGTTGTGTCGTAACGATTATTTTCCGTGGGAAGCGGCGTGTTGTTGCGACGGCTGAGTTCCGCCAACGTTGCCGGGTCAAGACTGCCTTCGAGATGCAGATGAAGCTCCGCCTTGGGCAGAGCTTGAATGAACAGCTCGGGCTTCATCCCTTGTTGCCAGCGGCCAGATTTGCGGGCGCGAACTCGCTACGTTTGCAGCTATAGAAGAAGTAGATCACTAAGCCCAGTACAAGCCAGAGGAAGAAGCGCAACCACGTGACGACCAACAACCCCGACATCAGCGCAAGACACAACAGCACGGCAATGATGGGAAAGAGCGGCACCAGCGGGACCTTAAATACACGCGGACGATCTGGCTGCGTCTTGCGCAGGAAAATCACTCCGAGCGAAACCATGAGAAATGCGAACAGTGTCCCGATGTTGGAAAGATCGGCTGCCTCCCCAATGTCCACAAATCCGGCGGGCAGACCGACAAGTATGCCGGCAATCCAGGTTGACCAATGCGGTGTCTTGAACTTGGGATGGAGCGCAGAAAAGAGTTTAGGCAATAACCCATCGCGGGACATGGCAAACCAAATACGGGTCTGGCCATATTGGAACACCAGCAGCGACGAGATCATCCCCATCAGGGCGCCAATCACAATCGCGGCCTGGAAGTAATGGTTTGCGCCGAGATGCTTTAAGGCGTAAACCACCGGTGCATCGCTCGCTTCGCCGGCGCCGCTGAATGTGCTGTACGGCATCATGCCGAGCAGCACGATGGCCACGCCGATATAGAGGATGGTGCAAACAATGAGAGACGCGATGATCCCGAAGGGAATGTCTTTTTGCGGGTTCTTCGCCTCTTCCGCGGCGGTCGAGACGGAATCAAATCCGATATACGTAAAGAAAATAATCGCACCGCCCGCCATGATTCCAGGAAAACCGGTGGGAGCAAAGGGATGCCAATTGGCGGGTTTCACCAGCATGCCGCCCACAATCAGGAACAAGAAAATGGCCCCGATCTTGATCAGCACCATGATGTTGTTTGCCCGGCTCGACTCCCGTACACCACGGACCAGAAGCACCGTCAGGACAAAAACAATGAGAAACGCAGGAAAATTAAAGTAAGAGTGACTCCATCCTTCGGGAGTAAACACAGGAGTCGACCACTTGTCAGGAAGATTCAAACCAAACGAGGCGAGTTGCGCCTTGAAATATCCGCCAAAGCTTACAGCCACTGCCACATTGCTGACTGCGTACTCCAGAATCAGGTCCCATCCGATAATCCAGGCAAACAACTCACCCAGGGTGGCGTAGCTATACGTGTACGCGCTTCCCGCAATGGGAATCATCGACGCAAGCTCCGCATAGCAAAGCCCGGCAAAAACGCAGGCCACCGCCACCAGCAAGAACGAAATAGCGATTGCCGGTCCGGCAGCCGGGCGGCCATACATCATGACGCCGGAAAAAGTACCGTGATGAATGAAGTGCAGGAACAGATCGAGCACCTGCGCTTTGTAAAACGAAGGGTCGCCTTTTTCTCCCGCCGCGGCCGTACCGGTGAGGGCGAAAATGCCTGAGCCGATAATCGCGCCGATGCCCAGCGCTGTGAGAGACCACGGGCCCAGCGTCTTCTTTAGACGGTGTTCGGGCCGCTCAGAATCCGAGATGAGCTTGTCGATGGACTTCCTGGCAAAAAGTTGACTGGCCAAAAGAGGCCTCCTCTTGCGCGCCGCGGCGGGACGCTCGGACGCACAACATCCCGCCGGCGCTTATCGATTGAGTCTCTACCGCTTGGCCGCGCCACGCGCCAGTTTCTTTACCTTGGGCTTCTTCGACCCGCGCGGATAATCGCGGGGCTTTTTCGGCGCCTGTTTTTTGCGGGATGTCCGCTTTGACTTCTTGCGTTCTTCTTTACTGAGTGCTTTGGTATTGGCCATTCACCTTGTCCTAAAAAGAAAATAACGTGCTCACGCCTTCTCCAACTGCGCGTACTTTTCCACTAATTTCTTCAATCCGAATCTTGGGAATTGTACCGTAATCTTGGCGCTTTCTCCTTCTCCTTCGCGCTTGTAGACCGTTCCTTCGCCATACTTGGGATGTTTCACACGCTGGCCGGGACGAAACGCCCGCGAGTTCCCTGGCTCCTCGATGGGCATCGCGGGACGGGAAAACTTCTTTCCACGGGAAGCAAAAAAGTCGGCGATATTATCGATGGAATTGTATTTGGGCCCGGTGTACGTGCTGCGGCCCTTGGGCTTTGATCCTCCACCGGAGCGGCCCGAGTATGCATTCGCGCTCTGGTCTTCGTCTTCGTACTTATAGTGCTGATCGCCGTAGTCGGACGTCCGCGCAGGGCTTCTGCCTGACCGCGCCGTGCCCAGCGTTTCCAGCAATTCTCCCGGAACTTCTTCGAGAAACCGTGACGGTATGCTGGCTTCCGGCATGTCTGTACCGTAGCGGCGGCGATAGTCGGCCCGGGTCAGCACAAGCTGGTCCATGGCGCGCGTCATGCCCACGTAGCAGAGGCGGCGCTCTTCTTCCATCTGGTCAGGATCGTTGAACGTGCGTGAATGCGGAAACAGCCCTTCTTCCAGCCCCATCAGAAATACCAGATTGAATTCCAGTCCCTTGGCCGAGTGGAGAGTCATCAGCGTGACTTGACCACGAGGATCGTAGGTGTCGACATCGCTGACCAAAGCAGCGTGGTCCAGAAATTCTGCCAGCGTCTCGCCGCGATCACGGGAATCCATGGCCGCGTTCACCAGTTCGCGCAGGTTATCAATGCGGGCCAGAGAGTCCGGTGTGTTCTCGAGTTCGAGCTGTTTGATGTATCCGGTGCGGTCAATCAGGAATTTCAGGATTTCCGGGACGGAAGCTGCACTGCCGGGAGTGCGGAAGCCTTCGATAGGTTCGGCATCTGCTTCTTCGTTTGCTGGCTTGGCACCGCTACCAAAATCAAAGCTGATGTTGTCGCCTAGCTCGACGGTGTCGAAGGAAGTGTCTTCATCAACCACAGCCGAGGGCACCTCCACCCCATCACCCGCAAAACCGGCGGGCGCTGGGGACCCCGGGGGCTGTGGTCCACGACTTTCTTGACCTTCGCTCTCTTCTGCTCTTGTTTCCTGGTTGAGGGGCGACACTTCTTCGCTGAGCCTCTCCACGAAACTTCCCAGCAACATGGCGCGCGCGTCATCAATGATGCTCTTGAATTGTTGCAACGCGGCGCATGCCCGCGAAGGCAATAACTTCCGCTCAATCGCTTCGCCAATGGCCGCCCACAACGACGTGCCTGTTTCCAGAGCAAGCCGCTCCACCGTTTCTACCGTCGTCTTGCCGATTCCGCGCACTGGCGTGTTAATCACGCGGAGCAACGCCACCGAATCCAGCAGATTGTTGATCAGCTTGAGATAGCTGATCATGTCTTTAATCTCCGCGCGCTCGTAGAACGAGAACCCGCCCACCACCTGATACTTGAGCTGATACCGCCGCATGGACTCTTCCACCAGCCGCGATTGCGAATTCGTTCGGTACAGTACCGCGACACGCACATCGTCCGCGCCCTCTTCCGCTGATTTTTTCAGATAGCGCGAGATGTAGTCCGCGGCATAGAGAGATTCGTTCTCACCGTCCGGAGCTTCGTAATAGCCGATCATGCTGCCGCCCTGGCGGTCGGTCCACAGCGTCTTGCCCTTGCGCTTCACGTTGTTGGACACCACGGCCGACGCGGCCTGCAATATGTTTTGCGTGGAACGATAGTTCTGTTCCAGGCGAATCACGCGGGCTTCGGGAAAGTCGCGCTCAAACTCCAGGATGTTGCGGATGTCCGCCCCGCGCCACGAATAGATCGACTGGTCTTCATCGCCGACCACGCAAACATTGTGCTCGGCGCCGGCCAGCAGCTTGATCAACTCATATTGCGGACGGTTGGTGTCCTGATATTCGTCAATCAGCAGATATTCATAGCGCCGCTGGTAACGCTCGCGGACCGCAGCAGACGACTTGAGCAAGCGCACCGCCTCCAGCAGCAGATCGTCAAAATCCAGCGCATTGGCTTTGCGCAGTTCCTGACGATACGCCTCGAAAATATGCGCAACCTTCTCGGCGATCGGATCAGCCGACTGGAGATAAATCTCCTGCGGGTCAAGCATGTGGTTCTTCGCCCACGATATGCGCGAGAGCACGGCGCTGGGCTTCAACTGCTTGTCGTCGATCCCCAAACGCCGCATCACGCCTTTGACGATGCTCTGCTGGTCGGATGCGTCATAAATGGCAAAGTCTTTCTTGTATCCGGTGTCGCCGATCCTGAGCGCTTCAATATCGCGACGCAGCACGCGCACGCAAAACGAATGGAAAGTAGAAATCAGCGGCTTGGCCAGCATGCGCCCGCCGATCAGCTTGTCCACGCGCTCGACCATTTCCGCCGCGGCCTTGTTGGTGAACGT
>PLJN01000150.1 GCA_003140235.1 Acidobacteriaceae bacterium
TCTAACCGTTGAGCTACAGGCCCCGGACTTGCGGATCGTTGCAGCCGGTGACGTTTGCGTTCACGCAGTGCCAGTTTCGCATACGCCGCATGACATTGCCAATGGAACGATCATGTCCTCATTAACCACAAAGGACACAAGGGACACAAAGGAACACAAAGGAACACAAAGGAACACAAAGAAAAACACTCAGTGATTTGTGCGCCTTCATGTCCTTTGTGGTTGATGAATTGTGAATCCGAAAAAAATAAAGGCCGTCCGGCAACTGGACGGCCTTCTTTTCAAGGGAGAATAGCTCTAACGGAGGTTCGAAAATCCATCAGAACTTTCTGGCAAAATCTTATTAACCCTTGAAAGGTAGTGTCAAGGGATTTCTGAAGAATAAATACCTTTGTTTTCAATGGTTTAACTAGTTCGTCAACATATCCAGTAAAGTGACAAATTGTGTCACTTTGGCCGTCTTGGCACCCTGCAAACGATTGATTCGCTGGCATTTAAGGCGTCTATTTGAGGTCCAGGCGGATGAAATCGATGTCTTCGCGGTTGCCAAAAGCGTGTTTGGGGAAGACTTTTTTGACCATCAGCCGGGCTCCGCCAAAGCCCAATCCGAGGAACAAAGCGACCAATAACATCAGAGCAGTCAGCGTAATGAGAGCAATCAGAAACCCGCCAACGTTGTCCCGCGGCGTAGGCTTGGTTGCCTGGTTCATGGTGACCTCGGCGTCGTAATTCACTGACGCCAGCAACGACTCCGCTTCACTCGAAGACACCTGGCCATTCACCACGGCCACGATCGGTCCCGTGCGTTTGAAATAAAATGGTCCGCCGGGAAGCGCCGCAGCCTGAAAGGCACGCATGCGTTCGATGGCCAGCTGCGGCGTGGGATAGCCGACCAGCGTGAGCCGCGCTTCACCCAGGGAACTCGTGTATTTGGCGTCGGCGATTTCGGCGCCTTTTGTGAAATCCACCAGCGCTACGGGCAATGGGACGCCCAGACGCTCCAGAGTGGCGGGCCCGGCGATGTAGTGCGCGCTGTGTGACACCAACGATTGCCGCGGCAGATTGCCCGGCAGAGGAAGCAGTATGGCAATGTCGCCGCGGGGCTTGGGCAGTGTGTCGGCCAGCGCGCGCAGATCGCCGGCGGACATCGCGGTCACATGGTCCAGCGTGGCGTCGACCAGAATGCTGCCGCGATAAAACAGCACTCGCTCATTGTCGGCAAGTCCCTGGTCGCCGATCTGCACCGTCTGCATGCCGGGCTGCCTGTAAAACGTGAGGCTGCCGTAGGCGCCGCTGGCGTCAGCAAAGCGCAGGGCTTTAATGCGGATCGTGCGGCCGTCGCGGGTGTAAGTGGCCGTCTCCACTCCGGTAAAGCCGTACTCTTTGAGTACGGCGGCACTTTCCGGATCGGCCACGGCAGGGTCCGAACTGGTCTTCGTGCTTTCAGCACTTTGCTGCCATCCATGGAATGATTGCGGCAGAATGGGAGCGTCTTTGCTCCACGCCAACGGGAGCAGGAACAGAATAAGAGCGAATATGGAAATGGATTTTTTCATCACGGCCGTCGACAATCGCTTATCTAATTAGACACCAAAAATGCCCGGAAGGATTCTGCGGCTTTTAGTGTCCCATCACGCGGTGGATCAGCGGCCGCGCACCCTTGAGCGCAGCAGGGCCAACGCGATAGCTGGCCGCAATCAGCCCGCGAGCTTCTTCGAGTCGCGCACTGCCGTTGTAATGCAGCGTGCAGAGGGCCTCGTCCCTGGCAACTTTGTCGCCGACTTTCTTATGCAGCACGATTCCCACGGCATGGTCTACGTTGTCCTCTTTGCGTTCACGGCCGCCGCCCAGGACCAGGCTGGCGATGCCAACTTTTTCGCAATCCATTCCGGTAACGTAGCCCGATTCCGTGCTCGGTATATCCACGCGGTTTTGGGCCTGAGGCAGCAATGAGAAATCGTCCAGCGCTTTTTCGTTGCCGCCTTGCAGCCGGACGATCTCGCCAAACTTCTTAAACGCCTCTCCGTTCGTAATCAATTGCGCCGACAGCTTTTTGGCTTCTTCCACGCTGGCCGCGGCGCCGCCCAAATAAATCATCCAGGCCGCCAGTTCCAGACTCAGGTTCACCAGGTCGGACGGACCTCCGCCCTTGAGCACTTCCACGCACTCCACAACTTCGAGGGCGTTGCCCACGTACCGGCCCAGCGGCTGGTCCATGTCCGTGATCAGGGCCACGACTTTCTTACCCATGCGCTCGCCGGTCTCGACCATCAACTCGGCAAGATGGACGGCGTCAGCCTCATTCTTCATGAATGCGCCCGATCCTGTCTTCACGTCCAGGACCAACGCGTCAATTCCTTCCGCCAGCTTCTTGCTCATGATGGAAGCGCAGATCAGCGCCGGGCTCTCCACAGTGCCGGTGACGTCGCGCAGCGCATACATTTTCTTGTCCGCGGGAACGATGCTGGCGGACTGCCCAATCAGGCAACAGTGGCAGGCGGACAGAACTTCCTCCATGCGCTTGGAGTCCAGGTCCACGCGAAAGCCGGGGATGGCTTCCAGCTTGTCCAGCGTTCCGCCGGTGTGGCCGAGGCCGCGTCCGGAGATCATGGGAACATAGATTCCAGCGGCCGCAACGATCGGCGCGATGATCAGCGAAGTCTTGTCACCCACTCCGCCGGTGGAATGCTTGTCTACCTTCTTACCGGAAAGCCGGCTCCAGTCCAGCACCTCTCCGGACCGCAGCATGGCGCCAGTCAAGGCCGCGATTTCGGCGCGCGTCATGCCTTTGAGCAGGACAGCCATGAGCCAGGCAGCAATCTGGTAGTCAGGAAAATCGCCGGACGTATAGCCGTTGACGACCAATTCAATCTCGGGCGCAGTGAGCTCGTGCCCGTCGCGTTTTTTGCGGATTATATCCACCAGGCGCATGGGATGAGATTATAAGTCTTTTTCTGAAATCTCGAGCGGAGCGAGAGATCGCTATCGCCACGAAAAACTTAGCTGCGAATAAACGCGAATCATTTCCAGAAAAAGCCGAATTCGTGTTCATTCGCGTAAATTCGCGGCCCGGAGGTTTTCGTGATGTATAGGGACCCCTCGCTTTGCTTCGGGGTTTCAGAAAAAAGCTTGATCACAAACTAAAACTATCCGGCAGCAATCCTTCCAGCGTGGCTTCCTTGATCCCATCGCGGCCTTGATACCAGATGACGGCCTTAGGGCCGAATTCCGCGATCACCTGGCGGCAGGCGCCGCACGGAGAGCAGGGAACATTGTGGTCATTCACCACGGCCACTGCTGCGATCTTCACATTAGGCCCGCCGAGTTTGGAAACAGCGGCAAATATCGCGGACCGCTCAGCGCAATTGGTGAGTCCGTAGGAGGCATTTTCCACGTTGCAGCCGGTGAAGATTTCGCCATTCTCCAACAGCACGGCTGCCCCCACCTTGAAGTTGGAATACGGCGCATGCGCGTTCTGCTGGGCGGCGCGCGCCAGTTGGAGCAGGCGTTCTTTCTGTTGGGTAGGCACTGGTTTCCTCGGAGGAGATTATGTAAGAAGCAATTAGCAAATAGCAATTGGCAATTAGCCAAACCTTACCGCTGATAACGCTGATTGAGCAAGCTCACCGCAAAGGACGCAAAGGGCGCGAAGGAAACGAAAGCGCCGACGGAAAATACACGGGGTTACCCTCCCCAAATCAGCGTCATCAGCGTTATCAGCGGTAAGGTTTTTGTTTGGGATGAGACAAAGGATCAGTGCTGAATGCTGCTCTGGCTAATTGCCAATTGCTAATTGCTCATTTCGACGCCACGGAAACTGCCGAGCCACGACCGGCTTTGTCCGGCTTGGACGCGACTTTGATTCCGCTCAGGCCGCTGGTGTATTTGGCAATGCCCTTGTAGAGGGATTCGGCGATGCGCTGGCGATACTCTCCGGTCTTCAGTTTCTTCTCGTCGCCGGGATTGCTGACGAAGGA
>PLJN01000161.1 GCA_003140235.1 Acidobacteriaceae bacterium
GCCAAGAAGAACCTGATCAAGGTGAATCTGACGCAAAGCTCCATCCCCCATGCGGTCCTCGGACGGTTCGGTTCAGGTATGGTCCTGCTCAAGCCGGCCCCGGAAGGCACAGGCGTGATCGCTGGCGGCGCAGTGCGCGCGGTCATGACGTCGGTCGGCGTACAGAACGTGCTGACCAAGTCTCTGGGCACAGCCAATCCGCACAACGTGATCAAGGCCACGTTCGACGCGTTGAAAAAACTTCGCGACCGGCAGGAAGTTGCCACCATGCGCGGCAAGACGTTGCAGGAGATGGGATGATGACGGCAGCAAAAAAGAAAATTCGTATTCAATACACGCGCTCCAAGATTTGTACGCCGGTGAAACACAAGCTGGTGGTCAAGGGTCTGGGATTTACGCGGTTGAACCAGATTGTGGAGCGGGAAGATACTCCGTCGATCCGGGGAATGATTGCCAAGATTCCGCATTTGGTGCAGGTGGTCGAGTAAATAAGATTGGGTATTGGTAATTGAGTAATTGAAAAGCGGCTGAGATCCAGCACAAATTACGCAATTACCAAATTACGAAATTACNNAACCGAGTAGTCACCAAGTGTGGCTGCGCTGAGAAGAAGGAAAAGGAATCGTGCCAACAAATCTATCAACATTACGGCCGCCCAAAGGCGCCACGGCGAACAAGAAACGCGTTGGCCGGGGCATGGGCAGCGGCATGGGCAAGACCTCGACCCGCGGACACAAGGGCCAGCGNNGAAGGCGGTCAGATGCCTTTGCATCGCCGTCTGCCCAAGCGTGGTTTTACCAACATTTTCCGCACCGAATACCAGGCCATTAATCTGGACCGGCTGGTGGAACTGGGCGAAAGCAGCATTACCCAGGAAGTTCTGGTCAAAGCCCGTTTGGCGCGCAAGAATGATCTGATCAAGATTCTGGGCGATGGCGAACTCAAGACGGCGCTTACCGTGCATGCGCACAAGTTCTCCAAGTCGGCCCACGAGAAAATTACTAAAGCCGGCGGCAAGGTGGAAGTGATCGGCGCTGTCGCCGTGGCCGCTGAAACTGAACGCAAGCAAGAGAAGCTAAAGCCTAAGAAGCCAAAAAAGTGAAGGCATGATAGAAAAATTTGCCAACATATTCCGTGTTCCTGATCTTCGCAAGCGCGTGTTGTTCGTGCTGGCGATGCTGGCCGTGTACCGGCTGGGTTCACACATTCCTACGCCCGGAATCAACCACAAGGTGTTGGAAGACATGTTGNNATCTTCGCCCTGGGCATCATGCCCTACATCACGTCTTCCATCATTTTGCAATTGCTGACAGTGGTGTGGGAACCGCTGGCCCGATTGCAAAAAGAGGGCGAACTGGGGCGCAAGAAAATTACGCAGTGGACACGCTACCTGACCTTTGTTCTGTCCATCTTGCAGAGTCTCGCCAGCGCCACTTTGCTGGAAAAACAGCCTGGTCTGGTGATGCATCCCGGTCTCGGGTTTGTGCTGATGACGATCATCACGCTCACTACGGGCAGCGTCTTCATCATGTGGCTCGGTGAACAGATTACAGAACGCGGCATCGGCAACGGTATGTCCTTGCTGATTTTTGCCGGCATTGTCGTGGGCTTGCCCAGCGCGATCGGACAGCTTTATGTAAAACAGCAATCCTGGGGCACCTTTGCCATACCGGCGTTGTTGTTATTACTTGCGTTCATGCTCGCTGTTGTGGCGTTCATTGTGTACATGGAACGGGCGGAGCGACGAATTCCCGTGCAGTATGCCAAGCGCGTAGTCGGACGGCGCATCATGGGCGGTCAATCGACGCACTTGCCTTTGCGCGTGAACTCCGGTGGCGTTATGCCGGTCATTTTTGCGTCTTCGTTGCTCAGCATCCCCGGGATGCTGGGGATAACGAAGTTGGGTTCGTCCCGCTTTTTTGCCGGCGTTTTTCGACAACTGGGTCCCGGTGAACCGCTCTATACACTGTTGTATTGCGTGGGCATCTTGTTCTTCGCGTATTTCTATGTCTCCATTGTGTTCAACCCGGGAGACGTGGCGGACAACATGCGCAAGCATGGCGGATTTATCCCCGGTATTCGTCCCGGACACCGCACACGCGATTACATCAATGAAGTCCTGACCCGGCTTACGTTTGTCGGCGGACTCTACCTGATTCTGATCTCGATCATTCCCCAGTGGATGATCTCCGGTATTCACCTGAACAGCCTGCCCGTCTGGCTGGGTGGCAGTCTTTTTGACAAGCTACCTGTCTGGGTGCTGCATGGCCTGGGTGTGCAGTTCTATTTTGGCGGAACGTCGCTGCTGATTGTTGTGGGCGTCGCCATGGACACCGTTAACCAGATCGAGTCGCAGCTCATCATGCGACACTATGAAGGCTTCACGCCGCGAAGTGGACGGATTCGCGGGCGGAGGTGGTAGCACGACTGTGCCCGCAAATGCTGTGAGTTACCGCATTCCCAGGAACGATGTTGCCGTACCAGTCATCCTGCTGGGGGCGCCGGGTGCAGGCAAAGGCACGCAAGCCAAGCGGATTGCCGCGCGCTATGCCATTCCCCAGATATCCACCGGCGACATTCTTCGCGAGAACGTTGTCCGAAACACCGAGCTGGGCCAGAAAGCCAAGGCGGTGATGGAACGCGGCGAGCTGGTTTCTGACGACTTGGTGCTGCCCATGGTGGCTGACCGGCTGTGCCAGCCCGATTGCGCACAAGGTTTCATCCTGGATGGCTTCCCCCGGACGGTCCGTCAGGCGGAGTGGCTTGACGAGTTTTTGCGGTCGCATGACTTTGGCGGGCAGAAGGTTCCGCCGGTTGTGGTGAGCATAAACGTCGGATATAATCAATTATTGCAACGGCTTACCGGCCGCCGCTCTTGTCCTATCGACCAGAAGATTTACAACATCTACCTCCAGCCGCCCAAAAGTGACTGCGTGTGTGATCTCTGCGGTACGCAACTGGTCCAGCGGAAAGATGATCGGGAAGAGGTCATTTCTGAGCGCTTACAAAGCTATCAGCGCCAGACCCTGCCCTTGGTGGATTACTATCGCCGCCAGGGACGGTTGCGGGAAATCAACGGCGAGTTTCCGGCCGATCAGGTAACGGCGGAAACATTTGCCGCTATCCAGGAATCCGCTGCAGGTGGCGCATGATTAACTGCAAGTCACAAGCGGAACTGGAAAAGATGCGGCGCAGCGGCCACATCGTCCGTCAGGTTCTGGATACAGTACGGGCGCTGGTGGCGCCGGGCGTCTCCACCATGGATTTGGAACGCGCGGCGGAAGAGAAAATTCGCGAGCTTGGAGCCAAGCCCGCATTTAAGGGATATAGCGGTTATCCCTGCGTGCTTTGCACGTCAGTCAACAATGAAATCATTCACGGCATTCCTTCTCCGAAACGCATGCTGAAGGAAGGCGACATTGTTTCGATCGACTGCGGAGTGGTGCTCGACGCCTATTACGGCGATTCCGCAATCACCGTGCCCGTAGGCAAGTCACTGGCGCCGGAGCTCAAAAAGCTGCTGGACGTGACCGAGGCCTCCCTCAAGAAAGGCATTGAGGAAGTAAGGCTGGGCAAGACGGTTGGAGACGTAGGCGCCGCGGTGCAGGAATATGTTGAAGCCAACGGCTTCAGCGTGGTGCGCGAGTTTGTAGGCCACGGAATTGGGACCAAGCTGCACGAAGAACCGCAAGTGCCAAACTTTGGCACACGTGGACACGGTGCGCGTCTGCGGGAAGGCATGGTGCTGGCCATTGAACCTATGGTCAACATCGGCAAGCCCGGCGCAAGAGTGCTGGCCGACAAGTGGACAGCAGTCACGGAAGACGGCAGCTTCAGCGCCCACTTCGAGCACTGTGTAGCGGTAACGAAAAACGGCCCGTTAGTTTTGACAGAGTAGAGTTTAGGATCAGGATTTTGGCTAGAAGCTAGTGGCTAGGAGCTAGTAGCTTCCCAGGAGTTGAGTGAGTAAAGAAGACGCGATTGAAGTTGAGGCGTCTTGCAGGCGTGAGCGAAGCGGGAGCCTGCAGCCGAAATCCCGAGCGTAGCGAGGGATCTCTCAGTAGAGGATCTCAAGGAGATAGGTGAGCAAAGAAGACGCGATTGAAGTAATGGCGACGGTATTAGAACCGCTGCCCAATGCCATGTTCCGGGTGGAACTGGAAAACAAGCATCAGGTGCTGGCACACGTTTCCGGCAGAATGCGCAAGAACTTTATCCGCATTCTTCCCGGCGACAAAGTCGCGGTGGAGCTTTCACCCTACGACTTAACTCGCGGAAGAATCGTTTACCGGTACAAGTAATCTAATCAGGTTTGGGTAATTCAAGCAGCAAAGAGAGCAAATTATGAAAGTCCGAGCGTCAGTCAAGAAAATTTGTGACAAGTGCAAAGTCGTGCATCGCAAAGGCGTGGTGCGCGTGATCTGCGAGAACGCGAAACACAAGCAGAGACAAGGGTAGATTGCCAGAATTGCCAAAATTGGTGATTGCCAAAATTTGAGCATACCAATTACGGCGATGATGGCAATTGGAAATTTTGGCAATTTTGAAACGGATCGGGATTGAAGGCCGTGCCAGGCTGTAAACCGATCGACACAGTAACAAGGAGAGAACATGGCTCGTATTGCAGGCGTTGATCTTCCGCGCAACAAGCATGTGAACATCGCGCTGACTTACATTTTCGGCATCGGACACTCGCGCGCCCGGCGGCTTCTTACCATCGCCAAGGTCGAGTCCATCAAGAAGGTCCAGGACCTGAACGAAGAAGAGGTCAACCGTATCCGCCAGGCCATTGAGGGCGAAGGCGGCGTGGAAGGTGATCTGCGCAAAGACATCTCCATGAACATCAAGCGGCTGATCGAAATTGGCTCCTACCGGGGCTATCGTCATCGCCGCAATCTGCCGGTCCGCGGACAGCGCACGCACACCAACGCGCGCACGCGCAAAGGCCCGCGCAAAGGCACGGTCGCCAACAAGAAGAAGGCAGCCGCTAAGACGTAGTTTGTAACATCCCGATCCCGCAAAGCGGGAGAGGGATCCCTATCGCTGAAAGAACTTATAGGACGAAATAGGATCTGGAACGAGCACGAAGCCGGGCAACTAGATTTGAGGAACGCACATGGCAAAAGCAGCGAAAGCAGCAAAACCAGAAGCCGCCGGCGGAGCGCCAGCAGCCAAAGGCAAGAAAAAAGTTTTCAAGAAGAAAGAACGCAAGCATGTTCCCCACGGGATCGCGCACATCCAGGCGTCTTTCAACAACACCATCATCACCATTGCCGATGGTGAAGGCCGCACGGTGGCGTGGAAGAGCTCTGGCTCGCTCGGTTTCCGCGGCTCTCGTAAGGGGACGCCGTTCGCCGCGCAGCAAGCCGCGCAGAACGCCGCCAACCAGGCGCGTGATCACGGCATGCGGTCGCTCGATGTCCGCGTGAACGGCCCAGGCTCCGGACGTGAGTCGGCCATCCGCGCACTGGCAGCTGCCGGACTCGAAGTAAAGTCCATCCGCGACGCTACTCCGATTCCGCACAACGGATGCCGGCCGCCGAAGAAACGCAGAGTTTGAGAACGAATCTGTAACCCGGATCGGGACGAAGGGAACACACCCCGTAAACCGATCGACACTCGAAGTAGAGGAGAAACATGGCAAGATATAAGGGTCCGGTCTGTCGCCTTTGCCGTCGCGAAGGCATGAAACTATTTCTCAAAGGGGCCAAGTGTTTTACCGATAAGTGCCCCATTGAAAAGCGCAACTTCGCTCCCGGCCAGCATGGCAAGGACCGCAAAGCCAAGGTCGTGGGCTACGGTCTCCAGCTCCGTGAAAAGCAGAAGACCAAGCGCATGTACTTCACGCTGGAAAAGCAGTTCCGCAATTACTTCGAAAAGGCCGCGCGCAAGCCGGGTGTTACCGGCGAGTTGCTTTTGCAGCAGCTTGAGCGCCGTCTGGATAGCGTGATTCTTCGCCTGGGCTTTGCTACTTCCCGGCGCCAGTCACGCCAGTTGGTGCGTCACGGACACATTGACGTGAATGGCCGCCGCGTGAACATTCCTTCGTTCGAAGTGAGCGTGGGCGACGAAATCCACGTGCGCGAAAAGGCGAAGAAATTCGCTGTGGTCGAAGGCGCGCGCGATTTCTCCAGCCATCAGCCCGTTGTAGGTTGGCTGGAAGTGGACCGCGAGAACCTGAAGGGTCGCGTACTGGCCCTGCCGAAGCGCGAAGATATCAACCTGCCGGTGAACGAGCAGTTGATCGTCGAACTATATAGCAAGTAGTTTTCTAAAATCCCGTAGCGAGGGATCTCTAGAGCTACGAAACTCCTGACGGCGAACCGCCGGGGGCCGAGAAGCGCAAGAGTTTTGATGAGTTGTAGGTTAGAAGCTGGGGGCTAGTGGCTAGAAGCTCCCAGCCCAATTGACCGCACCAGAACAGCCTTGAGAGAAGCTCGAAAGCTCAAGTGCCCAACGGAGCGGAATTGAAAGGAAAAGAAAAACATGGCACTTTGGAGAGGTTTTCAAAAACCCAAGCGTCTCGCGACTGATACCGAGACATTAACCGGCAAATACGGCCGTTTTTACGCTCAGCCGTTCGAGCGTGGATTCGGCACCACCATCGGCAATGCGCTGCGTCGCGTGCTGCTCTCTTCGATCGAAGGCGCGGCAGTCACTGCCGTCAAGATTGAAGGCGTGTTGCACGAGTTTCAGTCCATCCCCGGCGTTGTGGAAGATGCCACGGACATCATCCTCAACCTGAAGCAAGTCCCGTTCAAGCTGAATGGCGACGGACCGAAGGCGATTTATCTCAAGGCCGATAAGCCCGGCGTCATCACCTCCGGCATGATCGAAGCGGATGGCGACGTAGAAATTCTGGACAAGACCATCTACATTGCCACCGTGTCCGAAGGCGGCAAGCTGGAGATGGAAATGCGCCTGAAGCGCGGCCGCGGCTACATCGCCGCCGACAAGAACTTTGAGGACGACCTGGGACTGGGATTCATCCCGATCGATTCCGTGCATTCCCCGGTGCGCAAGTGCAACTACACCGTGGAAGCCGCGCGTCTGGGCCAGATCACCGACTACGACAAGCTCGACATTGAAATCTGGACCAACGCCTCCATCGCTCCCGCGGACGCCCTGGGCCTGGCAGCGAAGCTGCTCAAGGACCACATGACCATCTTCATCAACTTTGAAGAGGAACTGGTCACTGAGTCGCGCAGCGAAGACAAGCCGCTGATCAAGAATGAAAACTTGAACCGTTCCGTGGAAGAGCTGGAACTTTCCGTGCGCAGCTACAACTGCCTCAAGAACGCCAACATTCAGACCATTGGCGAGCTGGTGCAGAAGACCGAAGCGGAAATGCTTAAGACCAAGAACTTTGGCCGCAAATCACTCAATGAGATCAAGGAGATCCTCGGCACCATGGGGCTTTCCCTGGGAATGAAGATTGACGAGCAGGGCAACGCCGTACCCGGTCCCACCAGCCAGATTCCCTCGTCGCTCGGCGTCGAAGGCGCAGGCGGCGAAGGGGACGAGCCGGAGTTTTAGAAAATCGGGTGATCGGGAGATCGGGTGATCGGAAAAACGAATCACCGCAAACCTGAAAGCAAAGGGGCTCGGTCTCCCGGCCTCCTTAACAAGGTTTTGCTAAGTACCAAGTACTCAATACCAAGTACTGGCACGTTACTAAAGAATCGAAGGGCGAGAGACCATGCGTCACCGTAAAGTAACCAAGAAACTCGGGCGTAACACCAGCCATCGTCGCGCGTTGCTGCGCAACCTGGTGACATCGCTCATCATGGAAGAGCGCATTGAAACCACCACGGCCAAAGCCAAAGCCATGCGCCCGCACGTGGAGAAAATGATCACTCTGGGCAAGCGTGGAGACCTGGCGGCCCGCCGCCTGGCTCTGGGCTATCTCATGACCCGCGAATCCGTGGAGCGCCTGTTTGATACGGTGGCCCCGCGCTTTGGCGACCGCAACGGCGGCTACCTGCGCATCATCCACAAAGGCTGGCGTAGCGGCGACGGCGCCGACACGGTCTACATCGAACTGCTGGGCAGCGAGAAAATCATCGAAGCCAAGCGCAAGAAGCGGGCCGACGTTCGCTCCAAACGCCAGGAAAAAATACGCCAGCAGATGGAAGAAGACCAGAAATCAGCCGCCGGCGAACCAGAACCCGAAGACGACAAGAAGAAAAAGTAGTCGGTCGTCCCACTTCAGTCAGAGAGCGCCCCACGTGGGCGCTCTTTTTTTGCCCCGCCCTGTTTTTGCTCCGCCTTGGACCGACGCGATCAGAACGGTCGTCGCGTAGAGACGCGGCACTGCCGCGTCTAACTGTTGGCGCGGGCGAGAATCGAGTTTTCGAGAGAGTCACGAGCCCGCAACGCGGACGGAATTATTGAGCCCATCCTCGTAAGTGGGAAAACGATAGGCAAGAACGATAGAGCCCCGGATGGGGCGGCATACGGTTTTTCGTCGAGGCGCGCGTCAGCGGGCCGGACTGCAAAGCGGCAATTCCCAGGGTTGATAAATCATCGCATCGGGGTGGGCCTTGGCTGCGGCGCCGCGAAGCCGCAAATTCCATTCTTTAGGTTTTTCAAGGTTGGCGGGCGCAGCAATTCCGACCATGTATCCGGCCCACGCGAATTCAAAAAAGTGCGGACTGAATCCCGTGTATGCACCGCCGGTTCTGCTGCTGAGCCGGCCCAGATCCCTTCTACCCGCGCTCGATATTCCCATGTTTGCGTCCGGTGCCCAGCGAAACTGTTGGTCCGGGATTGGCACCATGCTGGCGCGTGGTCGCATCATCACCAGCAAACGGGTCCCGTGGGCCAGGAACTCTTTTTCCATGTCACCACCGTTGCGCTTGCTGCGATTATCAAAACCATCGCTGATCAGCAGGATCGTATCTCCTGGCTGATGCTGACCAAACAACCCCAATGCTTCATGTAAAGCGTCATAAAGCGCGGTTTGTTTGCCCAGGGTGTTCGACTGCGCCATCACTTCGTTGATGCTTGAGCGCCGTTCTTGCGAGTCGGTGGAAAAGCGTTTCATGAAAATCGCCCGCTCCGCAAAGACTCCGAAGGCCACGCTTCTCCCCTTAGGCGCCTGGGCAGCCAGATTCGCCAGTGCATTGGCGCGTTGATTCGGACCCAAAATGGCCCCATTCCTAGCTCAGGAACCTCCAACATCAATAACAAACTGATAAATCCGCAATAGCGTCCGGCATTTCCACACGATTCGTCAAAATCCACAGGATTGCACCGTATTGCGGCGTTGCTTCTGGGGCCACAGGCGCGTAGATTTGGCTTACATCTGTTACCGCCAGCTTGGGCGGACAGGGACTTGAGACAAGCCACTTTCTTCCCTTCCGTATTTTGGAGAGAGCTTCCTGAGATATCGGGGGAAACTCCTATATAAACCGGTAAAACACGGCAAATAAACCGTTTAGCGGGCACTTAAAAACTTTTCGTATAATAGGTACTACATATTGTGTTTTGTTCTTGACATGCCCCATATGCAGGAGTATTTTCCCTTCACTGGGGTTCTTAAAAAGCTCGTGAAAAAAGCTTCCCGTTTGGAGTGGTGAGGGGTATCAAGGCAGTAAACGGCGTCGAGGTGGCGCCGGTACAGAAATCTCGCGGTGGCCCTGTTAGCAGGGAAACAAACACAATGGGTTCTTTATTCCGCAACCGCTGATCGTTTGATCGTTGAGTCGCTTTGGATTCCTTCCAGAGCAGCTCAACTCAAAACGATAAGCGGCGTGGTGATTTGGAGTTGAGTGATGGAAATGAACTGGTCGCGATGGTTTCGTTGTGAGTCCAGCTTTAGCCTGCTGCTGGTGCCTGACCAAGCTGGAGTCTTTGCCCTGGCCGAAGAAGTAATGCAACCCTCCGGACCGCAAGCCCGGCGCCTGCTGGCCGTCTTTGAGGTTGGCGAGGCGGACGATTTGGTGCGCTCCCTGAGCCGTCTGTTCAGCCCAGCCAGCCCGTGGTGCGAACGTCTGGCGGCTTCGCGGTGCTACGTGCGCTATGCCGTGGTCCCGGACCGGCAGGAGCGTGGCGCGGCCGCAACGTCGTTGAAGAACTGGCTGAACTCGCAGCGCGACAATGCGGCGCAGATATTCGAACAAAGCGACCCGCGACGGCGCGCGATGCTGCCAGAAGAAGAAAAAGAAGAAAAAAGAGAACTCAAAACTGAAGCTGAGGAAGCCGTGGACCGTGTAACCAGCACAAGGGGACCCGCCAAAGCGGCCCCGGCTGGCTGATGCGCTGGGTCTTTCGTCAAGAGACTTGGTCAAGCGACCTGGTCAACCGATGCGGCATCTAAATAGATACAGGCCGCCAGTTGTTCTTTTGTTCTTTCAAGCACAATTAAGGTTTGACTTCGTTGTTCTCAAGCGTTTGTTGAACGGCGTTTTCGTTCCTGCTGCCTTGCTGATCGGAACGGCGACACGACGACGCACGAAAAGAAGATTTAATGATCAAAGATCAGATTAGAGATTGAAGACAAAAAGATTCCATTAAGGTTCTAAGAAACCTGGAAGGTATTCAAATGGAGATGAAAAGAGAAATGGCCGAACTGACCACGCACGTTACCTCCACCCCGGCCACACGGACGGCAACTCCCCCACAGCAGAAGCGGGCCCCGGGACTGAAGTTTCCCCGGCATTTCACCCGGCCCGGCATTTCGCCGTACGACGAAGTTGAGTGGGAGCTGCGCACCGCCAGCATCACCGACGCCAAGGGCAACAGCATCTTTGAGCAGAAGAACGTGGAGTCTCCCAAAGACTGGTCCATGACGGCCATCAACATTGTGGCCAGTAAGTATCTGCATGGCCAGATGAACACGCCCGGCCGCGAGACCGGCGTGCGCCAGCTCATCCAGCGCGTGGCGGACAGTATCCGCGACTGGGGCTGGGCACAGGGCTATTTCGCCACGCAGGAAGATCGCGACATCTTTTATGCCGAGCTGGTCCATATTCTGTTGCAGCAGAAGGCCGCGTTTAATTCTCCGGTCTGGTTCAACGTAGGTTGTGACCGCCTGGAACCGGAGTCCGATGCGCAGAACTGGCACTGGTCGCCGGAGAAGCGCACGGTGGAATTTTCCGCCACGGGCTACCGCAATCCGCAGTGTTCGGCCTGCTTCATCAATTCGATCCGGGATTCGCTCGATTCCATCTTGACGCTGGCCAAGACCGAAGGCATGTTGTTCAAGTGGGGCAGCGGCACCGGAACAAATCTTTCTCCGTTGCGCGGCAGCATGGAAGTGCTCTCCGGCGGCGGACAAGCTTCCGGCCCGCTCAGTTTCATGCGTGGCTTTGACGCGTTTGCCGGTGTCATCAAGTCGGGCGGCAAGACCCGCCGTGCCGCCAAGATGGTCATCTTGAACGTGGACCATCCCGACATCGTGGACTTCATCGAGTGCAAAGCCAAGGAAGAAGCCAAGGCCTGGGCGCTGATCGAGATGGGCTATGACGGCTCGTCGCCTGACGCCGAAGCCTACAGCTCCATCTTCTTCCAGAACGCGAACAACTCCGTGCGCGTAACGGATGAATTCATGAACGCCGCCGAGAATGACGGCGAGTTCCACACGCGTTCCGTGAAAGACGGCCGTCCCATGGAGAAGCACCAGGCCCGCGGCCTGCTGCGCAAAATCTCGGAAGCCACGTGGCAATGCGGCGATCCCGGCATGCAGTNNGAATACATGTTCCTCGACGACACAGCCTGCAATCTGGCGTCACTCAATCTGATGAAGTTCACAAGCGCGAACGGTACGTTCGACGTGCCCGCGTATCGCCACGCGGTGGATGTCCTGATCACCGCGCAGGAAATTCTGGTCGACAACTCGGGCTATCCCACGGAAGCTATTTCCCGGAACTCGCATGACTATCGTCCGCTTGGTCTCGGCTACGCCAATCTGGGAGCGTTGCTGATGGCCAGCGGCTTGCCGTATGACTCTGACGCCGGCCGCGATTACGCTGCGTGCGTCACGGCAATCATGTGCGGCGAAGCGTATCTTCAGTCGGCGAAGATTGCCGAGCAGTGCCCGTCACTGCCGCCGGCGTCGTCGCGCGTCTCCGACCATGAAGTTACCGGAGGCGCCTGCCCCGGCTGGTACATCAACCGCGAGCCGTTCCTCGACGTGATCCGCATGCACCGCGCGTCCGTCAACCGGATCGAAGCCAGCCGAGTGCCGGAGGCACTGATTCAAGCAAGTAAAGCCACCTGGGACCAGGCCCTGGCGCAGGGAGAAAAGTTCGGCTACCGCAACGCGCAGGTAACGGTACTCGCGCCCACCGGCACCATCGGCTTCATGAT
>PLJN01000043.1 GCA_003140235.1 Acidobacteriaceae bacterium
GCACAGGCACTCTTGCCTGTGCTATTTCCCTCGGAAGGCTGCGAGCACAGGCAAGAGTGCCTGTGCCACACGGTTCTTCTACACTCAAACTTTCTGAACTCCTTGAGCCAGAGTTGGTGCATCACCGACAATCAAGACTCGTTTCAGCTTCTTGCCCACGCGAACCACGAATTCCATCGGCAGCTTCCTGACCACAACCGTAAGAACGGTTTGAACTTCACCATTTACTCTGACCGCTCCCTGTTTTAGCTTTCTCTGAGCGTCTGCTACGGATTCGGCTAGCCCCGCTAAATAAAGCATCTTGTCTAGCCTAACAAACGGAATCGAAGGTCCAAGAAAGTCCCCGGGGGGGAAATCAGGCTTCACGCCAGAGTAGTCAACCACCTCAAGTTGATACTTATCCTGCTCTCTTACCAAGTTTAATAACGTGGTCTCCACATTCTCCGGCACTTCATCCTTCTGAAACTGCTTACTCCAGTTTCCTTCCGCAGCTGTAGCCGCTTCGGATGAGTGAAAATCCTGCACAATTCTTTTGGCCAGAGCTTTTTTCGCAGCCATCGGATGCTCGGTTGTCTTCAGCTGCTCGATTTCGGTGGTCGTAACGTCCGTCAACACTTCGTAGTAACGCCACATCAACTCATCCGAGATCGACATGACTTTCCCGTAAATTTCCTGCGGTGGCTCGTGGATGCCAATGTAATTGCCGTACGACTTCGACATCTTCTGCACGCCGTCGGTGCCGGCGATAAGCGGTGTGGTCAGAACAACCTGCGACTGTTGCCCGTAATCTTTTTGTAGCACTCGGCCCATCAACAAGTTGAATTTCTGGTCGGTACCGCCCAACTCGACGTCGGCTTCCAACGCTACCGAGTCATAGCCCTGGCAAATGGGATACAGCAATTCGTGCATGGCGATGGGCTTTTCTTCCTGAAAACGTTTATGGAAGTCTTCGCGCTCCAGCATTTGCGACACAGTAAACTTGGCGACTAGTCGAACGAAGTCTTCCACCGTCATCTTGGAGAACCAACGCGAATTAAAGTCCACGACCGTCTTCTGCGGATCAAGAATCTTGAAGACCTGGGCTTTGTAGGTTTCTGCGTTGCGGTCGATGTCCTCGCGCGTGAGCGGCGGACGCGTTACCGACCGCCCCGTTGGGTCGCCAATCATTCCCGTAAAGTCGCCGATCAGAAAGATGACCGTATGTCCCAGGTCCTGAAAATGTTTCAGCTTCCTGATCAACACGGTATGGCCAAGATGCAAGTCTGGAGCCGTGGGATCAAAGCCGGCCTTCACCCGCAGTGGCTTGCCGCTCTTGAGCGACTTTTCCAATCGCGCGCGCAGTTCCGCTTCGGAAATGATCTCGGCCGCGCCTTTCTTGATGTAGGCGAGCTGTTCTTCGACAGGAGCAAAGTTTGGCATCGGATTGATTATAGAGAAGAGGTCGAAAAACCATACGCGGATTACGCGGAATGACGCTGATCGAATAAGCTATCTTCCGCTCGACCCGAACCCGCCCGCCTTGCGGCTGGAATCGGTCAAATCGTCAACCACCTGGACTTCCGTGGTCAACACGGGATACGGAATAAGATTGGCGATCTTGTCGCCAGTGCGAATCTCCGCCGGTGCATCGCCCAGGTTTTCGATCAGTACGCGGACCTCGCCGCGATAACCAGCGTCAATCACGCCCCCCGTTACTACCAGGCGCCGCGCAGCCATGGACGATTTGTCCCGCAGCAGCGCGCCCATCTTTTCGCCCGCCGGAGAACTGCATTCCACGGCAATGCCGGTTGGGATGACCGCATGGCCATGTTGTGCGATAGTCACCGTTTCAGAAGAAAAAATGTCATAGCCAAGATCTTCTCCAGGATGCGCCACCGTGGGCGCCTTGGCTGTGGGCGAGAGTAGTTTTACTTTCAGCATTTATTTCTTGCGGACGACCTTTCTGCCTTGAATTTCAATCTCTCCAGAAAGCACCAGCCCGATGGCCTCAGTGTAAGCGATATGTTCCTGCTCCAGAATGCGTTTTGCCAGCGAATGCTCGTCGTCTGTCTCGAGCACAGGAACGGTTTTCTGCAAGATGATAGGGCCGTGGTCCAAATGCTCGTCAACAAAGTGGACAGTGCAGCCGGAAACTTTCGCGCCGTAGTCCAGCGCCTGCTTCTGCGCGTCGAGTCCGGGAAACGCTGGAAGGAGTGACGGATGAATGTTCAAAATCCGGTGCGGGAAAGCTCGCACAAACTCCGGCGAAAGCAAGCGCATGTAGCCGGCCAGACAAACCAGATCAACCTGGGCGTGTTTCAGGGTTGCGATCACTTCGGCGTCATGGTCTTCGCGGGTGCGGCCCTTCGAGAGGATGAACAGGGCTGTGAGTCCTCGACGCAGTGCGGACTCAAGACCCGGGGCATCGGCCTTGTTTGAAATCACAATGGCGATCTCGGCTGTTAAGCGCTTGGCGGCAATGGAATCCGCAATCGCTTCAAAGTTTGACCCCCGGCCGGAGAGCAGGATGCCGATTTTTTTTGACGGAGCCATTACGTGTAGATGACCTTGCGGTCGCCCTTGACCACGCGGCCAATCAGGTAGGCCTTCTCGCCCGCTTTTTCGATCATTGTCTGCACACGCTTGAATTTCTTGGCCGGCGTGACCACAACCATTCCAATGCCCTGGTTGAAAGTGCGCATCATGTCGTCTTGCGGCACGTTGCCGATCTTCTGCAGATGACGAAACACCGATAGCACCGGCCACGATCCCATCTCCACCACCGCGGAAGTTCCTTTGGGCAGCACGCGCGGCAGATTGTCAGTGATTCCACCGCCGGTGATATGTGCCAATGCGTGAACCAGATCAGCGTCAATTACTTTCCGCAGCACTGGCCAGTAACTCTTGTGCGTGCGCAATAGTTCATTGCCTGCTTTGCTCTTGGTTTCATGGAGGTACGTCTCCGGCTTGTAGCGCGCGATTTCAAAAAAAAGCTTGCGCGCCAGCGAATAGCCGTTCGTATGCAGACCATTGGACGGAAGCCCGATCAGCAGATCGCCGATTGCCACTTTGTCGCCGGTGATGATCTTGCTCTTTTCGGCGATGCCCACAATGAATCCAGCCAAATCGTATTCGCCTTTTTTGTAGAAGCCGGGCATTTCCGCTGTTTCACCGCCGATCAACGCACAGCCATTGTGGCGGCACGCACCGGCCATGCCTTCGACAATCTTGGCGGCAATGTCCGGATCAAGCGAGCCGGTCGCGATGTAATCCATAAAAAACAGCGGCGTGGCGCCCTGGACCACAATGTCATTCACGCAATGGTTGACCAGGTCGGCACCCACGGTGTGATGCATGCCCAACGCAAACGCCACCTTCAGCTTGGTGCCGACGCCATCGGCGCT
>PLJN01000032.1 GCA_003140235.1 Acidobacteriaceae bacterium
AAGACGTCGTTGGTCGACTGGCCGTAATTCACGTGGTCATTCGGATGCACGACTTTGTAATCGCCCAACTTGCCGCGCAGCAGACGAATGGCGCGGTTGGCGATCACTTCATTCGCGTTCATGTGGAAGCTCACGCCGGCCCCGGCTTGGAAGACGTCCACGACAAACTGGCCGTTCCATTTGCCGGCGATCACTTCTTTTGCCGCCTCAATAATTGCCTTGGCCCGCTTTTCATCCACCAATCCCAGTGCGCGGTTGGCTTCCGCCGCCGCCTGTTTCACCATGCCGATGGCGCGGATCAGCGTGGGATGCGCGCGCATGCCTGAGATGGGATAATTTTCCACTGCGCGTGCCGTCTGAATGCCGTAGTAGACGTCTGCGGGAATTCTCTTAACGCCGAGAGAGTCTTTCTCTGAGCGTAGTTTCAAGGCTTTGGCCATTGTGTTCCCCTTGTATGTGTTGTATCAGCGCCCGCAAGTCAGCGGACCAAAACTGGAAATTATAACTGTTGATGAAAGGTCCGTGAGACGCACCTCCGAAACAGTCGGTAGTGTTTCAGTTTGAATTGGCGAGCGATGGGTTGTTCAGGGCCCGCGCTCGGTGATGACATCTTGTTCCCGCTGGTTGAGCAGCGATGGATCAGATTACACTTTCGGTGATGCGAACGTGCGCATCAGTGATGTGAAAACCATGCTTTTCAATATCTTCTAAACACTCGTTGGTATCCACCCCCGCCCTTGGCTCACCATCCCGGCTCAGGTCTATCGACTTAAAGGCGGTCCAAGGGGAAAATTGCGAAGGTAGGTTGGCTCCCGTCGCATCTTCCGTAAAACCGAACACGCGGCCTGGACCTCTGAAAATATGGACTAGCATCAGTCTGCACCATGGTTCCCGCTAAACATTATAGGCGCGATGGCCATCCTGCGATCGGGGTCAATCCCGCCCATTTTCAAACCGAGACACTATCAAACAGTCGGCTCATTTGAGTGGCATGCATGAAACACAATAAAACATTGGGGGTCTGAGCACTTAGTCGTCAGCACTCAGCATTCATCGCTCAAACCCGCTAGACATTGGGATCCGATTGGGATACCTCTTCTGATCTTCAATAGATATTGGGATCATTGGGATCAAAATGATGCGGAGAGGCGGTTTGCCGCAGAGAGACGCAGACAGAACGCAGATCAGGCAAGGTCACGGGCTCAGGGCTAACGGCTAAGAGCTTTCCCCTGATCACGTTGCGATCACGCGCGATCACGGCGATACTAGGTAGGACTATGAAACACATAGCTGATTGGGCACTGAATACCGCGAACCAGCGCGGCGCCGGATACGCCGACGTACGCATTGTGGATGACCGCCATCGGGCGCTGGCTACCAAGAATGGCAAAGTCGGACATGCCGGAAGCTCGGAATCGCTGGGAATCGGCGTGCGGGTGCTGGTGGACGACTCGTGGGGCTTTGCTTCGACTGACGATCTCTCGCGCGAATCCGTGGAACGCACTGCGGCGCAGGCTGTCGAGATTGCGCGTGCGTCGTCGACTGTAAAGGAAGAGCCGGTGCGGTTGGCGCCGGAACCTGCGGTGAAGATTGAGTGGTCAACGCCGTACAAGATTGATCCGTTTACTACTTCGATTGAGCAGAACCTTGATTTACTGATCAGCATTGATCGCGAGCTGCTGGCGGTGAAAGGCGTCACCCTGGCGGAAAGCAATCTTCATCTGGGCCGGTACGAGCAGTGGTTTTTCTCGACCGAAGGCTCGGAGATCCACCAGACCAAAATGATTACCGGCGCTGGTTTTGCCGCGTACTCTTTTCAAGGCACGGAGATACAGAAGCGGTCTTATCCCAACTCGTTTGGCGGGCAGTACCAGACCAAAGGCTACGAGCTGATTGATGAACTCCAGCTGGTCGAGAACGCGCGCCGCATTGGCGAGCAGGCGGTGGCGCTTCATTCGGCTCCGCAGTGTCCGCAAGGTGTGATGTCGCTGGTGCTGGATTCTTCGCAACTTGGGTTGCAGATCCACGAGTCCATCGGACATCCGATTGAGTTGGACCGCGTTCTGGGCATGGAAGCGAATTTTGCCGGGACTTCGTTTCTCACTTTAGACAAACTCCGCACCTTGCGTTATGGCAGTGACATCGTCAACGTTGTCGCCGACGCGACTGAAGCTCATGGTCCCGGTCTAGGTACGTTTGCGTTTGACGACGAAGGCGTTGCCGCTCAGTGCACTCCGATCATCACGAATGGCCTGTTTACCGGATATATCTCGTCCCGCGAGACGGCGCACACCATCGGCGAAAACCGGTCGAACGGCACCATGCGCGCGGAAGGCTGGAATCGCATTCCGCTTGTCCGCATGACCAACATCAGTATTCTTCCCGGAGAAAAACCGCTCACGTTCGACCAGCTTATCGCCGGCACGGACGATGGCATTTTTGTGCAGACCAACCGCTCGTGGTCCATTGACGACAAGCGCTACAACTTCCAGTTCGGCTGCGAGATTGGCTGGGAAATCAAAGGCGGCAAGCTGGGCCGGATGTTGAAGAACCCGTCCTACTCCGGCATCACTACGGAATTCTGGAACTCCATGGACGCGATTTGCTCGCGCGACCAGTGGACGCTCTGGGGTACTCCCAACTGCGGCAAAGGCCAGCCCATGCAGACGATGGGTACGGGACATGGAGCGTCACCGGCGAGGTTTCGGGATGTGAAGATCGGGACGGCGTATGCAAAGAGCAATTAGCAAAATAGCAATTGGCAATTAGCCAAAGAAAAGGGAACGAGAAATTTAGCCGCAGATTTTCGCAGAAGGACGCTGATAAGAATGCTAGATCAGACCAAAGCCGGTGCAATTTTCGAGAGAGCAAAGAAATTCTGCTCCGTACCGGAGCTCGAAATCATTTTTTATTCGAACAACTCCGCTCTGACTCGCTTCGCGAACAATACGATTCATCAAAATGTCTCTGAGTCGAATGAGATCGCGTCAATCCGTGTTGCCTTTGACGGCAAGACGGCCCGCGCTACCACCAACCGCTTTGACGACGAGAGCCTCAAACGCGCGGTGCAATCGGCTGAGAACATTGCCAAAGTCCAGGAACCCGACTCTGAGCGTCTGCCGTTAGCTACGGCGCAAGAAACAGAAGACGACAAACAGGCGGAAACCGCGAAAGGGAACTCGCGTCCGACGCGCTGCTTTGAGCAAACCGCTTCGATTACACCCGCTGAGCGCGCGGACGCCGTGGGAGAGATTGTTGCCATCGCCAAAAAGCACAGCCTGACGACGGCGGGAATTTATTCCAGTTCTGGCAGCGCTGAGGCCATCGTCAACTCGAACGGATTGAGTGCGTTTCACCGCCAGACGTCGGCTGAGGTATCGATTACCATGCTGGCGGAAAGTTCTTCGGGATGGCAGAAAGCCAACTCGCCCGACGTGAACAACCTTGATCCGGCGAGGCTGGCCGAGATTGCGGCACAAAAAGCGCGGGACTCACAGAGTCCGCTGGAGCTGGCGCCCGGTAAGTACACCGTTGTTTTGGAACCGGCTGCCGTGCTGGATCTGGTTGGATTTATGTTCTGGGATTTCGGCGGACTGGCCATTCTGGACCAGCGCTCATTTCTGAACAATCGCATCGGAACCAAACTCTTCGGCGAGAATGTGACCATCATGGACGATGTTCATCATCCACTCCAATCCGGCGCGCCGTTTGACGGAGAAGGCGCGCGCCGTCAGCGCGTGAGTCTGGTGGAAAACGGGGTGATTAAGAACCTGGTGTATGCGCGCGGTACCGCTGCCAAGATGCTCAAGTCAGAACATGCGGGCAAAGTTGGCGCGGTCGCACCTACCGGTCACGGTTTTCCGCTGCCTAACGAAATTGGCGAAGCGCCCATGAACATTGTTTTCCTCACGCCGGGCGGCGAGCATACGGTGGATGAGATGATCGCCGGCACGGAGCGCGGCGTGCTGATCACGCGGCTGTGGTACATCCGCGAAGTTGATCCTTACGAGAAGATGCTTACCGGCATGACGCGCGATGGCACGTTCCTTATCGAAGGCGGAAAAGTGAAGCAGGGAATCCGCAACTTCCGCTTCAATCAGAGCTTGATTGCGCTGCTCAGCAACGTTGCTGCCATGGGCCAGGCCGTGCGGGCCAGCGGAGAAGAAGCGTTCGACATGGTGGTTCCGGCCATGAAGGTACGAGATTTTAATTTCACTGAGGTGACCAGATTCTAGGAGAAAGCGGTTTGGCCGGCGCTGCGGACCCATGCACTTTGGTTTGCGGGAAAATACCAAAGTAACCTTGGGCGAGTCAGCCGGTCGTTGTATAACTTGCGTAGAGGTGCAGGGTGACAGACACAACGGATGCCAGATCGTCTCAAAGATTTCCCATTAAGCTCCCCATTACCGTGCGGACGAAAGATTCGCGCGAGTTGTTTGCCGAGACAGCCAACATTTCGGCCGGCGGCGTTCTCTTTTACACCAATGTGGAACTGGGCGAGGGCACGGAGATCTTCTTCCGCATTGTTTTACCCGCGGGGGTTGTCGGGACGGAAACCGATGTCCTGGTCAACTGCACCGGACGCGTGGTCCGCTGCACGGAAATCGGCGGGAAGAAATGCGTAGGCGCGATCATCGACGAATACGTCTTTGAGCGCGTGTATGCGCACGCCGTATAAGTCATGCCACGACTTTGCTAGAATCAAGTTGTGGACAAGCCGAGCAAACCGGTGGTGATCTACGACGGTACCTGCGGCATCTGTGCTGGCAATCTCAAGTGGCTGTATCGTCTCGATTGGTTCAAAAAGTTTGACGCCATGCCCTATCAGGCCGCGGAACTGCTTCGGATGTTTCCGCATCTCAAGCTGGAAGAGTGTGAGAAGACCATGCATCTGGTTTTTCCCGACGGGACCACCTACACCGGTTCTGATGCCTTCCGCAAGATTTTCCTGAGAATGCCCGTAACGTTTCTTGCCGGCGTGCTCATTTCCATTCCACCGTTGCCCTGGGCGTTGCGCAAGCTGTATCCGATTGTGGCGCGCAACCGTTACCGCATCGGCGGAACGTGCGAAATCCACGAGCGAAAAGCGCCGTAAGCGGAGACAGAATCCTGCGTCCGCTATAATGGGTATGCCTTTGACGCGGAGAGATGGCCGAGTGGCTGAAGGCGCACGCTTGGAAAGCGTGTATACCTTTACCGGTATCGTGGGTTCGAATCCCACTCTCTCCGCCATGATCTAAAATCCAGCCAAAAGAGGCGGTTGTATACCGCTGTATACCCGCCAAGATTTTATTTGCTCAGAAAACCCTAGAAATCAGTATTGGGGTTATATGAGCACAGTCAGCCTTTACCGCTTGACGAAAGTAAACGGGAAGCGGAAATTCGTCCGGGTTAGCCTCGGTCGGGGACGCCCCCTCCAGGTCACCAAGCTCTCCGGAAATGTGTTTTATCTCCGCTACAGTAGCGGGGACGGCAAACGGCGCTGGCAGTCGGTCGGTCCTGACCTGGAAGCCGCGAAGCATGCGCAGGCTTCGAAAGAACATGAGCTCAAGACGACTGAGCCCGTCAGCACCATCCCGGGTCAGCGTATTCGTCTTGACGACGCAACCGCTGTATATTTTGCGAACCTCGAAAAGCGAGGGCTCGACCATAAGACCATCCAGAAATATCGAACGGATGTGAACGAATTCCGGACGTCATGCTCCAAGACCTACGTCACCCAAATCACCAAGCAAGACTTGTTTGATTTCATGGGTGTCCTGAGACAAGGTGAGGGTTCGGGCCGGACTCAATTTAACAAAGTCAACAACGTGGTCGTTTTCCTTAAGGCATTTGGCCTCACCCGCCTCCTCAAGAAAAATGAATATCCGTCTTTCACTCAATCGCCAGTAAGGTGGTATTCCACTGATGAAGTCTCCCGACTGCTGGCAGCGACCGAGACCTCTGACGAGCGGTTTACCCTCCGATTCTTTCTAGAGACGGGCATGAGGGATGGCGAAGTCGCCCATGCGAATACGCCGACCTCCGCCAAGGTTTCATCCACATTGTGGAGAAACCCAAGTACAAATGGCATCCAAAGAAATGGGAAATTCGTCATGTGCCCGTGTCTCTAAGTCTCCAGGCGGAAATCCGAGAACGTCAGGCCAACAATTCTGGAGTCTCTCTCATATTTCTAAATCAAGTACTGGGTCCAAACCAACACCTACTTCGGATTGTCAAACGAATCGGTAAGCGGATCGGACTGAACTGTGACCTCCACACCTTCCGGAGGACGTTTGCTACGCTTTACAGCAAGACGCCCGGTGTCACCATCCAAAGCATCCAGCGACTCCTCGGGCACAAAGACATAAAAACCACTATGGCCTACTTGGGCGTAGATGATTTTCAATCCTCGGAGTTCCGTCAAGCGGTTGAGTCAACTTTCGCGGCGTTTGTGTAGGCTACCGACGAGTCCCGGCTGACGCCTAGAGTCAGGATGGTACACTCTGTGCCGATCATTTCACTGGCCAAGGAGGTCAAGAAGGGTGCTGCAATTGCCGCAATATTTCACGCTGTACGCCATTTATTCCCTTGGGCAGTATGATGAGGAGCCGTTCGACACTGGCCGTCTCCCCCTTGAGATAGCCAACTGTGTCCGCATTGAACACGTTGCACCGCTGCTAAGAGAAGACACGTTTGACCATGTGAAATCGCGCATGGGGACCAGTCCTGTAGAACAGTTGGCAGGAGTTGAATATGCCCTTGTGCATCGCTACGAGATTCCGGCTACTGATGCCCACGCGGCAGAGAAAAGAGACCCACGAGAGGCGTCGGAAGAGTTGGTTCGCAACATCGCCGCCTGTCTCCGATTGATTCGTCCGATGAGGCAATCTGCTTTGTCGATGCATGGAACGGTACGAGAGGACGGAACCTTTGACGTGGTGGGGTTCGACCACCCGATTGGACTTCTTGAAACTCCTGAAAATCAGAAGCTGTTCCACCTCAGAAATCAGGACGCGGACGACCTGCTCAAATATGCACCGCTATTCTTGCAAGCCATGAATGGCGGAATTTGGAAATTCAAAATGGCTGCTCAATTCCACGAACTCGGTCATTTCCAGCAATTCGATTGGAAGGCTCGTTACTTACTCTGGGCCTCCGCAATCGAATCCATTTACACATCCCACAATTCAGAACATAAAGGCACCAATGTAGCCAAAGAAAGAATTAAGTGGTTTCTCGGAGAGACTACCTCAGTTTATCCGCCGGGGGACATATCGGAGTTTCTGGTTGACCCGCACATCACCGTGGGCTCCATTGTCGTTCCTCTATACGAGGTTAGAAACTTCCTTGCTCACGGAGACAGAATTCCGGACAAGTATTTTACGGACAAGGCCCGTGGCGGTCTCAATGGTCCATTGCATGTAGTCGCTGCTCTTTCCGAAGCGGAGAGTTTTATCATTCGTCAGAGCTTGCTGAAGATTCTTCGTGATGGGCTAACAGCACACTTTGCCGGAGCCGCTGAGAATGAAGCTTATTTCGGAGGGCAGGGACTAACAAATTCTGAGCTTCAGAAGAAGAAGAAAGCTGGGAGTCCCTAAGAATCCGCACTGAAGAAACGCACCAAGTTGGAACGCACTGGGCTGGTCAGGAGCGGCCAGGGGCCGGGTGGGGGTTGACCTTACGGGTTTCTGGTGAATCACCAGGCCGCCTATTCGACTTAAAACTCGACTTGCGCCGTTTGTAATGCTCCTTGATGACACGCGGCCAGTTGAAGAGAACATTCCTCACGTTTGGTTTCTTAGCCATCTTTTTCGTGCGGCTGAGATATGGCATAACGAGTCTCGGAAATGTTTTCAGCGCGTACTCCCAAAGTTCGTCATCACCTGTGGCGATAGTGCGCGTGTCAAACTTACGCTCCCATGCCGTCCATCCAGAACGGCGGATGATGTTGCGCGAATCATATGGGCGGTGACATGCTGACATCGGGCAGTGCAGGGCGTTGGATTGTGCAGGCTGATCGCAAAGTCGAGGAATATTTCGTCAACTCCCCGAAACTCTTCGGCAAATCTCTTTGCAAATCGCCCTGATTGGTAGTAGCCTTGTGCTCGGACAAATTGATTAACCTCATAAGTTGCATCGCCTTCGGTGCCCGTTCCCAAGCGTGATCTCCTTTTTGGGAGGTGCGACACCGAGGCGAATCGTTACCTTGTTGCAGTCGGAGGATTTCAAAATGGTCAATAAGCTCTCTGCAAATATTCTGATTGGGTTTGTAGTCATTTTGTTGCTCTGCACTTCAATCCGCGCTCAGCAGGCCGACAAGAGCGCACTGGAAGAAAAACTACGATCCGCAATTGTTGTGACCAAAACTGGCTTTGGTGACGCGACAAGGATTACTGCACCCGGCACAGTTCTTATTATTCGTAAGGATGGTATCAATGCTGACCTTGCAAGCGATATCGGTATGCTCAAGAACATAGTGCGTGACGGGCAGATCGTTCAGCCCAAGGGTTTGTTTGCGTCGATGTCGAGCAAGAAGACAACAAAGCCGTTAAGGGTCGGCGAGCGAGTTTACGTGACTAAGCTAAATGCAACTGGCCACACAATCGAGATGTGGATTTTGACAACTGAAATGTCTGGGATAGTCCACGGTGGTTCGACCCGGCAGACTCGTTATAAGGCGGTCCTCGATTTCGATTTTCCCGAAGTTGATCTTGCTTCAGCCGATCCAGCAAAGATCAAAGCTGCCATTGACGCAGTGCTTATTGCCGAATCGGATATGGCTGCTGCCGATACAAAGACAGTTAAGCTGGGACAGAGCACTGAGGAAGTCCGGAAGATTCTCGGCGCACCGGAGAAAACCGTCGATCTTGGCACCAAGATTGTCTACATCTACAAAGACATGAAGATTGTCTTTGTAGATGGAAGGGTCTCTGATGTCCAGTAAGTTTCAATATGCTCTCAACTCGCGATTCGGACGTAAATTCCCAGCCTCAGGCAAATTTATTGCGTTGCCCTGAAGCGCGTAGTACTCGCGTCCATTGCCGAATTCCTCCTTGATCCTGCGCCTGATCTGAATTCAGAATTCGGGCGTGACGGTCTGGTATCTGTTATCCGAGATCAAACAGAGTATGCAGGTCCTTGCGCAAGAGAATCCCGTTCTGAGGCGAATGCGTACGCCCTTCACCGTAGGGCCGGGATGTGGGCACTCCCCGCTTCTGATGTTGATCAAGTTGGTGGAAGCACTTAATCTTCGCCTATTGTTCGCGGTATACTTATTTCGTTCAGGTTTGTGATTGGCGAAGAATGAAATTCATTTGTCCGAGTTGCGGAAGGGAAGATGAGGTCATCGGCGACAACGCACCCCTATGTCTTGTTTGCAGTACAGCTTTGATCAAGGCTGCACCGGGATATGTCAATTGGATGAGTCCGAGCCTCGCGATCCGCAGATTCGAAACAGTTATTAGGAAGCATGGCCCCGCGCAATCGCTGAGTGGTCGAGTGAAACGGGAACGTGAGGCGTGGATTACCGCAGTTTGGGCACTCGGGCTGCACGAGATTACTGGCCAGGAATACTGGATAGAAATCGAGACGAGAGATCAGACACCCGACTGCAAAGTTCACCAACTCGATCAACGCTCTGGTAATAACCGCATATTGACTCTGAATGTAGAAGTTGTGGAATGGGAACAACATCAAACTGATGCCATTGATGTCATTAGGCAAAAATGTGCAAAAGCCTACCCGCAATATTTCACGCTGCTCGTATTTGCCAGAAACGGAGAGTCTGTTTGTATCGACGAACTCTTGCAGCAGATCAAAACTCTGACTGTTCCGTTTTGCGAAATCTGGCTGTTGGGACGCCTGTCCGCGTCCGCTGCGAAATATGGCATCTTCATGCTTCATCCATATTCTAAGTTGGTCGAGTTTGACCTTGGTGAAGTTTTTGATAGGAACAAGGCCCAAATTGACTTTCTGAAACGTCAAAAGCGAGGCCGGGGCACGGAAGTGCAAGATTTAGGCATCGTATACGTTCCAATTCCGTAAGCGACGTTTCAAGGAGTAACAGTGTGGACTGGCGAATTGAGTGCGACCGTGAGACATTCGAGAAGTGCAAGGCAGATGCGAAGTTTCCTCATATCGTCGCGTTAGCCCGAGCCGTGAACGCTTTGAACTTCGTCCATTCCGCGATGCTCCATGCGGAAGACGGCGATGCACCAGAAGCTGAGCGGGATCGATTGAACTCATACTTTTTTGCCTCAGCAATCTTGTATGAAGGCATAAAGCTTATTCGCGCTATGAATCAGACCTTCAAGGACGACGTGCCTTTTCAGAATGGTCTCCGTCTGTTCTTGCGTGATCCAGTTGCTCTACAGATCGAGAAAACACACCTCAACCCTGCAAGAAATCAGGCCGTCTTCCACTTCGTGCCTGATACGTTCTCCAAGATTATTAACAGTGCAACGGTTGATACTTGCGTTTTTGCGCAAGCACGAGGGCAAAATAAGAGGCATGTACGCTATTCCTACGCGGATGTAGTGACCGCCGAAATCCTCGTCGGATTTGCTGCAAACACAGAGGAGTTTTATGAGACCCTGGGAACAGCCATGGCCAGCACCTTAGATTTAGTCATTCGTTTTGCGGATGAGGCAGAAAAGTTGATTGGCTATCACACTGCTCAATGGGGATTCAAAGTGTTGGAGGATTCCGTCGCCGAATATGACATTAGAAAAGCTGAGGGGGATTAGACTTTGACAATCAAACGCATCCTAATTGTGCGGTGTAAAACTGCGACATGGATTTAGACTACAAGAATGCAGGCGCGACAGGCATTGGTGCCTTGCCTCCACAGGCTCCCAACGAGCCATACAAAGTGTTCGTGATGAGCATTGAGCCTGATCCCGGCAGCCTGACATGCCTTGAATGTCATCAAACACACGACTACTACAACAAAGACATCAAGGAAAAGACCATCGCTTAAGAACTCAAGACTCCTCCGGCAGCAAGAGCATAGTCGAGCTCCTGTCCCATTCCGTGATGATCCAAATCTTCGTTCCATCTCTCAGGTGAAACGCGGAGAGCAGCCGGTTTCCTTCCTTGAGAGCGGCGGCATCCGCCAGCAAGTCGCCCTTGACCTCTGTATACCCGCTGTATACCATTGGGCCAAGAATTAGAGGGTCAAAAAGGTCAGTCTTACTGGAAATTTTGCCTTTTGATTTTAGGGTACTCCTGAGCAAGGGTTGAAATCGTCAAGGGTTACGCGGGTTTAGTGAGGATTTGCGCGGGGCGGAGTCACACCAAAAACAAGGCCGGATTCCTATCCCACTCTCTCCGCCATAGTCTTTCGGTCTTGATCAAGATTGTCCTTCCGGCCCGAACACCGAGAACAAGTGGCCATCCGGATCGCGGAAGTGCGCTGCCCAGTCCGTTGGCGTAACCTGTGTGGGTTCTCGGACGAAAGTCACACCTTGTTCGGTCAAGGCAGCATGCGCGGCCCTGACATTGTCCACGGCGAAGACAATTTCCGTGGCGCCGGCTTTTTGCGGAATAGCACGCGCGAGGGCCTGACTCAATCCCAGCGTGATGGGACCAGCTTCCAGTAGCGCCAGTTCCGCGAGTTGCATCTTTATGGTGAGTCCCAGCTTGTCGCGGTAGAACGCGAGCGATTGGTCCAGATTGCTCACGCCCAGCATGATGACGCTGACCCGGGAAAGACGAAATGTTGGCTGCATGGTTCCTCTCTTGTTTCTGTAAAGCGCATACGATGATTAGCAAGGCTAAGTAATAATTCCATTCTTGACCTGTGTCAAGATAATAATTAGCCTAGCTAAGTAATGACGATGCAAGCCCAATCCGAGGCCCTGGCCGACCGGCTCCACAGCACGGCCATCCATTTGTTGCGTCTGGTGCGCGTGCAGGATGCTGCAAGCGGAATTGGTCCGGCCAGGCTGTCTGCGCTATCGGTGGTTGTTTTTGGCGGCCCGATTTCACTGAACGATCTGGCCCGCGCGGAGCAGGTGCGTCCGCCTACCATGAGCCGCATTGTGGACGCTTTGGAGAAAGACGGGCTTGCTTGCCGAAGGGTGAACGAGCAAGACCGGCGGGCAGTCATCATTGAGGCCACGGCCCAAGGCGGCAAAGTATTGCAGCAGGGAAGAAAGCGCAGAGTGAAGTTTCTGGCGAAACATCTTTCCCGGTTGGGCCGGTCTGAGCTTTTGGAAATCGAGCGCGCTCTCCAATCCATCCAAAAGGCCTTCCGACCGAAGGCATGAACGCTCAGTAAGTAATGGTTACAGGTCCGCTGCTACCATCACGGGCAGGTGTCGTTCGAGCATTACTGTCAGGTCATGTCGGTTAATGGGCTTGGTGATGTAGTCGTCCATACCGGCTCGGAGACATCGTTCGCGGTCTCCGCTCATGGCATGGGCGGTCAGAGCAATCACGGGGATGTGCTGTCCGGTTTCCCGCTCTCCGAACCTGATTTGTGCCGTAGCTGCAAAGCCGTCCATTTCCGGCATCTGCAAGTCCATGAGCACCAGGTCGAAATCTTCTTTCTGCAGCGCTTCCAGAGCAGCGAGACCGTTGGGGACGACCACGACCCGGTATCCCATTTTGGACAGCAATCGCTGGGCAAGTTTTTGATTCACGGGATTGTCTTCTGCAATCAGAATTTTGCAGCCGCCCGTGTCGCATTCCGGCTGATGGTTGGGCGCATCGCCGTTCGTTGATAGCGCGGCTGTTTCAGCAGAGGCGTACAGCTTGGATGCTTCCGCTCCGCCGGTGAGCTTTCGGGCCAGCTGCGCGGTGAAGTGGAAGGTACTGCCTTTGCCGGGCGTACTTTCCACCCAGATTGTTCCTCCCATCATGGTGATCAGGCGCGAGCATATGGTGAGGCCCAGGCCAGTGCCTCCGTACTGGCGGGTCGTGGATTTGTCCGCCTGCTCGAAAGGCTGGAAGATGGCCCGCTGTTTCTCGATGGGAATGCCAATGCCCGTGTCGCTGACCTCAAAGTGCAGCATATCGAAATCGCTGGTGCTGTGGTCGAGGCCGACCGTGATCGCGATCCTGCCCACGTGCGTAAATTTTAGGGCGTTGCCAATCAGGTTGATCAAAATCTGACGGAGGCGGGCTGGATCCCCGATGTACTCGTCGGATACATCAGGCTGCAAATCAAATGAAAGTGCAAGATTCTTCTCCTGGGCTCTTAGGACCATGCTCCGGACGGTTTGCTCAAGCAGCGCGTGCAGCTTGAAGGGAGCCGCATCCAGGTCCAGTTTGCCGGCTTCGATTTTCGAAAAATCAAGAATGTCATCAATAATTCCCAGCAAGGAATCCGACGAGGACTTGACCATCTCCAGAAACTCTCTCTGCTGCGGAGTCAGGTCTGTATCCAGTGCCAGCTCGGTCATGCCGATTACGCCATTCATGGGTGTTCGAATTTCATGGCTCATGTTGGCCAGAAACTGGCTCTTGGCCAGGCTGGCCGCTTCCGCCGCGATCTTTGATTTTTCCAGAGAGGCATTCGATTTCAGCAGCTCTCCCGTCCTTTCGCTCACTTGGGATTCCAGATTGTCGCGATGCACCTGGAGTTGGTGGTCGCGGTCCGAGACCTGCTGCAACATGTGATTGAATCCACGCATCAGGGTCCCGAGTTCGTCGTCGCTTTTCGGGACTGTCCGGATGGAATAGTCCTTGCTGCGCGAGACCCGATCGGCAATTGTTGTGAGTTCCAGAATAGGACCAGAAATCAAGCTTTGCAGTTTCGTGGCAATCCAGAATGCCGCCAATAGTGAAACCAGCAAAACTCCCATCACAATAAGACCGTCAAACTTTAACCTCTGGCGCATCTCCGTCAGGCTTGATTCAAGGTAGATTGAGCCAATTCGTTCGCCATTGAACGTGATTGCCTCAAGGCTCTTTACGGAGTTACTGGAGAATTGCACGGATTCAGGCGCGTCGGGCAGCACAGTAGCGGGCGAGGCACCCGACTTCGTATAGCGCGCAAACGGTTTTCCCTGTTTGTCATAAATGCAGGCGTTTTGAATGGAAGGCTGCGAAGATAGCGAGGAGAGCAATGCCTCCGCGGCGCCAGGGTCGTTGAAAGTAATTGCGGCTGTACTGTTGATTTCGAAGACGTCGGATACTTGCGACAGATTACGAATCGTGCTCTGGCGAAATGAGATCACTTCAGAGGCAAGGAAACCCACAGCGGCCAGGGACAACGCCGCGCAACTGGTCAGCATGATGATCACCACCAGTTTCCTTCTGATCGGGGCGTTCCTGAGGAGTTTCATCATTGGTCGTGGACCACCCGGGCCAGTTGTAACAAATTGGAACTGATGACAATTCCGGAGCGGCCGGCAGCGTCAATATTGATCTCAAATTGCAACTTTCCGCCTGCTGGTACAAAGTTGATCATTCCTCCGCGACGGATGAACTTCTCATCGTCGCCCACGGTAACCAACGGGAACCTTGCAGCTTCCGCTAACATTTCAGATGTCTTTTTGACTTGATTGCCGATGTAGAGAATCTGGCAGGCTTGCAAACCCGCCGGCGAGTCCGCTTTCTGGATATCGATGGGGCGCGAGTTAATGAACTTGCCGGCTGTGACTGCTTTCAAGGCGTCAACAATCCCCTCGGCGCCAGCCACACAGATTTTCAGCTTGGCCGGGGAAGGGACCGGTGGCCAGGTAATGAACTTGGCAAAATTGAAAAGAAAAGCTGCCTTGAGCCGGTCTTCGTCCATGGTCTGTCCTTGCACCATGGCGGCGTTACTCGTCAGCAAGACGCAGAAGGCCAGCAACCAGCGCTGGACGGAGCCTGCGTTGCCTGCACAACCGGGATTCGATTTGGATTTCAGAAATGCCAAGTAATTTTTCCGAAAACGCTGCGCAACGGCTCTGTTTCACGGAACAGATTGGCGTCAGCGAATTCCAGCGACCGTTGTCCCAGAAGGTTTTGGCCCACCAGACTGAACTCGATTTTCTCTCTGGGCCGCCATGCCAGCCGGACGTCCACTCTCGTGTGGGAGGGTACGCTTCCCACGCTCAACTTGGCCGTGTAGTACAAAGAAGTGTCAAAATCAAAATTCTTGGAGAGGTTCAGCAGGGAACGCACCTGGAACATGTGTCTGGGATTGTCGCCTGCGGTATGGAGCGTCAGCGTGGCCTGGCTGGATGGATCGAGTCCTGTCTCCATGGACAGATACGAATATCCGGAAATGATTTTCCAGCGCCGTGTGGGCTCCCAGGTCATGGACACTTCTCCTCCGTAAGTGCGGGCGTGCCCCTTGTTCTCGTAGAGGAGCGGGACCTCGATGCGAACGCCGGAGGGCGTTATGGTGGTGATGGTCGGCTGCGGCTCGAAAGTGATCAAAGAGTGGTAGAAACTGAGAAAGCCAGCCACATCCAGAGAGAGCGTTTTATTGATTTGGGCCCGGTATCCAGCTTCCCAGGAAACCACTTTTTCTTCGTTGATCTTGGGATTTCCCCTCAGAGTCACGACTTCAACAACGTTGCTGGCCACGGGAAAGCTGGCGAGTTGTGCAGTAAGCTCCGTATCTAACCGCGTAGGTTCCCGGATTGCCCGGGACACCGCCATCCAAATGGCGCTGTGCTCATTGACGGTCCAGGCAATGCGGGCGCTGGGCTCATACTCGAATCCGGTAAAGCGGTTGTGCTCAAATTTAGATCCCACCGTGAGCGAGACGGACCGAGAAAGCCGAATTTCGTCTTGCACGAACGCGGTAAAGAGATCTTCCGCGCGGGACGGCGGATTGAACGTTTCGAGGCCTCCCGGCGACAAGCCAATGGCGGCCCTTCGGTATCCAAGTCCCCAAACCCAGTCATTCCGGCCGTGGGTCGTCAGGTGGTCCGCGAAATCAATGTCAAAAGTCTTATCAGTTTCAACAATGCCAAACTCGGTCCGCTGGTACTGGTTGTAATACGTCTGCAGAGACGTTTCAGATCCTCCCGAAAAAGTCCTCTTCCAGCGCCCGAGGACATCGCCGCCGCTCACGTAAAAGCTCTGCGGAAAGGTTTGAACCGGGATGCCTGGAAGGAGGCTCGTCTTGACCGCCTCACTTTCCCAAGTGTGGAAGAGATCTCCCGAAACAGTGAGCGAATCTCGAGTGGATAGGTCCCAGTCCGAACGGAACCCAATGTGCAACTGCGACCAACCGTCTGCGCCATTTCTTCCGTCGCTGAACGGCAGATCAGCGCGCCTGGAGTACTTGCCAAAAATGCGATAGGAACCGGACTTGCCGATCTCGCCTCCATAGCGCGCCGACTCGGATGCCTGGTCCTCCGAACCTCCACCCACGTTGATCAGGCCTCCCTTGGTTGCTTTTGACGATTTCGTAATGATGTTGATCACGCCATTCACGGCGTTGGAGCCCCAGATCGTTCCGCCCGGTCCCCGGATGACTTCAATGCGTTCGATATTTTCCAAAAGAACGTCCTGCTGGTCCCAAAAAACACCTGAGAAAGAGCTGCTATAAACTGTGCGTCCGTCAATCAGTACCAGCACGTTGCTGGAATAGCGGGCGTTGAAACCCCGGATACTGATCGCCCAGGTGCTGGCATTGATCTGCGCCACCTGTACGCCCGGGGCCATGCGCAGGACGTCTGGAAGGTTGGTGGCGCCGGAGCGGCGGATGTCCTCCTGGGTGATCACATACACGGCTGCCGCCACGCTCGACAGTTTTTGTTCCTTCTTGGAAACAGACGTGACCTGGACGTTCAAAAGGTCCTCCAGCGACATTTCAGTCAGGTCTTTTGGTTTATCTGGTGTTTGCGCCTGGGCGCCGGGGGCGAGGAGGGCAGCCAGACAAAAAAGCGCCAATGCGGAAAGACATCTATGTTGTTGAATCATTGTGATCATCGAGCAACTCCGAGAATGCGCAGTTACAAAAACAAGTACCTAGTCCGTTTATCGGCGCTGGCGGGAGTTACTTAAGGCAAAAAAGGAGCGGAACCCCGGTGCTACCAGGAGCCGCTCAGGAGGCGGGAGGGAATGGTGCCTGACTCGGTTTAGACGTCGCGGACCGCACACGGCGGACTTACCGATGTTTTTTTTATTTCGGGGTTTCGGGGAGAGTGTACTCGAAGTCGTACGAATGTTTTCCATCCACGATCGTGATCCCCATCTTGCCGGTAAGGCCAACCAACTGGCCGGTGCCCGAGTCCGGGATAACCGTAATGGAGAGTTGCGGTTCGCCGCGGTTCATGGTGCCAGTGTGTTGCAAAGCGAAAGTCCCGGTGCGACCAGGCAGGGTCCCGATGACGCGCTCAATCGCCACGTAACCGGCCGAGCCTTTCACATCCGTCATAGCAGCCAGCATCTGGCCTTTGCTGGTGGCTTCGAGATCGCCGTGGTATTGCTTATCGACGGACATACGGCCCACCGTGGGATCACCGACTTTGTCGTCCGTCTGAGGAACCAGCTTTACTTCAAATGGTCCGCTTGCATGCGCCGTCATGACTGCCCCCTTTTGAACTGCATTTGGAACCGACGAACCGGTATGGGTATGCGCCAAAGCCGCAAGGCCCAGGCAGAGTAAGGCAATAATACTGGCGCCAAGTTTCATCTTCATGTTAACTCCTAAAAACCAAAACCTTTGAAACACAGAGGAACAGAGGACACAGAGGGATTTGTGATTGCTAAAATCGGGTAATCGGGTATTTAAAACTCCGGCGATTATGGCAATTTTGCTATTTCTGGCAATCTTCCTTCTGTTTCCTCCTTTCCTCTATGTTTCAAAGGTTTATCTCGCCGGAGCAACTCGCGGTGCGGGGCGCTCCAGGTTCTGCGGCAGGTTCGCCAAAGTGTAGGCCAGTACGGCCATGACAGCGGCGTTTTCCTGGAGTTCGCGCGGAACTACTTTATCGAGCGTGTCTGCGGCGGTGTGATGATAGTTGAAGTAGAAGCGGTCATCCTGAATGGGGCTAAAGCAGGGGACGCCGAGCGCCAGCAGCGGGCCAATATCGGTTTCCGAATCATCGGTCGGCTGGATCATGCCCGCGCCGATCAGTTGCAGCACTTGCCCCGCGGGCTGCAGTAGCGGCAGGTTCGCGGCGGATGTGGTCATGCGAAATCCAACGGGATGTCCGGCGCCGAGATCGCTCTCAATGGCGGCATAGTGGTTGGCGGCGTCGTCTTTGTGTGCGGCGGCGTAGGCAATGCCGCCGGAGTTTCCGAATTCTTCGTTCATCCACGCAATCACGCGGATCGTCCGCTTGGGATGCAGTCCAAGTTGCTTGATGAGCTGCACTGTCTGCATGGCCATGACTACGCCTGCGCCGTCGTCAATCGCGCCGGTACCGAGGTCCCACGAGTCAAGATGCCCGGAGACAATGATGATCTGCTCGGGATGTTCTGTGCCCTTCAAATCGGCAACCATGTTATAGGACTCTACGTCAGCCAATTGCTGTGGAGTCAGGACCATGTGCATACGCACACGGCCTTGTTGGGTAAGCGATGCAATCATGTCGGCGTCTTCAGCGGTGACGGCGGCAGCGGGGACGCGCGGCGCGTCCGGTTGATAGCGCATGGCGCCGGTGTGCGGAAGCCGGTAATCAGCGCCGCCGACGCTGCGTATCAGCGCGCCGACTGCGCCCAATCTTGCGGCTGTGCTGGCGCCAATGCCGCGGTAGACAACTGCCTGACCATAAGCCGGGCCGCCGTGGCCGGCCGCGGCAAGTTGTTTGTCAAACTTTGCGTTGAACAGGACGATTTTTCCCGCAACTTTGTCGCGACCCAGGGCATTGAGTTCGTCGAAATTATTTACAACCACCACTTCTGCCGTGATTCCCTCGGCGGGTGTGGCCACGCTGCCGCCCAGCGCCGTGAGTAAAACTTTTTGAGTTGTGCCGGGAGCCATGCCGGGAAACTCATCTAGCGCTGCGAACTCGAGGCCGCGCACCCAATGCGGGACGACTACTTTTTCCAGCTTCACTTCGAGACCAAGTTTGCGCATCTCGCCGGCAACGTACTGTGCGGCAAAGCTGGCCTGTGGCGATCCGGCCGGGCGCGGTCCGATGTTGTTGGTGAGATGCGCGAGCTGCTGCCATGCGTAGTCACTGGCCAGCGCTGCTTCGCGCAGTTGCTTCAGTTCAGTGGTGAGTTGCGGCGGATAGGGAGGCGGCGTTTGAAAATTGCGCTGGGCTGAAGCAAAACTGGCCAGGAAAAGAATGAGTGCGATCTTGCAAAATATTTTCAACGTGCCCTCCCAGGAAGTCATCTGCCGCAGCAAACCGGCGAAGATGCACATTCTACATCACGGATGAACAGCACCTGACTTGACGCGACGGCGGAAACCAGATTAGATAAGCTCCGCACGAGGACGGTCCACATTGTCCACCGACAACAAGCTGATTCGCGGTTTGTCGCTCACCGACTCCATCCTGCTTCTGGCGGGCGGGATCATTGGCTCCGGCATTTTTCTTACCGCCAAGGACATCGCCTTCAACACGCGGTCGCCGCTGTTGTTCCTCTCGATCTGGGCGGTCGGGATTGTTATCACCATGCTGGCGTGCTTTGCCTTTGCCGAGATGGGCGCGATGTTCCCCCACGCCGGCGGGCAATATGTCTTCGTGCGCGAAGCCTATGGCGAATTTGCGGCTTTCCTTTACGGATGGATGATTTTCACCGTGAGCGTTGCCGGAACGGTAGCGGCGCTGGGTGCGGGGTTTGCCGAATATCTGGGAAAGATATTTCCCGCGCTGGCGGCCGATCGCGCGGTCTTCTCTCTGCCCGTGTATGTGTGGACCGTGGGACATCGCGTTCATGAGCTCGGTGGTTTCACGGTGACGCGCGGCCACCTGGTCGCGATGAGCGCCATTGTGGTCCAGACACTGATCAACATCTTTGGCGTGCGTCCCGGGGCGAAATTGCAGAACATCGCCACCTGGGCCAAGTTCGCGGCGATTGGCGCATTTGTCATTCTGGGTCTCGCCGTGGGAAAAGGATCGTGGGGCCACTATTCCGTACCGCTGGCGCCATCGGCGGACGCGCCTTCACTCGTCACCGGCATCGGGGTGGCGCTGATTGCTGTGTTCTGGGCACTGGATGGCTGGGTGTACATCACGTGGTCCGCCGGGGAAGTCAAAGATCCGCAGCGTAATCTTCCGCGAGCGCTGATTCTTGGGCTCAGCATTGTGGGCGTGACTTATCTGGCGATCAACGCAGTTTATCTTTACGCCTTGCCGATGAGCGGCATTGCGTCTGAAGCAGCGGTGGCCCAAGCCGCGGCGGCTTCCATGTTTTCTGCGGGCGCGGGGCGCTGGCTGGCGCTGCTGATTTCTGTTTCCTGTCTCGGTGCGATGGCCCCATGCATCATGAGCGGCGCGCGTGTTTATTACGCCATGGCTGAAGACAGAATTTTCTTCCGTTCACTGGCCAAAGTAAGCCCGCGCTGGCGGACGCCGGTGGCCAGCCTGATCGTGCAGGGAATCTGGTCCGTGGCGCTGGTCCTGAGCGGACGCTACGACCAGCTCTTTACATATGTGATGTTCATGATGGTGCTCAGCTACATGGTGACGGTGGGAGCCGTGTTTGTCCTGCGCCGCAAAATGCCGGATGCGCCACGGCCGTATCGCTGCACCGGATACCCGTGGTCGCCACTGTTGTACATCGTGCTGGCGGGCATTTGGGCCGTGAATGCGGTGAAGGAGAAACCCACCGAGACGACGTATGGAATCCTGATTGTGCTGCTGGGCGTGCCGTTTTATCTCTATTGGTGGACGCAGAAACGCAAGACAAGAAATACCGCAACGTAGAGACGCGGCATGCCGCGTCTGGCCGGTCGTGCAGGCGAGGTTCTCATGACCCACAATTATCATCCGGAATGGCTTTGGAAGAAGTGGGGATTTTCGCGTCTCTACGCTGCGATTCTTGCTCCTATCCCCATTTCTTGGCCAGGTTGTCGAGTCCCGCTTTGGCGAGATCTTCCGGGCCCATGATCGGATGAAGCTCGACATGAGCATTAAAGCTGAGGAAGAACGGTTCCGCGACCATCGGAATCTGTGACGCGTCTTTGAGATCAATCACCAGCAGCGTGGTCCGTTTGCCGTTTTCCGCGTAAAAGTAAGCGGCTTCGGGTTTCAACTCCTCCATAACTTGTTTCAGTCGGGCGCCCAGCGAGCCATCTTTGACAGCACGATTGCCTGCTTCTACCGGCAGAACAGCTTTTAACAAAAAACGCATATAGCCTCCTGGAAAACACGAGATATATTACCTTTCTTCCCGATTAGAGTGAACCCGCGCGGCATGGATTTGGTAACCTAACTGGAGAACCCCTTCATTCCTGCCATGCTTCGTATTCGCGACAATCTCGCTGAATCTTTCAGCGCCCTGCGCGCCAACAAACTGCGCGCTTCACTGACCATGCTGGGATTGACCATGGGCGTGGCAACGCTCATCACGGTCATGACCATTGTTCAGGGCGCGAATGTTTTTGTCGAAAAGAAAATTGCCAACCTGGGGACCAACGTATTTCAAATTGCGCGCACGCCGTTCGTGGTGACCGACTTCAACATCATCGTAAAGGCGCTGAAGTACAGAAAAATTGAGATTGACGACATGCACGCCGTCGAAGAAAAGTGCCCGGCGTGTGAGGAAGTGGGCGCCAGTGCCAGCGCCAACAGCGCGCGCGTGCGCTATGCCGACAAAGAAGCCACGGACGTGAGCCTCTATGGGCAAACCGCCAACATGGCGGACATTGACACGCGCTCGGTGGAATATGGCCGCTACTTCACGTCCTCGGAAGCCGACCATCATGCCAACGTCTGCCTCATCGGCGATACCGTGGCGCAGCAATTGTTTCCCAGCGTGCATCCGGTGGGGAAGGCAATTCGCATCGGCAGCGATGAGTTCATTGTGCTGGGCGTGATGGAAAAGATCGGCAGCATTCTGGGCCAGGACCAGGACAACTTTGTGATTATTCCGCTGCCGGTTTTTCTGCGCATGCAGGGACAGCATTTCAGCCTGACCATCAACGTGAAGACTTCGCCGCAGAAGTTTGAAGATGCCCAGGACCAGGCACACCTCATCATGCGCGCGCGGCGCCATCTTACCGGCAAGATGGAGAACGATTATTTCATTGGCACCAAAGAAAGCTACATGGCGCTGTGGCGCAGCATCAGCTCCGCGTTTTTTGCCGTGTTCATCATGGTGAGCGTGATTTCCGTGGTGGTCGGCGGCATCGTTATCATGAACGTGATGCTGGTGAGCGTGACGGCTCGGCGGCGGGAGATCGGCGTGCGCCGTGCTGTGGGCGCGACCCGGCTCGACGTCATCCGTCAGTTCATTGCGGAGAGCATGGTGCAGTGCATTGCCGGCGGCATCGTGGGCATTGCGCTGGGCTTTCTTCTTGCGCTCGCCCTGCGGACTTTTACGCCTTTTCCCGCTGCTGTCCAAACCTGGGTGGCGGTGTTGGGAGTGTTTCTTAGTTCTGCAGTGGGATTGTTCTTTGGAATTTATCCAGCGGTGCGGGCTTCGCGGCTGGACCCGGTGATTGCCTTGAGGTCGGACTGATGGCCATCATGACCGTTTCCCAAGCGCGGGAAAACTTTCGCGCCGCCATCGAGACCCTTCGTTCCAGCAAAGTACGTTCCATGCTGACGATCGCGGGCATTGTGATTGGAGTTTCCTCGGTGATCTCCATGGCCGCGATCATCCAGGGCCTGAACAAGTTTGTGCAGAGCAAAGTGGAAGGCCTGGGATCGCGAACGTATTTTCTCTCCCGATTTCCGCCGGGCACAGATCCTTTTCACTGGCCGGAGCGAATTCGCATTCGCAAGTACTTTCAATATGACTACGCGGCGTATATTCGTGAGGCCGCGCCGGACGTGCAGATCGTGACCACGATAGGTACGCGCGGCTTTGTGTTTGGCGACAGCAACATGATCACCAGCGGCGACCGTAGCGTGGAGAACGTGATCGTGCGCGGCGCCGAGCCGCAGTATACAGACGCCATTCCGCTGTTTGTCGTGGAGCGCGGCCGCTTTATCAGCACGTTTGATCAGGAACATGCCCGGCCGGTCGTGGTGCTCGGCGCTGCCATCTGCGAATCGCTGTTTCCGTACACTGACGCGATCGGCAAGACCGTACGCATCAACGGTCTTCTCTATGAGGTGGTCGGCGTTTTTGAGCACGACCAGGGACTGTTCTTCGGCCCAGGCGTGGATTCGTTCGCCATCATTCCTTTGAGCAACTTCAAGAAAGAGTATCCCGACTCCAAAGAGCTGGTGATGGCTTTCACCGTCCGGCAAGACGGCAGCCTGGGGCGGGCGCAGGATGAGGTAGTCCAGGCCATGCGCCGGCTGCGCCATGTTCCGCCAAACAAGGAGAATGACTTTGAAGTGAGCTCGCCGGACTTTCTCAGCAATTTATGGAACCAGCTTACGGGAGCGCTGGTGATTCTCACGACCGTCATCAGTTCGGTTGGGCTGCTGGTGGGCGGCGTGGGCGTGATGAACATCATGCTGATCTCCGTGACCGAGCGCACGCAGGAGATTGGAGTACGTAAGGCCATTGGCGCGCGCCGTGCGGACGTTCGCCTGCAGTTTCTACTGGAAGCCGTGATCCTGACGCTGATTGGCGGAACCATCGGCATCGTGATCGGCGCCGGGGTGTCCGCTTTAGTGCGCAGTCTGGCGCCTTCCGTTCCGGCTACTCTTTCTTATCTCTGGGTGGCGATCGGATTTGTGATCTCCGTGGGTGTGGGCATCCTGTTCGGATATTACCCGGCAAATCTGGCCGCAAATCTCGATCCGATCGACTGTCTGCGTTACGAGTGAGCAATTAGCAAATGGCAATTAGCCGGAACGTTCTACCGCGGATTGCTAGTGCGCTGGTGGATCGATGCAAGAGGCCGTGGGTCTGACGTTGTTGTCTCCGTTTGCCGAGTTGTGCGCGAAACACCACGGGACCAGGCCATCCGAATAACGGCGCTGCACAATTGCTGGAACATCTTCCTGGTGGACCTGCTGGAACTTGAAATCGACGGTGCCATCCGGATGGACTGTGGCCAGAAGGTATCCGTAGACGACGGTTCGCGCGCTGTCAAAATGCTTCGTGGGAAGTGGATAGCGAACGGCGCCGGCTGTCCCAATAATCCAGCCTGGCAGGCGCTGGTCCTTCGGCAGGTTGTTGAAAATCCCCTCCATAAAAAAGTGCGAGTGACTGGCGAGAAGATATACGGGTTTGCCGGTCTTGTGGTGAAACGCGAGGAAAGCTTTGTAAGCCCGTTCGCCACTGGCCATACCTTCCTTCTTTTCGGGCAGGTCGCCCATGGCGTGATCGCTGGCCATACTGTGCGGCAACGCCTCATGCATGCCCACCACCAGGCTGCGGACATTGGGGTTTCCGGTGGCGCGGTCCAGCACGCGGTCCAGCCACGCTAATTGCTCCGGAGAAAAAGCGTCCAGGGCATTGTCGAGGTAGATGAAGTCCACATTGCTTTGAATCCAGTGGTAATAGGTTTTCGGCAGAATGTCCTGCGGATTGTCCTGCAACCGTTGCTGGCGAAGCACCGGTGTGTCCAGCCAATCAGCGAATTGGGCCGCGAATTGTTGCGTGGTCTTCGGAGGGATCCGTTCGTGATTGCCGATGCCCGCGAAAAAAGGCGTGGTACCCCAGGGCGCGATCTGGTGCGTGATAAAATCCGGCCAAGCGAGCTTGCGGTAGACCTCGCAGGTAAGCGCGCTTCCCGCCTGGGTTGCGGCGTCTGCCATGTCTTCGTCAATTTTGTAGAGCGCGCGCAGGTCTCCCAAGTGCCAATAGAAACTGGGAGCGAAGCGCATGCTGTGCGCGGCAATCGCCGGCATAACAACGTCTCCGCAGTTGCGTGAGTCTCCGGAAACGATGAAGCGCCACGTTCCCGGCGGCAGGTCCGTCGAAGCGGCGTTCTGTGCCGTCAGCGCCTGGCTGCATGCCAGCACGATGAACGTTGCCAGACACAGGCCGAAACGCTTTGCCGGGATGATGGCCATCAGTTTTCCTCCCCGAGCTTCCCTGGAACCAAGAACGCATCAAAAATGCGTTCTCCAGAATAGCTGCGGCGCGGAGGAAAAGACAGAGGTGATTTAGCGGGATGAAATCCAACGCCGCGCAGGTGCGACGCCTGGGTCGTAGATTCCCTACGGTTTGTGCAGTTCATGGGGAGCTGCAGAATGTTGTTCGCGGACCGATTCGGTCTAGCGTGGCTTGTCCATCTCTTCCTTTACGCTGGAAAGAATCTCCTTGGCGGATTCTTTTTCTGCTTGTAAAAACTCCTCTTAGGTGGGTACAAGGGCAAACTTAACTCAGGCGTCTAACTTCCAACGACCTTTTCAACCTTACCGACGAATTCCTGGACTTTGCCGGCGTTCTTCTCGGCTTTGCCTTCGACTTCCAAATCGGAGTTGTTGGTGACCTTACCGACCGTCTCCTTGATTTTCCCTTTCATCTGGTGGAGCTTGCCTTCGGCGTTGTCGTTTGTGCTCGGTTTCATCATGTTCTCCTATTGTCTGTTGTTTGACTTGTGGGTGTCAGCCTCTTCGCTGGAGTCCCAACTTCAGGATGGCAGAAGCCGAGGCGAAGAACTGTTCACATGTGACCATGATCCGAGCATTTCGCAGGAATCGATGAAAAAGTGGGCGACGATTCGTGCGGGGATTGTTCCAAAGATCGACGACGGTCGAGTCAGGAAAAAGGCGGGAATCAACCGCAACTGCATGAAAAGATTGCCTCGCGTCGGGAGGATCTGAATCTCCGTCCTCTGCGCCCAAGGCATCGTCGAAATCGCTCATGGATCGCGCTGGAACCGGCGACTGTAACGTTTTCTCAACATCCATCACTATCCATGCAAGAAGCCAGATGATTACTTCCGGGCGGACTGGAAGCCGGGCCCAAATGGGCGAACCGTACACTCGCGAACCCTATTCATGGAGTGGTTCAAAATTGGGAGGTAAATTATGTCGCACATTACTGGAACAGTTCAGCCTGCAGCACAAAATCTTGGGCCCGATTTCGGCCCAGCCACAGGTCCAGCCAACACCTGGATGCTTAACTTTGCTCCTGTGCCCGCTCCCACGGGAACCAAGCTGGTGATGCTGCATTTCACGGGCGCGAGTTTTCCAGCCAACAATCGTCTGGAAGTGGACCTGGGTTACGGCGGTGAGTTGGATGTGTTCACCTCCGCCGATGGAAGCGATTTCTGGACGCGCCCCATCAACATCAACGCGCTGGCGGGCGCACTGGTACCGGTCCGTTACATCACGAACGGCGCCGCCACCGGCGGCGTTCAACTCGATAAGTACGGGCGGGGAGAGCGGCATACGAAAGACCCTGTCAACTCTGACTCCCGGTTTGACAGCTTGTCCAACTGCGATCCATTCCTGCCGGACCCAAGCTATACCGAGCCGGACTACGCAACGTTCTGGTTCTGCAACAATCCACCGAACTGGGAGAACGTGGCCTGCATCACGCCCGGCGGCGATATCCGCAACACGATTGCGCCCAGCGTGGGGATGGTCCTGCACGTGGACGCTAACCCGATTCTGGGCTTCGTTCTTTCCACCTGCACCGTGACCCTGGTGAGTCCGGACACGGTAATCACTGCCGGCCATTGCATGGCGAACCCTATCGACGACGCCAGGAGCGCCTCCGTTATTTTCAACTACCGGACGAATTGCGACGGCACGCGCCCGGGGGGCTACAGTGGACGTTTTTTCAAAGTCAAGGAAGTCATCGCGCAGCGCTTTGCCGACGGCTCGTCCAACGACTACTGCTTGTTGCGGCTCAAAGTGCCGATGGGCGGGCTGGGCGTAACTCCGGTTCCCATGCGCATGGACATTCCTGCGCCGGGTGAGCAGATCTTCGGCATCCATCATCCGAATGGCGCAGTGAAAAAACTCTCTACACCACATCCGGGCTTTGGCACGGTAATTTCCAGCAGCGCCACGGGTATCCAGGTGGATTTAGACGTCTCCGGCGGAAGCTCCGGCTCCGGCCTGTTTGATACCGCGGGACGAATCACCGGCGTACTCAGTGACGGCGTTGCCTGCAGCCTGAGCTATTTTCCCACGGCTACTATTCAGCAGGACATCGCGACACCACCGCCGATCACCCGCGACGTCATGCTGGTGTTTGACCGTTCCGGCAGCATGTCACTGCCCGGGACCAGCGGCCTGACCAAGATTGAAGAGGCCCGCGCAGCCGCTTCGCTTTTTGTGCAACTGGTGCGCGTCGGGACCGGCAACCGCGTTGGTTTGGTTTCATTCAGCACCACGGCCAGTTCGCCGGTAGATTTTGCGCTGGCGGATGTTACTGCGCCAAACAAAACCACGCTGATTGGTCCCGCTCCGTTTACTTCGGGAGTGGTTGGCGGCATCGCCCCGGGCGGATCCACCACGATTGGAGGCGGACTGAACGCAGCCTTCGCGCAGTTGACCTCGGGCACAAATCTGCGCAATGTGTTGCTGCTCACTGACGGTCTGCAGAACACGCCGCCCATGGTCAATCCCACTGACACCTCGCCCACTAATATTTTCATTGACGCCATCGGCTACGGCACGCCGGCCAACCTGGACGGCGCCATGCTCACGCAGCTGGCCACGGTCCACCACGGCCAGTATGTGCTGGCGGACACGAATCTGCAGCTGCAGAAGTTCTTTGCCCTGGCCTTCGGCAACATCTTTGCATCGGGATTATTGATGGATCCTGAGTTTGTTCTGGCCGTGGGCCAACTGGCGGCGCCGCCCGTGCCTTTCAATGTCTGCGAGGAAGAAACCATCACCGTTGTGGTGGGCTGGGACAATCGCGACACGCGACTGCAGGTGGAAGTGACCACACCTCTGGGCGCTACGATCACCGCCGCCACGCCCGGCGTGGAGTCATCGGCATCGCTAACCTGGACGTTCCTACGGGTCCCCCTGCCGCACGGCGGCGAACGCGATGGCACATGGAACGTCACTGTTTTCCGTACGGGCGGTCGCGACGGCGAGTTTTCCGCTCCCGTGCCGCAGGTGCGCTACTTCATTAACGTGGTGGCCAGCGGCGGTGCGGTATTGCGGCGCATGCGAAACAGCACCAAATACTATACCGGCGACGTGATCAACCCGTTGGTGGGGCTCCAGTATCTGCAAGGAGGACTCCCGCCCAACGCCAAGTTAAAGGTCACAGTCTCACGGCCGGATGCCAGCGTCGGCAACCTCTTATCGGCGGAAAAGCTGGGCCCGCCAGTGGTGATTGATGCCGACACCATCCCGCCACGCCAGGCCACCTTGATGGCCATCGAAAAACGGACCGGCAAGCCGGTGGTGGGTTACACGCAACAAACGTTTCCGCTGTCGGACGACATCATCAGCACTAGCTCCCCCGAGCCGGCAGGCATCTTCGGCAATCCGCTCAAAAACCTGCTCACCGTGGAAGGGAACTACAGCTTCCACGCGGTGGCCACCTACGGTGACGGATGCACCGCCACCCGTGAACTGATGTGGTCAGTGCATGTGGATACCAGCATTGATCCGTCGCGCACCGGCGTGACCGTGAACATGAACGGACTCTCGGGGACCATCACCATTGTGCCGCGTGACCAGTATGGCAACAATCTTGGGCCCGGCCGGGGAGATGGACTCTCCATTACCGGCGCACCGGGCACAACGGTCATCGAGCCGGTCTATGACAACGGTGACGGCTCTTACACTGTGACCGTAACCTGGGACCCGGCTTCAGGCAACAGCCCCGGCGTGGTGATCGGCCAGCCCGGCAGGCCGCCAGTGGTGGTACATGATCCGAAGGCGCCTGTTTCGAAGACAACGGGCAAAGACAAGATATGGAAATTCCTGTTCTGGCTCATGTTGCTCATAGCGCTGATTCTGCTCTTGCTTTGGATTTTGAAATAAGGGAGTTCCGGCAGGAAAAAATCGGATATGTATCTGCACGAAAATGCAGGGGGTCATTTGTATGGACCATCCATGAGAGATCGAGCTGGCGGCCACATCTCGTCGCGAAATTCAATCATTTCGCGGAACTTGTAAGTGGTGTCGACGTGCAATAAGGGTAACGGGATATTGGCGGGGAAGAAAGCCTTTTCCGCGAGTCACAGCATGGCTGAGGAGTCTTTGCCAATCGAGTAGAGCATGGCCGGACGGGAGCATTCAGCCGCCACTTCGCGCAGGATATAAGTACTCTCCGCTTCCAGTACATCCAGGTGTGACATAGGCTTTGCTGTGAAATGGTCGGGGCGAGAGGATTTGAACCTCCGACCCCCTGCGCCCAAGGCANNAGGCTGCGCTACGCCCCGACTACGGTGAACCGGATGTCCTCAATTGTAGCCGAATCCTTGCGAATCACGCACGCGGAGGGCAGCCACGGAGCAGGAGTTAAAAGCCAAAGCTTCGAGCCGCCGGGCTGGCCGCGGAGAGAACGGCTCCCAGCATCACCTGTTTCCGGAAATTAAAGACAATTTTCTTGTTCCGTTTTCGAAACACGGTTCTGCCAAACAGTGCGGAAGTGAGTCGGTTAGGTCGTAGGCTCTGTTACGAAAAACGAAACTGCCGGACGCAACCGCATCGCACTCCGATCTTCGCGATCAGGAACATTCTCCAAACATCACCTGTAAAAGCTGACGATTTCGCTCGGTTCTCGGCGCGCATCAACTGACCCAAACGCGTGTCATTCCCATTTTGGTACAGAAAGGGCTTTGTTCCAAATCCGGAAAATGGTATGAAAAAGACAATCTTGTCCGGAAATCGATAACCGGGGCGAGACTCATAACACAGGCGANNACCACTTATGAAGCGCACAATTGCCAGAATCGTTCTGTTGACGGCCGTATTCTTTTCCGCGAACTCAGCTTTCAGCGACCCAACCGTGAGACCTGACGGGGGGGTGCCGATATGCATTCCGCCTATTAATTGCTCTGCCCGGTAAAAGTAACACAAGTAATGTGTACTAACCGCTGCCTTTAGAGGATACTTGTTATGGCGGCTTGGAGAGGGTATGCTCTCCAAGTCATTGGTATGACAAGTCAGCAGATTATTTACGGCGGCTGGTTCGCAAGCATCGGCTTGCTGGGAGTTTTGGCAGTCGTCTTAATTGTTACTGGGAAATGGAAAAAATTTCCAATCTTTACGATTTATTCCATCTTCCACTTTCTGACGTCGATTGGGATGTACCTGCTGCGGGGCCATCCATTGATTTTTTCGTACACGTACTGGGTGGTTGAGACTTTTGGAATGTTTTTGGGCCTGGGAGTGGTGTACGAGGTATTTAGAAATCTGTTTGCCTCGTATCGTGACCTACGCCGGTTAGCTTCGAACATTTTTTACTGGGTGTTGCTTGTGCTTGTGGTTCTGGGGGGCGTGGTTCTTTACGCGCATCCGGCGGTGCAAGGGGCCAGATATGTCGCGGCCTTCCTGGTGGTGGAAGAGTCAGTCCGGATCATCGAAGTTGGTTTGATTCTGGCGTTGTTTTTGTTTTCGGGCGCGTTCGGGTTGCACTGGCGCCAGTCTGTTTTCGGGGTCGCCTTGGGACTGGGAGTATATGCAACGGTTGAATTACTAGCTATTACAATGCGTGCCCATTTTGGTGTTGTGGCCACACCTGCGCTGAACATTGCGCGGGGGATTTCTTTTGATGCAAGTTTGCTGGTCTGGCTGGGTTACCTGTTAGTGCCTGAACGGGTAACGAGCCAGACGGCTGTCCCGCAGCGTGGGCAGTTGGAGCAGTGGAACCAGGCAGTGAAGGAGCTTATTTACCAATGACCATCTTTTTTGTAGTCGCGCTTGTTGTCTGCGTGGTCGTGGTTTTGTTCGTGGCCGTGCGCAGCCGCAGTAACCATGCAACCATCCAGCCGCTGGACGTGGCCGCCTTGAGGACGCTGACCGATCGGGACGACGAACTGTTTCTGCGGGAGACCCTCGCCTCGAAAAAGTTTGTTCGGCTCAAGCGGCAGCGCATTCGTTTGACCATGAAGTATGTTGACGTGGTCGCCGGCAATTCCGCGGTAGTGTTGCGTCTGAGTGAACCCGGACGCATGAGCGAAGATCCGGAAGTGGCCCAGGCCTCGGCCCGGGTGGCGGACCTGGCAACGCAGATTCGCGTGCAGTGCTGGATTGCTTATGCCAAGCTGAGCATGGAATTTGCTTTCCCATCGTTCCAGCTTACGCCGGCCATGCTTGTGCCCAAGTACCAGTCCCTGCGGGAGAACGTGCTGCGCCTGAGCACGCTGCAGCCGCAGTACGCGGTCCAGACGGTCTCCGCACTTTAGGGAACGGACCCTCGGCGTCTTCACAGGCCTTGCGGTAGCGCAGGGCCATGTGTGCGTGCCGCAGTTGGACGTGTCTTTGCTCGGAAGCCGAAGTAACCAATAATTACTCCAAGCCAGCCTGTTTCCGTTTTTTCCGAAAACCTCCCATGCTTCGCGAGAAAATTTTCTCGCTCCTGGAAGCACGTTCGCAGACGCGAATTGCGGTGAGTCGTTTCGCCCAGTTTCCTTTCCGATTCGTGTTCATTCGCGTCCTTTCGCGGCTAGAAATGCTCCGAGCTGCGTTCCAAAGCCTGGTAAACGGCCAGTCGTATAACCCCCTAAAAATACGGACAACTTAGGCATCATCCAGGCATTTGACAAGCCCATTCAATTTGCGGTACCAAGCAGAAGCAAGAAGCACGCTGCACAAGCCAAGTCGACGGACATCCGAGGACGTTTCAGGGCTGAATGCTGAGTGCTGACGGCTAGGTGCTCAGACCCCTATGAATATTGGGATCATTGGGATCATGGGGGGAGGGGGGGCCCCCCCTTCCGGAGAAAGCATACTGGATGAGTCTTGATTCACTTTAGGCCGGATGGTAATATAAGACCAGTTCAGTATTGTATCGAGTTCAGTGCTGATTGCAGGTGGAGACAACATGTTTCGAGTCAACAAGCTGACCGACTACGGCATTGTGCTGATGGCCCATGTGGCCCGCAGCCCGGAACACACATTGCACTCGTCCAGCACGCTGGCTGAGGGCACGCATTTGCCTTTGCCCACCGTCAGCAAGCTGCTGGGACAACTCACCGAGCATGGGCTGTTGGTTTCACACCGCGGAGTCAAAGGCGGGTACACCCTGCCTCGGGACGCCAGTGCGATTTCCATCGCTGAAATTATCCTGGCGCTCGAAGGCCCCATCGGATTCACCGAGTGCGGCACCGAGCCGGGGATATGCGAGATGGAAACTTCATGCGCCATCCGCGTGAATTCGCAGATTATTGGCGATGTTCTGCGCGATGCGCTGGAGAGAGTTACGTTGTCTGATTTGAATTGCCGCCTGATGCATGGAGCTGTTAGGGAGGACCAAAACACGCTGGTCTCTGCGATCAGCATCAGCACCAGCATGGGACCACAAGGAGCGCGATGACTACCGTTAACCAGATTCAGGATCTTACCGACAAAGAATACAAATGGGGATTTATCACGTCGGTAGACGAAGACAGGCTGCCCAAAGGCCTGGATGAAGACGTTGTCCGCCTGATTTCCGCGAAGAAGAACGAACCGGAATTCATGCTGGAGTGGCGACTGAAGGCGTTCCGCTATTGGGTCACGCAGGAAAAAGAGCAAGCCGAGCCCAAGTGGGCGAACGTGAAGTTTCCGGCCATTGATTATCAGAACATGGTGTACTACTCCGCGCCCAAAAAGAAACCGAGCTTGACCAGCCTGGATGAAGTCGATCCGGAGATTTTGAAGACTTACGAAAAACTGGGCATTCCGTTGCTCGAACAGCAGCGGCTGGCCGGCGTTGCCGTGGATGCGGTGTTTGACAGCGTGTCCGTGGCCACCACGTTCAAAGAGAAACTTTCTGAGCTGGGAATTATCTTCTGCTCGTTCTCAGAAGCAGTGCAGAACCATCCTGACCTGGTGAAGAAATACCTGGGCAGCGTGGTCCCGTATACTGACAACTTTTTTGCCGCACTTAACGCCGCTGTGTTCAGTGATGGATCATTCGTCTACGTGCCCAAGGGTGTTCGCAGCCCCATGGAGCTTTCCACATACTTCCGCATCAATGCCGCGGAGACAGGACAGTTCGAACGCACGCTGATCGTCGCCGAAGAAGGCGCGTACGTCAGCTATCTGGAAGGCTGCACGGCGCCGATCCGCGACGAAAACCAGTTGCACGCAGCGGTCGTCGAACTGGTCGCGCTGGATAACGCCACCATCAAGTACTCGACCGTACAGAACTGGTATCCGGGCGACAAAGACGGCAAAGGCGGAATCTACAATTTCGTCACCAAGCGCGGCAAGTGCTTGGGCAAGAATTCCAAAATTTCCTGGACGCAAGTAGAGACCGGGTCCGCCATTACGTGGAAATATCCGAGTTGCATTCTGCAAGGCGACAATTCCGTCGGCGAGTTCTACTCCGTGGCGCTGACCAACAATTATCAGCAGGCCGATACCGGCACCAAGATGATCCACATTGGCAAGAACACCAAGAGCACGATTGTGGCGAAGGGCATCTCCGCTGGTCATGGACAGAACACGTACCGCGGCATGGTGAAAATTCTGAAAGGCGCAGCCGGCGCGCGCAACTATACGCAGTGTGACTCGCTGCTGATCGGCGACAAGTGCGGCGCGCACACCTTTCCGTATATCGAAGTCAAAAACGCCAGCGCCCGTATGGAGCATGAGGCGTCAACGTCAAAAATCGGCGAAGACCAGATTTTTTATCTACAGCAGCGCGGCATTGCGCGGGAAGAAGCCGTGGCCATGATCATCAACGGCTTCTGCAAAACGGTTTTCCGCGAACTGCCGATGGAATTTGCCGTGGAAGCGCAAAAGTTATTGGGTATTAGTCTTGAGGGGAGCGTCGGATAAAAGATGAGCTTGCTTGAAATTAAAGACCTGCACGTACAGGTCGACAACAACGAAATCCTTAAAGGAATTGACCTCACGGTAAACGCCGGCGAAGTGCATTCCATCATGGGCCCCAACGGGTCCGGCAAAAGCACGCTGGCCCAGGTGCTGGCCCGCCGTGAAAGCTACACCATCACCAAAGGCGAAATTCTTTTTAACGGCAAAGACCTCTTGACGATGAAACCGGAAGAAGCTGCATGTGAAGGCCTGTTCCTGGCTTTCCAGTACCCGGTGGAAATTCCCGGTATCAGCAACGCGTACTTTCTGCGGGCCGCGGTCAACGCCGTAAAGAAATATCGCGGCGAAGATGAACTCGACGCCATGGATTTTCTTCCGCTGCTCAAAGAAAAGATGCGGTTGCTGGAGATGGACGAGCGTTTTCTGAATCGTCCCGTGAACGAAGGTTTTTCCGGTGGCGAGAAAAAGCGTAACGAGATTGTCCAGATGGCGATCCTGGAACCGAAACTTGCCGTGCTGGATGAAACCGACTCCGGCCTGGACATTGACGCGCTGAAGGTCGTGGCCAAAGGCGTGAACACCATGCGCAGTAAGGACCGTGCCATCGTCCTGGTTACTCACTATCAACGACTGCTGGATTACATTGTGCCGGATTTTGTCCACGTGCTGGTCAACGGACGGATTGTGAAATCCGGCGGACCGGAACTGGCGCTGGAGCTCGAAGACAAAGGCTACAGCTGGACCGAACCGGAGACCGTGGGCGCAAAGCGGTAGTTTCTTTTACCGCAAAGAAACAAGCCCCGTAAGGGCGACACGGGCGAGGGCGCCTGTGCCACACAAGATTAGAGGACCGAAGACCCCGTGATTACAGCGACCCAAGCCCCGGAATACTATCTCCAGGCATTTGAAGAATTCAATCACCGCGCCGGACACCAGCCATCATGGCTGCACACCCTGCGCGAAGAAGCCTTTGCGCAATTTTCCGATGCGGGCATTCCCACCACGCATGACGAAGACTGGCGCTTCACCAATCTCAGCACGCTGGCACAGACGCCGTTTGCCTTGGCCGGCATAGGCAGCGTCATCTAAGAAGACCTGGAACGCTTTGCGACATCCGGCTTTGCCTGCAAGCTTGTTTTCGTGAATGGCCGGTTCGCTCCGCAGCTTTCCAGAATTCCCGTGCTGGCTGCAGGCGTGAAAGCCGGAAGCCTGGCCGAAGCTCTCGCGGAAGCGCCCGAGACAATCGGGCCGCATTTGGCGCGTTACGTCAATTTCCGTCGCGACGCTTTCTGTGCACTAAACACAGCATTTATTGACGACGGTGCGTACATCAAAGTTCCGCGCGGCGTAGTTGTCGAAGAGCCCATCTACTTGCTGTACGTGACGGCGCCGGTTGCTGGAAGCAACGCGTTTTCCATGACGCATCCGCGGACGCTGATCGTCGCCGAGGACGGCAGCCAGGTCAGCGTAGTGGAAGACTACGTTTCTCTGAACGCGGGCATTTCGTTCTCGAACACGGTGACTGAACTCGTGGCCGGCGATAACGCCGTGGTGTCGCACACCATGATCGTGCGCGAAGACTCGCAGGCTTATAACGTCTCCACTCTGCGCATTCAGCAAACGCGCAGCACGCAGGTTGCGACGCATTCCGTGCTGCTCGGCGGCGCGCTGGTGCGTAACAACGTTCATCCGGTAATGACCGGCGAAGGCAGCGAATGCCTGATCAATGGTCTGTTCATCGGCGTTGAACGCCAGCATCTCGACAACTACATGCTGGTCGAACACGCCAGCCCGCATTGCAGCAGCCGTCAGTTTTACAACGGCATTTTGAGCGGCCATTCGCACGGCGTTTTTCACGGCCGAATCATCGTCCACAAAGACGCGCAAAAGACCGACGCTAAGCAGACCAATCGCAACCTTCTGCTCTCCGACGATGCCCAGATTGACACCAAGCCGCAGCTCGAAATTTATGCCGACGACGTGAAATGCACCCACGGCGCCACCATCGGCAAGCTGGAACCCGAAGCGTTGTTCTACGCGCGCTCCCGCGGACTGGACGAAGCGTCGGCGCGCCATCTGCTGCTGCTGGCGTTCGCCAACGAGTGCCTGGACCGCATGAAAGAAGGCGCGGTACGCGACCATGTGGAAACACTCATTATGAAAGCGCTGCCTTCTGCGTTGCCGCCAGCAGGACCACAGTCCGCTGAAATCGAGCGAAACTGGGAGGAGGTTGGATGAGCACAGTATTAAAGACGCCTGAAGTCCAAGCCGCCACCACTTATGACGTGCAGAAAGTGCGCGAAGACTTTCCTATACTCCGGCAGATGGTGCACGGCAAGCCGCTGGTTTATCTGGACAACGCAGCCACCACGCAGAAGCCGCAGGCCGTGATCAACGCGCTGGTCGACTACTATCAGCACGACAATTCCAATGTCCATCGTGGCGTGCATTTACTCTCCGAACGCGCGACTGAAGCTTACGAAAAAGCGCGCGTCTCAGTGCAGAAGTTCCTGAACGCCGCTGACCACAGAGAAATCATTTTTGTTCGCGGAACCACAGAGGCCATCAACCTGGTGGCGCAAACCTACGGACGCAAGAACGTTGGCGAGGGCGATGAAATTGTGATCACTGCCATGGAACACCACTCCAACATTGTTCCCTGGCAAATGCTGTGCGAAGAGAAGCGCTCTGTGCTGCGCGTTGCGCCCATCAACGACAGCGGCGAACTGCTGATGGACGATTTCGCCAAGTTGCTGGGCCCCAAAACGAAGATCGTCGCGGTTCCGCATCTTTCGAACGCTCTGGGAACAATTAATCCCATCCGCGAGATTGTGCGGCTGGCTCATGCGCAAAATATTCCCGTCCTGGTAGACGGAGCGCAAGCCGCGCCCCGCATGGCTGTGGACGTGCAGGAACTCGACTGCGATTTCTACGCTATCTCAGGACACAAATTGTATGGCCCAACCGGAATTGGCGTTTTATACGGCAAAACCAAATTGCTCGAAGCCATGCCGCCGTATCAAGGCGGCGGCGACATGATCGCTTCCGTCACATTTGAGAAGACGTTGTACAACCGTCTGCCCTATAAGTTTGAAGCCGGAACCCCGGACATTGCCGGTGTGATCGCGCTTGGAGCCGCCGTTGAGTACCTTGAATATCTGGGACTGGCAAAGATCGAGCAGCATGAGCATGACCTGCTGGCTTATGCCACAGAAAAAGTCAGTGCGATTCCCGGCGTGAAGCTGATTGGCACGGCGAAGAACAAAGCCGGTGTGCTTTCGTTCGTGATGGATGGAGTTCATCCGCACGACATTGGCACCATTCTGGACCACGAAGGCATCGCGATCCGCACGGGCCATCATTGCGCGCAACCGGTGATGCAGCGATTTGGTATTCCAGCGACGGCGCGCGCGTCGTTTGGACTGTACAACACAAAAGAAGAAATCGATGTGCTGATTGCCGGCATCAAAAAGGTGTCTGAGGTAATGGGCTAATGGCTGACTTGCGCGACCTGTATCAAGAGGTCATTTTGGAACACAGCAAAGCGCCGCGCAATTATCGCGTGCTCCAGTCGGCGAACCACAAAGCAGAAGGCTTCAATCCGCTGTGCGGCGACCACTACACCGTTTACGTCGACGTGGAAAACGGCAAGATCCGCGACATCGGTTTTCAGGGAGCAGGCTGCGCCATTTCGAAAGCGTCGGCGTCCATGATGACGCAAAGCCTGAAAGGCAAAAGCACCGCCGAAGCCGAAGATATGTTTACCAGGTTCCATGCGCTGGTTACGGGCAAGAATAGAAATCCTGAAGACCTGGGAAAACTCACAGTGTTCGCCGGAGTTTCGGAATTTCCCGTTCGCGTAAAATGCGCTTCGCTGGCGTGGCATGCCCTGCACGCCGCGTTGCAAGGCAAACAGGAAGCGGTATCAACAGAATGAAACCGAACCAACAAGTCGTCCTCACGCGCGATTGCGAAGCCACCACGGTCCCGGGCGGGAGTCAATATTTTCTGCGCGCCGGCTCTACAGTCCGTGTGACGCAAGCGCTGGGCGGCAGCTACACTGTGATCCNNGGCTACATCCTGCGCATTGAAGCCAAGGATGCCGATGCTCTCGGTCTCGAACAAGCAGCCGCTGTCGAAACTAAATCTGCAGACTTCAGCGAAAAGCTTGTGTGGGATGAACTGAAGACTGTCTACGATCCAGAGATTCCGGTCAACGTGGTTGACCTCGGTCTGATTTACGCTTGTGACATCGCGTCCATCGCTGACAACCCAGACGACCATAAACTCGACATCAAAATGACCATGACTGCTCCCGGTTGCGGCATGGGCGGCATTTTGAAAGCAGACATTGAGCGCCGGTTGCAGCAATTGCCTACAGTCAAAGAAGTAAATGTGGAAATTGTGTTCGAGCCGCCGTGGCATCCAGGGAAAATGTCAGAAGCTGCAAGGTTGCAGCTTGGCTTGGATCTGGAAGATTCTCCGCTGCCGATGTACGGCAGGGAATAGTGTGCTTTTGGAAATCCCGAATCCCGCGTTCTT
>PLJN01000167.1:0-38482 GCA_003140235.1 Acidobacteriaceae bacterium
CAAGAACGTGATCGCTATTGCCGCCGGCATCTGTGACGGTCTCGGCCTGGGACACAACTCAATCGCGGCTCTGATGACCCGCGGGCTTGCGGAGATAACGCGCCTGGCCGTGATGTGCGGAGCCAAGCCAAAAACGCTGTCCGGCCTCGCCGGAATGGGCGACCTGGTGCTCACCTGTACCGGCGGTCTTTCCCGCAACCGCAACGTGGGCGCCGCTCTGGGCCAGGGCCGTGGACTCCAGGAGATCATTGCCGGAATGCACGGCATGGTCGCAGAGGGCGTGCTCACGACCAATGCGGCACTGGGCCTGGCCAAAAGACACGGCGTCGAGATGCCGATTACAGAACAAATGTACTCAATCCTGAATGAAGGCCGTCCGCCGCGCGATGCTATTCGTGAACTAATGTCGCGTCCCGGCAAAGCAGAGTGACGCAAAGCGGAGTAACGTTCGGGGACGCTCGCCCCGGGACTTCGGTAACAACTCCCGATAATATTTTTGCCGTTGGCCGGGATGGATTTCGCAATACAATTCGACTACTGGCCGTATGAAGATACCGCTTCCGTCGCGTATTCCGATTTTGTATCTGGTGCTCACNNGCTATGATGTCCGGCGGAGAATCATGTTCGAGGCTGTATGCGCTGGCGGGAGCGAAAACAGGGGCATTCGTTCGGAGCGGCCGTCCTGATCGCGGTGGGCGTGTTCCCTCTTTATTTCTACGCGACGAAAGTCGTGGAAATGAACCGCGAGCAGCTCAAGCTGAATGAAAAGCTGCTGCAGAACACTGTGGCCACAGCACTGTCCCAGGACATAGCCCAGCGCGGGAAAGATATTCGCTCCACGCTCGCCAGTAGGGCCTACTCCGTGCAAATCGCCAGCGGCGGCAATCTGAGCGGATTGCAGGTACAGAGCCCGGAAATTCGCGCGCTGCTTGAGAACTACATTGAGAATCCTGACTCCATTGTTCCCTTCGCCCGTCTGGTAAATGCGGACGGCCAAGCCATGGCGCTGGGCACGATCTCTCCCGACGCTTTCCTCGAAAAAGATTTGGAACGCGGTCTGGCTGCTGCGCGGGACGGCCGTGAGTACAGCGGGAGCCCGCTCTCTGTTGGCTCCGGCAAAGACTCGCGCACCATGATGGTAGTCAGCCGACCGGTGCTTAGCGGGGTGAACTTTCTCGGTGCGCTCGAACTGGTGGTCGACCTGCAATATCTCTCGCGCCGGCTGAAAGACGCCAAAGACGAAGGGCTCGACACGTTTGTCGTGGACCACAGCGGCCGTCTGGTGGCTTCCGCCGATCCCAAGTACGCGACCGGGCAGGACATGGGATCCAACAAGTTGGTCAAAGACTTTGTCGAGCAGAGCAGCAACGCCAGACTCTCCGTGACTGAGGAGTATACCCTCGCGGGAAACAAGAACAACCGCGTTCCCATGCTGGGGACTTACGTTCCGGTCGTGGGGCTTGATTGGGCGGTGGTCGCGCAAAAAACCCAGGAAGATTCGTATCGTGATATTACCGACATGCAGCACGCCGAGTTGCGTTTTGCATTGCTGGCGATTGGCATCAGCATTCTCGTTGGCGTCTGGGCGGCGCGCCGCTTCACGGGTCCCTTGCATGTTTTGACGGAATCCAGCCGCGCCATTGCCGGCGGTGATTTTTCCCAGCGCGTACAACTCAAGAGCCGCACTGAATTCGGCGAACTGGCGGACACTTTTAACAGCATGACGGACGACCTGGAACGCTTCGTCGCCGATCTGAAGAAAGCTGCGGAAGAAAACCGCGCGCTGTTCATGAGTTCCATTCAAATGCTGGCCGGAGCAGTCGACGAAAAAGATCCTTACACCAAAGGTCATTCCGACCGCGTGACCCGTTACTCCGTCCTGCTGGCAACTGAAATGGGCTTGTCGATGGAGGAGATTGAAAAAATCCGAATCTCCGCCCAGTTGCATGATGTCGGCAAGATCGGCATTGAAGACAGAATCTTGAAGAAGCCAGGAGCGCTCACGCCTGAAGAATTCGAGATTATGAAAACGCACACCACCAAAGGAGCTGCCATCCTGCGTCCGGTAGAGGCGTTGCGCGATATGCTGCCCGGCATCGAGCTGCACCACGAGTCCCTGGATGGCCGCGGTTATCCGCACGGCTTGAAAGGCGACCAGTTGCCGCTGATGCCGCGCATCATCATGGTAGCGGACACCTTTGACGCCATGACCACCAACCGTCCCTATCAGGCGGCCATGGACCCGGAATACGTGGTCCGCATCATCAATTCCCTGGCCAGCACCAAATTCGACCCGGACGTAGTCGCGGCCATGACCCGTGTATTCGAATCGGGCAAGCTGCGCACCCGCAAAGTAGCGGTCGTTACCGGCGAACAGGTCGAAGCAGCGAGCAAAGCGTAATCAACCAACAAGCATGAGAAGAATCAGCGACGGCAACGACCGTTCACTGGTTCTCGCGCCTCTCCCGATATAATCATCAGTCCCATCATGGCCAACCTATTTGGAAGTTCGAAGCCCGGCTTCTTCGAGAAGATGAAGCAGGCAGTAGCGCGCACGCGGGAGAACCTGAGTGCGAGGATTGAAGACCTTGCGTCTATCGGTAAAGAGATTGACCGCAACGACCTGGACGAACTGGAAGCCATCCTGATCACTGCCGACATGGGAACGAAAACCACGAATGAGATTCTTGAGGATCTGCGTAGCCGCGCCGACCGCAAGCAAATCAAAGACGTGGCCGAACTCAAGCGGCTGATTAAAGACCAGATTCTTGAGATCCTTAACGCTACTCCGCCTCGCGCCGGCACAGTACCAAGCGGCGAACCGGAAGTAGTGATGGTCGTCGGCGTGAACGGCACGGGTAAAACCACCACCATCGGTAAACTGGCTTTCGCTTTGCGCGCCGAAGGAAAGACCGTTCTGTTGTGCGCCGCCGATACGTTCCGCGCTGCGGCCATCGAACAACTTGAAGTCTGGGGACAGCGCACCGAGGTCGAGGTCATTAAGACCAAGCCCGGCGGCGATCCTGCTGCGGTGCTGTATGACGCTCTGACAGCTGCGAAGTCCCGCCATACCGATACGGTGATTGTTGATACGGCTGGGCGCCTGCACACGAAATCCAGTCTGATGCTGGAACTCGAAAAGATGAAGCGCACGGCCGCGCGCCTGGTTCCCGGCGCACCGCATGAAGTGCTTCTAGTGATGGACGCCACCACCGGACAAAACGGTCTGCAGCAGGCGCGCCAATTCACGGAGTCCGCCGGAGTCACGGGAATTGTCCTGACCAAACTGGACGGCACCGCCAAGGGCGGCGTAGTGGTGGCCATTTCGCGCGAGTTGGGCCTGCCCGTGCGATATGTTGGAGTCGGCGAAAAGGCAGGCGACCTGCTTCCCTTTAATGCCCAAAATTTTGTAGAGTCTCTGTTCTCCAATTCATGACTTTCAGCGCACAAGACGAGCAGTTCATGCGCCAGGCCCTGGAACTGGCCCGCGAAGGGGCGGCGCTTGCCTCACCCAATCCGCGCGTGGGCGCGGTGGTGGTCGGCGCGAGGGGTGACGTCGTGGGAAGGGGCTTCCACATCTATGACGGAGTCAAACACGCTGAAGTCCTCGCCCTCGAAAAAGCCGGCGCCAAGGCACGTGGTGGGACGCTGTACATCAACCTTGAGCCATGCTGCCATCAAGGACGCACTGCTCCGTGCACGGATGCAGTGATCGCGGCCGGAATTAAGCGCGTGGTCGTCGCCATGACCGACCCTAATCCGCGGGTTGCCGGGCGCGGCGTGGAAAAGTTGAGCACGGCGGCCATCACGGTTGAAACCGGCTTGTTGCGGGATGAAGCACGCCGTCTGAACGAAGCTTTTGCGAAGTATATTCTGAACAAGCTACCGCTGGTTACGTTGAAATCAGGCATGACGCTCGACGGTAAAATTGCGCCGCCGCCGAGCGATCCATTTAGCCCGTCCATGCTGGGCATTGGCGGAGCAACCGGCGGCTGGATTACGAGCGTGGAAGCGCGCAAGCATGTCCAGCAGTTGCGACATGAATCCGATTCCATTCTGGTGGGCGTGGGCACCGTGATTGCCGATGATCCGCTGCTCACCGATCGCACCGGCTTGCCGCGTAGACGTCCTCTCCTGCGTGTGGTGCTCGATTCGCGCTTGCGGCTTCCGTTGGAATCGCGGTTGGTCAAGACAGTGAAAGATGACGTGCTGGTCTTCTGCTCCTTTGCCGAAGAGAAAAAAAGAAAAGCTCTCGAAGAGCGCGGCATCAAAGTGGAACAAGTTGCCCTGGGTCTGGGCGACGGACGGCCGGACCTCAAGAAAATTGTGGCCAAGTTGGGCGAGATGGAAATTACCAGCCTTATGATTGAAGGCGGCGCTCTGGTCAACTGGGCCGCGCTGGCGTCGGATATTGTGGATAAAGTCTTTCTCTATTACGCACCCAAAATTCTGGCCGGCGCCGGCGCCGTACCTTTCGCGCGCGGCGCAGGCTTCCGCAAGATCACTGACGCTGCCGTGATAAAAAACATTGTTCTGCACCGCTTTGGCGAGGACTTCGCCGTGGAAGGCTACCTGCGCGATCCTTACGGACCACTCGGCCCGGCGCTTCAGGAAAAACAATAATGTTCACCGGACTGATTCAGGAAACGGGGCAGGTTGTCGGGTTGCAACAGCCCGCAGGCAAGTCGGCGGCAACCCGTATTACGATCACTGCCCGAAACATTCCTCATCAGCTCAAAATTGGCGACAGCGTCGCGGTGAGCGGAGTCTGCCTGACGGCGGTCAGCGTGAACAAAAAAGAATTCTCGGCCGACCTGGCTGAAGAAACCCTGCAACGAACTTCTCTCGGACGTCTGCAGCCAGCTTCCCTGGTGAATCTGGAGCTTCCCGCGATGGCCAGTGACCGGCTTGGCGGACACGTTGTCCAGGGACATGTGGACGGCGTCGGCAAGCTGTTGAGCCTCGAAAAAATCAAGGGCCGTGAAGACTGGCGTTTGGTCGTTGCGCTGCCGCAAGACCTGATGCGCTATGTTGTGGCGCGCGGATCAATCACCCTGGAAGGCATCAGCTTGACTGTGGCCCGCGTAGGCTCCGCGGAAATTGAGGTGGCGATTGTTTCCCACACATACCAGGCCACGAACCTGCACGCTCTGCGACCCGGACGCCTGGTGAACGTCGAAGTAGACGTTCTCGCCAAGTATGCGGAGAAGATGTCGCGCCGGAAATCCCCAGGGAAACTCACGGTCGCGCAGTTGGTCAAGCTGGGATTTTGACCACTCCCACACAATGAACGTGGACCGCAGGCGCCCTCGCCTGCGTCCGGGCCTGCGTTCGGGAGTCTTCAGCGCAGCCGAGGGCGGCTGCGGTCCATGATTCTCTTGTTTTTCCCTCTTCACCATTTCATCCGCCACGTTAGACTGCAATTTTTTGCCGCTCGCTGATTTCTTGTCTGCTATTCGGAGTTGTTCTTGTTATTCTGTCTTTGCGTAGGAGAATGCCCTTTGAAACATATATCGCAAATCCCGTTGCGTAGGCTGACAGGCTCCCTTGTGGGTCCTGATAGCCGGTGGGCGTTCTCTAATTGCTTCGTCGGCTAACCTCAGGCCCCTCAGTGGCTTCTGATCTCTGATCCTGCGCTCATCAACTAAACACACAACCGCTGGGTGGCGCTGGCTTCGGTTACTTCGACTGTTAATCGAGCAATTGCCGTAGCCGCTTGTTCCCCCAGTGTTATCAACCATTCGGTCAGTGGCGAAAATTGGGGCTACTTCTGGTATGAGGTCGCTTTGCGGCCTGCGGTTCAAGTCCGCTATTCCCCAGTTGCTGGTTCCCTGACCATAGATTTGCCGGTGGTGAAGACCTGGGTTACATCGCTTGATACCCGAATGAGTTCCGCAAGGGACTCTAAACCTGGGTCGCTGGTTCCCCGGCGATTTTGATGAAAAGTTTCAATCGGTGGTGAAAGACAAGAGTTACTTCTATCCCACACCGAAAGTGCACGGCGGGTGAGACCCCCGTAGGGGTAAAAGGTCCGGCGCAATCCGGGTAACAAGGTCTCAGACTTTTGTCGCTGGTTCCCCGATTGAGTTTTTGAGTTTTACCGGTGGCGTAGATCAGAGTTACATCGCTAAGCCGTAGGACGCAGGTTCGAATCCTGCCAGCACTCGAGTGCTGTAGCTCAGTGGTAGAGCAACGGAAAAAACTTTGGTCGCTTGTTCCCCGGTAGAAATGTGCTGTCCGATTGGTTTGCCGGTGGTGAAGACTTGGGTTACTTCGCCTTGGGAGCGGGAGGTCGCAGGTTCGAATCCTGTCGTCGGCTGCAAGTTGCCGGCGTAGCTCAGTGATAGAGCGCCTTGCCTAGGTCGCTGGTTCCCCGGCATTTGAATGCTGGCGATTTTTGCGCCGGTGGTGAAGACGAGGGTTACTTCAGTGGGAGAGCGCCTGCTCGCGCAGGAGGCGCAGGTTCGATTCCTGCCGCCGATGATACATCGGTGTAGCTCGACCCTTGTCGCTAGTTCCCCGGCCAGTTGTCCGTTGTGATTCGGTGGTGTAGATAAGGGTTCCAATAAGCGTCCCTTATCAGTTGTTCCCCGTAATTGCTCCGGGCTTTGGTCTGGTTAGAAAGTTAGAAACTTATGAGTTTGCGAAAAGTCTATGGTGGTACGCCGCTGGGCGGCGGGTCGCGGTGCGACACGTGCTCCAACGCGCGTATCATTCAAGGATACGCGGAGAGCGAACGGCTGGTGTTTTGCCACGCTACGTATCCTGTAACGCGCGTTCCCTTCAAGGTAAGCGAGTGCACCATGTACGATGACAAGCGTCTGCCAGATCTTAATGATTTGAAAGAAATTGCCTGGCAACTGCGCACCAAGAGCGCCGGCAGCAAGGCAGGTTTTGTGGTGTTTTCAGCGCCAAGTAAACGGCAAGACGATAACGACGAAGACATCGACTGATGAGGATCATGTGGCACAGGCATCCGGGGTCCCCGGCAAGCCCGGTCTTGGCTTGCTGGGGTGGAGGTGCTCTTGCCTGTGTTCGCATTCTTCTAAAGGCATCGAGCACAGGCAGGAGTGCCTGTGCCACACAAGAAAGAAAAGAAAGGAAAACGCAATGGCTCGAATGAATCTATTTCCCTGGCTGAAGTCCGCACAGCGCACGCACGAGGGCGCGCCTGCACGCACCATCTCCAACGAGCAACAGCTCCGCCGGTCGATACTGGCTTACATGCTGTGGGAGGACCAGTTTTACGAAGAGGGTGTGGCAATCGCCGGTCGTATTCGCGAGCTGGTGGCCAAGGTTGATGCCGACAAGGTGGCCGCGCTAGCCGTTGAGGCCCGCGAGAAGATGAAGCTGCGTCANNACTCTGGTCCGCGTGATTCAGCGCGCCGACGAGCTGGCTGAGTTTGTCGCCATGTACTGGAGCGAGGGCAAGCAGCCTCTCTCCGCGCAGGTCAAGAAGGGACTGGCTGCGGCTTTCACCAAGTTCGATGAGTACGCGCTGGCCAAGTACAACCGCGCGACTCCGGTGAAGCTGCGTGACGTCCTGTTCCTGAGCCACGCCAAGCCAGTTGACGCCGCGCAGGCCGAGCTGTGGAAGAAGCTGGTCGACGGCACGCTCGACTCGCCGGACACCTGGGAGGTTGCACTCTCCGGTGGCGCCGATAAGCGCGAGGCCTGGGAGCGCCTGCTGCGCGAGAACAAGCTGGGCGGACTCGCGTTGCTGCGCAACCTGCGCAACATGGCGGAAGCCAAGGTGGACGAGTCTCTGGTTGTCCAGGGTCTCGGGCGGATGAAGACTGAGCGCGTTCTGCCGTTCCGTTTCATCGCTGCTGCGCGTTACGCGCCGCAGTGGGAGTCGGAACTGGAGAAGGTCATGCTCCGGTCTTTGGAAGGCAACGCGAAGTTGCGTGGCAAGACCGTGCTGCTGGTGGACGTGTCCGGAAGCATGGACGCGCCGCTTTCCAGCCGCTCGGAAATGCGCCGCAACGACGCGGCGTACGGACTCGCGGTGTTGCTGCGGGAGATCGCGGAGAAGGTGAGCATCTACAGCTTTTCCGACAATCTGGTCCGCGTGGCGAACCGTTCGGGCTTTGCATTGCGTGACGCGCTCAACGCCAGCCAGCCGCACAGCGGAACGTACCTGGGCAAGGCCATCGGCGAAATCGACGAGAAGTACGATCGTTTGATCGTCCTGACCGACGAGCAATCGCACGATGCCGTGCCCAATCCCAAGGCGCTGGGCTACATGATCAACGTAGCCAGCTACCAGAACGGCGTAGGCTATGGACGCTGGACACACATCGATGGCTGGAGCGAATCGGTCATCGAGTACATCCGCGCAGCCGAGCCTGTGCTCGAGTGAAGTTAACGGCGTACAACAAAGCCGGGCAGTTTCCTGTTAAGCGGAAGCTGCCCGGCTTAGTTGGATTCGAATCCCTCCCCCTTTTTCTCTGCGGACCTCTGCGTCCTCTGCGGTGAATGCCTTTGGTTGCGGCCCCGTCGGCTGTGCTTTATTGTTATGAGCAGGTCTACAAAGGTCTCATGAAAAAACTATTCGCCATCTTTCTGACCACCATCTTTTTCTTTGCCCTGGCTGGGGCGCAAACCGAACAAAAACCGCAACCCCCTTCCGACGCTTCTGCGAAGCCGCCAGTCAAAGAACATAAGATCACTCCACAAGAAACCAAGGAACTCTTTCAATCCGTGGACGACATTCTGCGTTTTGCCAGTGAGCGCACGCTGCTGCCGGTGAAGCATCCGGTCAAGAAGGCCATGGTGAACCGCGCCGCGGTCGAAAAATACATTGACGACAAATTTCAGGACGATATCGAACGCAAACGCTTTGAGCGTTCTGAGCTGGTGCTCAAGAAGTTCGGCATGCTGCCACGTACGTTTGACCTGCACACCTTCCTCGTCAAACTGCTGGGCGAGCAAGTCGCTGGATATTACGACGAAGACACAAAGACCATCAATCTGCTGGACTGGGTGGAATTGGAAATGCAGCGGCCAGTGATGGCCCACGAGTTGACCCACGCGCTGCAAGACCAGAGCTTTGATCTGGGCAAGCTGACCAAGAAAAACGAAGCCATTGAAAAACGCGGCCCCGAAGATCCGAACGCGCTCATCAAGATTGACGAAGAATCCGGCTGCCGCTCGGCGGTGATGGAAGGTCAGGCCATGATCGTGTTCCTGGATTACGTTCTGGCCCCGGCAGGCCATACGGTGGAAGATTCTCCCAAGTTTGTGGACCTGATGCTGTCCCAAATGGACAAGAGTGAAGACAGCCCGCTGCTGGCCAGCGCGCCTCTGCTCATCAAAGAGGAACTTGTGTTCCCGTACTCGCGCGGGATGAAGTTCATCGCGACATTACTCGCGTCCGGCGGCAAAAAGCTGGCATACACCGGCGTTCTCGAACGCATGCCCGCGACCAGCCGCGAAATTCTGGAACCGCAGGAGTATCTCGCCGGCCACCGCGTTCCGCCGCTTCTTCTGCCAGACGTGGGCTTCCTCAAGAAAGACTTTGACGCTTTTGATGCCGGCGCCATGGGCGAACTCGACGTCAGCATTCTGCTCAAGCAATATGCCAACGCCAAAGTAGCCGGACGCCTCAGTCCAGAGTGGCGCGGCGGATCGTACTACGCAGCCGGACGCAAGGGCGCCAAGCCCGCCGATCCCGGTTCTACTGGCCACATCGGATTGCTGTATGTCTCCAAATGGTCGAGTGACAAAGCGGCAGAGGAATTTGCCAAGGTCTACGCGTCCTCTCTGCCTCAGCGCTACTCCAAACTGGAACGCGCCCCGGCAACCAGCCCCACGCGCGACAAATACACCAGCTCGGATGGCCTCATTATTCTGGAACAACACGGCGACTTGTTGGTGATTACGGAAAGCTTCGACGAACCGACAGCGGACAAATTGATTGCAGCTGCGGTGAAACAGACCCAACAAACCACGCAAGGAGCGAACTAACCGGCGTTCTTATATCGAGGGTTCGATATTGAGTCTAAAACCTTACCGCTTCAAGCTGCCGGTAATCGGCATGACGCTGGCCGCGCTACTGATTTGCGTTCAGCACGCCTTTGATCCGGGCGAGTTAATAGATGGGTTCAACAAACTGATCAATCTTCCCGCATCCTTGGCATTCAACGAACTTCGGGTGTTCGATGGATTTCATCGGAGCGATCTTGACAGTTGGTATAATCGGGGCCTTTTTCTGTCTTTGACTGGACTGTGCTGGTACGCCGTGGGTTTGGAGTTGGATTTTGATCTGCTAAGACGCACTGCATCAAGATTGCTCATATTGCGAGTTTGTTGGTTGTTGATTGCTGCCGGGCTTCAAATTTTTGCGATTTACGTCTTGTACGGAATTGTTGGCGAATTGAGGTGGTCTTCCGGGCCGGCTCCAATCTATGTCTATTTCCTGCTTGGATTCACGTATTTAATTCTTCTATTGTGGGTAGAGGGCCTCGTCTTACGGCTCTGGCGTGCTGCCCAGCCTCTTCCTTTTCTCAAGCGCAAGATCACGGGGAAACATTCGTTATAATTGCCGCTTTGGAATTCTTACCCTCAGGAGCTACTCTTGCAGCAAGCAGAAATCGGCATCATCGGCGGCAGTGGTTTGTACTCCATGCCCGGCCTCACCGATATTCGTGAAACTAACCTACAAACTCCATTCGGCGACCCATCCGAGGCTTATGTTCTGGGCACGCTCGAAGGACGCAAAGTTGCTTTTCTGGCGCGGCATGGCCGCGGGCATCGCATTCTGCCCAGCGAGTTGAATTTTCGCGCCAACATTCACGGCATGAAGCAGCTCGGAGTGGAGCGCATTTTGTCCATCTCCGCCGTCGGGTCGCTTAAGGAAGAGCACAAGCCTACCGATTTCGTGGTCCCGGACCAATTTATTGACCGCACGTTTCATCGTATCTCGACTTTCTTTGGCGATGGCGTGGTGGCCCACGTGGGTTTCGGTGATCCGGTTTGCGCTGAAGTGGCGAATGCCTTCACCAAGTCGTGCCAGGAAAACGGAGTTGTCGGCAAGAACGGCGGGACGTACGTCTGCATGGAAGGCCCGCAGTTTTCCACCAAGGCCGAGTCCAACCTGTACCGCAGTTGGGGCGCCGACTTGATCGGCATGACCAACCTTCAGGAAGCCAAGCTGGCCCGCGAAGCGGAGATCTGTTATGCCACGCTGGCCATGGTTACCGATTACGACTGCTGGCATCCCAATCACGATTCCGTCACTGTGGAGCAGATCATAAAAGTACTGACCACCAATGCCGACAACGCAGCGCGTGTCGTAAAAAAAGCTGTGGCGCTGCTGCCCCGTGAGCGCAAATGCAAGTGCGGCTCGGCGCTGCAACATGCCATTCTGACCGACTCAGCAAAGATTCCCGCCGCCACGCGACAAAAACTCAGTCTGTTGCTGGACAAATACCTTGGCCCTGGCCAGGAGGCAAAATAATTGTCACTTCTGGTTGTAGGCTCCGTCGCTTTTGACTCCATCAAGACTCCCCACGGCAACAAGGACCGCGTGCTTGGTGGCGCGGCAACGTATTTCGCGATAGCCGCAAGTTACTTCACCGATGTACGCATCGTCGCCGTGGTGGGAGAAGATTTCACCGCCAAAGAGGAAAAAGTCCTGCTGGCGCGCGGCATTGATACCAGCGGCATTGTGCGCGAAAGCGGCAAAAGTTTTTTCTGGGCGGGCGAGTATGGCGACAATGTGAATGAAGCCAAAACTCTCGACACGCAACTCGGCGTGTTCGCCGCGTTCAATCCACAGGTTCCGGACACTTTCAAAGACAGCAAGTATGTTTTTCTCGCGAACATTGATCCTGTGCTCCAGGTCAACGTCCGCAAGCAAATCGGCGGCGCCAAGTTTGTTGCCGGCGACACCATGAATTACTGGATCAACGGCTCGCGCCAGCAACTCGGCGAGATGCTCAAAGTTGTGGACGCGCTGCTCATCAACGACAACGAAGCCAAAATGATGGCCAACGACCAGAGCCTTCCCCGGGCCGCGCAGGCTATTTTGAAGATGGGTCCCAAGGCGCTGGTCATCAAACATGGCGAGTACGGCGCGACGGTGTTTTTCCAGGACGGCGCTTTTGGCATTGGCCGTCATCCGTTCCGCGCGCCGACGTTGCCGATTGAACGCGTTACCGATCCCACGGGTGCGGGCGACAGTTTCGCCGGCGGCTTTATGGGATACATTGCGTCCCAGGGCGAGCTGACGCGCGACGTTTTCAAGCGGGCGATGTTCTATGGCGGTGTGATGGGCTCGTTTGCCGTGGAAGCGTTCGGCACCGAGCGGCTGCAGACGCTCACGCGTGAGGAAATTGAAGAACGCTACAAGATTTTCCGCGAGCTGACACACATCGAATGACATCTGAAGTCGTGGTCTCGAAGAACCGCGTCACGCGCCGCGACTATGTCTGGCTGGCTGCCATAACTTCCGTCATCTCTCTGGCCGCGCTGCTTGTTTATTTTCATCGTGGAGCAATCCTGCTCTATGGCGATGCCGTCGCCCACATGAATATCGCCCGGCGGGTGTTTGATTCCCGCACGCCGGGGCCCTTCCAACTCGGCACGGTCTGGCTTCCGCTTCCGCACATTCTCGACATTCCGTTCGTTTTCAACGATTGGCTGTGGCGCACCGGGTTGGGCGCCTCGGTGCCGTCCATGGTTGCGTATGTGGCTGGCACGCTCGGAATCTTTCGGCTGCTCCTGGCGCGAGCTTCGCGCGCCGCTGCCTGGATCGGCGCATTGATCTATGCGCTCAATCCCAACCTGTTGTACATGCAAGCCACGGCAATGACAGAGGCTCTCTATCTCGCCCTGCTGATCTGGGTGGTGGTGCATTTCTCAGAGTTTGTGAGTCAGGCAAGTTCTGAAACTGCGGAGGAGATCAGGCGTGCGCGCAAATCATTGGACAAATGCGCGCTTCTGACCGCGGCGGCCATGCTCGTCCGCTATGACGGTTCGTTTCTAGCCGCCGTCATTACCGTGGCCATTGCAATTGTGTTCTGGCGCTTCAGGTTGTGGTCAAGCGTGGTCCGCGCCGGCTTGGTCCACTTTATCCTCTTGACTTCGCTCACTGGCGGACTGTGGCTTGCCTACAATTACGGCGCGTACGGCAACGCCTTGGAGTTTGCCAACGGACCTTATTCAGCGCGGGCCATCATGCAGCGTTCTTTCACGCCGACCATGCAGACCTATCCTGGAGAAAACAATCCGCGTGACGCGACGCTGTATTTTCTGAAAATCACCCGGCGGACTCTGGCAGCCGGGCCACTCGACTATTTTCTTTTTGCCGTCGCTTTTGTTGCACTACTGAGCGTGTTCTATTTTTCCCGGCGAAGCCTGCCTATGGCTTTGCTGTGGGTCCCGCTTCCTTTTTATGTGCTGTGCATGGCCTGGGGCAGTGTGCCGGTATATTTCCCCGACTGGTGGCCGCACAGTTATTACAACGTGCGCTACGGCTTGCAGATGCTTCCGGCAGTCGCGGTTTTTGTTGCTTTGGCGTTTGAGTTTGGACGCAAGTTTTTTCCTGCGCGATACGTTGCCGCCGGAATCTTCCTTCTCGTTGGCATCAGTTATGTCTCCGTGTGGCGCGAGACACCCCTCTGCTTGCGTGAGGCAATCGTGAACGGCGGGCCCAGAATGCTTTTCGAACAGCAACTCGCCGCCGAACTGAACAAGCTGCCTCCTTCAGCAATCGTGATGATGGACTGCGGCGCCCACTCCGGCGCTGTTCAGCTGGCCGGTATTTCCTTCCGCCGCATCTTGCGTGAAAGCAATCCTCCCTACTGGCAGATCGGATTGAGCGGCCCCGCCAAGGCCGCCGATTACGTGGTTGCCGTTGAGGGTGACGATGTGTCTCGAGCCGTCCGGCTGTTCCCACAGAACTTGCAGCTTATTACGACAGTTGACACTCCAGGATGGCCTAGGATCTCCATCTACCGTTCTTCGCATTAGGAAGGATGCTACAATTCGGGCAGTTTTTCGGATTTGTAATGCACTTGCTTGCTGCCATCTCGCTGCACGACCTGACGCAGGGCCTGCTTTCCAAGACCGTCCTGCGGTTGGTGCTGGCTGCCCTGCTCGGCGGTGTGATCGGACTGGAACGCCAGATCAAGCACCGGCCCGCCGGTCTGCGCACCAACATGTTCATTTGTTTCGGCGCCGCAATGTATACCATCCTGTCCATGCAACTGGCCGACGTATTTGGTGTAGGCGACCACACACGCATTGCCGCGCAGATCATCCCCGGAATCGGGTTCATAGGCGCCGGGTCCATCCTGCACGCCAAGAACGGCGTCACCGGCCTGACCACCGCGGCCACGCTGTTCGTGGTTGCCTCCATCGGCATGGCCTGCGGAGGCGGCTTGTATCTTACCGCCGTGTTTGCCACGCTGCTGATTTTTGCCGGGCTGCTGATACTGGGCTGGGTGGAGACACAATTCAATCTCAAACCGTTGTACATGCACTACAGCGTGACGTCCGCCAAGGCCAGCGACGAGCTTACCGCCCAGATCAATACGGTCCTGCTCAGCTACGGCAAGAATGCGCAAGAGCTCTACGCGACCAATTTCAACGGCAAGACAAAAGTCATCTTCTGCGTGGACGCAACGCACAAACAACAAAAAGCCATCGCGGAACGCTTCCGCCAGTCGGAAGACTTGCGCGACTTTGAAGCGGTGCCCGGCGCAGACTCTGGCGAATAAGTGATGGTACCTTTCACCAAGGCCTCAGCTTGCGGCAACGACTTCATCATCATTGACGGCGCGCATGCTCCCGCAGACCTCGCTCAGCTCAGCAAACAAATCTGTGACCGTCACAACGGCATAGGCGCCGACGGAGTGGAGTGGCTGTTCCCCGCGCAGGACGCCGATGTCCACGCCCGGCTCATCAACGCCGACGGCAGTGAAGCTGAAATTTCCGGCAATGGGACCCGCTGCGTGGCCTCCTACCTGGTCAGCAAAGGCGGCAAGGACAAACTCACGGTCCGCACCGGGGCTGGAATCAAGTCTTGTGCATTGATCTCGCGAAACGGCAATCATTTTGAATTTGAAATGGACATGGGCGCGCCGCAAGTAGGCGAAGACTTCTCGGTTAAGACCACCTACGGCGAAGTTCGTGGGACGCCTGTCTCCATGGGGAATCCCCAATACATTGCATTCGTGAACGAGTTTTCCGCAGCATGGCAGGCCGAGGCCGCTGAGATTCAACGCGATCATCACTTCGTCGAAGGCGTAAATGTGGAGTTTGTCCGCGTGCAAAGCAAGAGCGACATCACAATTCGCATTTTCGAACGCGGCGTTGGCGAAACGCAGTCTTCCGGCACCGGATCGTGTGCTTCCGCAGTCGCGGCGATTACCGCTGGACATGTAAGTTCGCCCGTGAACGTCCATGCGCCCGGTGGAATACAAGTCGTGCGCTGGCACGGCGAGCATGTCTTCTTGCGCGGTCCCGCACAACTCATCTGTCGAGGCGAATTTCTTACTTAAAGTTTCAAGAAGGTGTTGCTTGTGTGGCACAGCGCGGCAAGCCGCAAAACCAAAGGGCTCAACCACAGAGGACACAAAGGAACACGGAGGAGGAAGAAATAAATTCCGGTTTTCCTCTGTGCTCCTTTGTGTCCTCTGTGGTTAAGGGGTTTTTGGTTGTCTTTCCTGAAATCGTCGCGAGAAGAAAAGAATTTGAGGCGTAGTAGTACAGGCACTCTTGCCTGTGCCTAGTTCCCTCAGAAGGCTGCGAGCACAGGCAAGAGCACCTCCACCCTAACAAGCCAAAACCGGGCTTGCCGGGGATGCAGAGTTTCAGATTGTCCACAAGCAACGCTTGGAGAAGTGTCGTCTTGCACTTAAACTCTTCACGTGAAGCCCACTAAGCCTCCAGCCCTTCGTTCTGGCGACAAAATCGGCATTGTCGCGCCCGCCAGCGGCTTCAACCGCGAAGGCTTCACTGCGGGATGTGACCGCTTGCGCCAGATGGGCTATGAGCCGGTCTTTTCCGCGAGCATCTTCGAACGTGATCTTTATTTCGCTGGGACGGCGGACCGCCGGCTACACGAATTCGAGGAAATGTTCACCCGCGAAGACCTTGCCGCTATCATTTGCGCACGCGGCGGCTATGGCAGCAACTATCTTCTGGAAAAACTTAATTTCGAAATGATTGCCGCTCATCCCAAAATCTTTCTTGGCTGTAGCGATGTTACTTCTCTCCTCACCGCGATTACCGACCGCACTGGCCTGGTCACATTTCACGGCCCCATGATCGCGAAAGATATTGCTTCTGCTACTGGAATTGAACTTTCCAGTTGGGAGAATGCTCTTCATGGCGCCACGTCCTGGGAAATCCCGACAGCAGGAGTTGAGGGATTGCAGCAAGGTCGCGCAGAGGGACGACTCTATGGCGGCTGCCTCTCCCTGCTGACGGCCTCGCTCGGCACTGATTTCGAAATCAAGACCGAAGGCACCATCTTATTCCTCGAGGACGTAGCCGAAAAACCCTACCGGATTGACCGCATGCTGATGCAACTGCGCCTGGCCGGCAAGCTCGACCGGGTCGGCGGCATCATCTTCGGAGAGATGCCGGATTGCGTCCAGCCCGGCAGACAGGATTACACTCTGCAACAAGTCGTCATGCGGGTGCTTAAAGATTTCAGGGGACCCATTGTCTACGGGCTCAGGTCCGGCCACGTGTCCAACGCCAACATCACTTTGCCGATGGGAGTGCGGGCGGAGTTGGTTGCGGATGGTGATGGTGTGAGGCTGCGGATATTGGAAGAGGCGACTTTTTCTGAAACCCCGAAGCAAAGCGAGGGTCTCCGTGAGCAGGCCCGCAGATAGCAAGAACTTGTGAGCGCTCTGGAACAAACCCACCCTTGTAGAAGCACGCGCACTTCGCATTACCCGAACATCCTTGTGGCAATAGGGTTCTCTCGCTACGCTCGAGATTTCAGAAGACTTCCCAATTGCTGACTTCTCCCACATCCGTTAGTCTTGAATAGTGACCGATCAGCAGCACGTACACATCATTGGCATTTGCGGAACAGCTATGGCCTCGCTTGCGGGGTTGCTTAAGCAGAGAGGGTTTAAAGTCACCGGCTCAGACGCGGCAGCGTACCCGCCCATGTCGGACTTTCTGGTTTCGATCGCCATCCCTATCGCGGAACCGTATGCCGAAACAAACCTGAAACCCCGGCCGGACCTGGTCATCGTGGGCAATGCCATCTCCCGCGGCAATCCCGAGCTGGAATACGTTCTGGATGAACACATTCCTGTTCGCTCCATGCCGGAAATTCTTTTTGAACTTTTCCTGCGGACGCGGGAACCGATTGTGATCGCCGGCACGCATGGCAAAACCACCACAACATCCATGCTGGCCTGGATTTTTCAGCATGCCGGGCAGGACCCGTCGTTCCTGATTGGCGGCATTGCTGAGAATTTCGGCAGCAGCTTTGCCTTGAAGCAAGGCAAGCATTTCATCATTGAAGGCGACGAGTACGACACCGCGTTCTTCGACAAAGGTCCTAAGTTTCTCCATTACTTTCCCCAGGCCCTGATCTTGACGTCCGTAGAGTTCGATCACGCGGACATCTATCATGACCTGGAAGAAGTGAAGACCGCGTTCAAGCGCCTGGTAAACCTGGTGCCAAGGCGGGCCAAGATCATTGCTTATGACCACGATGCAAACGTGGATGAATGCGTGGTGCAATCTTTCGCGCCGGTGGAACGCTACGGAATGCGGGAAGCATCGTATTGGCGGATCACCAATCTTAAGTTTGGCGCCGAACAAACCTCCTGGTCGGTGTTGCGCGGCGGAGAGCCCTGGGCCGATTTTGAGTTTCCTCTGGCCGGTGAACACAACGTGCTGAACGCGACTGCTGCGGCCGGCATGGCTTCTCACTACGGCATTGAACCCAAGGTCATTGCTGACGCTCTCAAGGCCTTCAAGAGCGTGAAACGCCGTTTAGAAGTGAAGGCCCAGGTCAATGGCGTTACCATCATCGATGATTTTGCGCACCACCCCACGGCCATCGCCCAGACGTTGCAAGCGCTACGCACGCGCTATCCTTCCGCGCGTCTCTGGGCAATTTTTGAACCACGCTCCAATACCATGCGCCGCAAAGTCTTGCAAAAAGAACTCGTCAAGAGCCTGGCGCTCGCCGATGAAGTTGTGCTGGCCAGCATTTTCAATCCAGATGGCATTCCGGAAAACCAGCGGCTCAAGACCTCTACCGTGGTCTTCGGCATAAAGAAAGCCGGCAAGAAAGCCCGCGAACTTACGGACGCTGATGCCATCGTCAAGGCCGTGGCGCCAGAGCTGCGCGAGGGCGACGTGGTGGCGATTCTTTCCAACGGCGGCTTCGGCGGAATCTATGAAAAGCTTCCGCGCAAGCTGGAAGAGTTGCGCGCCCACCGGCGTCCATGATCGCGCTGCTGCGTACCGGCATGGCCGTGGCCTATCTCTTGCTCGTGGTCCCTCCAGCAGCTTTGATCGCTTTTCCCTGGACGTTCATCTCCGGCAAAATTGATTTCCTGTATTGGCTGGCGATGAAGCTCGTCCGGAGTGGCTTGTGGGTCATCGGCATCAAGACCAAGGTCGTCGGGATGGAGAACGTCGATCCTAAGGGCACTTACGTTTTCATGTCCAACCACGTTTCCAATATCGACCCGCCGATTCTGGTGCCGTTGATTCCCCGGCGCACGTCGCTTCTGGGGAAAAAAGAAGTCTGGCGGATTCCCATTCTGGCCAGCGCGCTGAACATGGCGGATATTGTTCCGGTGGAGCGGCACAACCGCGATTCCGCCATCCAGAGCATTCGCAAGGCCGGCGAAGTCATGCGGCAAGGAATCAACATGAGTCTCTACCCCGAAGGCACCCGCTCCGCAGATGGCCGTCTGCTGCCGTTCAAAAAAGGACCGTTTCATCTGGCCATGGAAACCGGCTTTCCTATTGTGCCCGTCACCATGCTGAATACCTACGAGATGATGCCCAAAGGCAGCACAGCCTGCAAAGCTGGAACAGTTACCGTGGTCTTTCACCCGCCGATTGACCCTAAGCAATTCTCTTCACGGGAAGAACTGATGCAGACAGTGCACGACGTCATCAATAGCGCGCTACCAGAAGAGCGCAGATAGTCAGTGCCGCGGCAGTATCGGACGCACTATTGTGGCTACTTGCGTGAGTTGGATCTCGATGGAGCCTTCGTCACCCTTGCTCACTTTTGTGCCGGTGTAGGTTTGAATGGCCCCCTGCGCGTTCGTGAACTGGATCTTAATGAAACCCGTCTCGTACGGCTTGATCGCATAAGGGAAGGTCTTGCCCGGAGCCAGTGACGCAATTCCAAACGTGGCCCCTGGATAATCGACGATGATGTTGGAAAGCGTCTGGTTGCTGGCGTTGGTCACGGTGACTTTGATCACGTGCGACCGGCAACCGATCACACCGAATAGAAGAAACAAGGCAAGCAGGGTCCACGCTTTGGCAGTTTTCATTTTCTTTCTTATTTTTTCTCTTATTTTCTTTCAATGATCCGCGCGCTCAGCACAGCGCCGGGGCGGCTGTCATGCAGTTTAAGAGGAAAAACCAGAATGTTCCAGTTCCAGCGGTCTTTTTTTCTGGGTAGATAAGGCAGCCCGTGAAAACTGCGGTCCACATAAGTCTCGCGCGTGTCGGCGACGGTGCGTATGATGTCCAGCCACTCGCATCCCAGTTCCGGAAACTCCACCAGACGATTTTTGCCTACGAACCATCCCAGCTTCTTCTCATAGAGCCGGGCAAAGTATTCGTTCACGAATTGCCAGTTGCCGTCGCGGTCCATGACTTCGAGCACCACGTCTTCCCCCATGGCCATGGCGATGCGTGAGTAATAGAAATCGCGCGCGTCCACCACCACCGGCTTGCCGCGGCGTTTGGCTTCGAAGGAGCGCAGCGCGCCCAGCAGGTCTTCGACCGAGCTATGACCTTTCAGCAAGTGAATGTCTTCGACACCGCCGAATTTTCTTTCCAGCGTGGCGGAGAGAATAATGATCGGCACTTCCGGCCGCTTATCGCGCAGAGACTGCGCTACTTCCGTGCCGAATTTTCCCGCGCCCAGGTGATAGTCCAGGACAGCAATGTCGATGGCGTTGAGATGATTCTCAGCTTCCTCCACGGACGCCGCCGTGGCCGCATCGTATCCGTTCTGGCGCAAGATGGCCGAGCGCAGAATCAGGTTGTCATGCTGGTCATCCAGCAGGAGAACACGCACCGGTTTTTTTGCGTCGGTCTTGCCGATCTCCATATGGCCCTTACTCTTCTTTATCTGGCTTGGTGAGTGAACGCACAGCCCTGGCCAACTCTGGCAGCTTACTAAAAACGGCCATGCTGCGCAGCCATTGTTTGTGATCAAATCCCGGGGACCCGCTGATCATGGTGCCTGCCGGAATATCTCCGTGAGTGCCGCTCTGTGCGGTAATGACCACGCCGTCGCCGATCTTGCAATGTCCGGCAACGCCCACTTGCCCGGCCAGAATCGCGTTCTTCCCGATATCCGTGGAGCCGGCCAGCCCCACCTGGGCACACAGCATGGAGTTTTCTCCAACGGTGCAGTTGTGGGCAATGTGCGTCAGGTTATCGATCTTCGTTCCGCGGCCAATGCGCGTTTCGCCCAGGCTGGCGCGATCGATGCAGGCATTGGCCTGGACTTCCACGTCGTCTTCGAGGACCACTTTGCCGGTTTGCAGTATCTTGTACCACTTGCCGGCATCGTCTTTGGCAAAACCAAAACCGTCCGCGCCGATGACTACGCCGTTTTGCAGCAGCACGTTGTCGCCTATTTCGCAGTTCTCGCGGACCGAGACGTGAGAATGGGCGAGAAAGTTTTTCCCAATCCTGACTCCGCGGTAAATCACCACGTGCGGAAGCAGCGTGCAGTCATCGCCGATCTCCACATCGGAATCAATGGTCACGCAAGCGCCGATCGAAGCGTTCTTGCCAATCCGCGCTGTGGGATGAATCACTGCCGTGGGATGAGTGCCGGTCTCGTACTGCCGCGCCGGATGAAAAAGCCGCAAGGCACGGGCATAAGCGTACTGAGGATTCTTCGTGCGCAACGTGGGCCTGGCCACCGCCGGGAAAGATTCTTCCACAATCAGCGCTGAGGCCTGCGTCGTTTTGGCAGCGGGAGCATACTTGGGATTGGCGATGAAAGCGAGCTGCCCGGGCTGGGCCGTTTCAATTTCGGCCATGCCGGTGATTTCGCAGTCTGCGTCCGGCGGCTCCAGCCGGACGCCGAGCTTGTGAGCCATCTCTGTGAGTTTCATGAGGCCATAGTCCTGAAACGGGCTTGCAGCCGTGATTGTATAGGGACAGCAAGCCGCAGATAGAGCAAAATCGGGCAGTGTCCTAATATCGCTAAGGCTCGGCGAACAGTCCGGGCTGGCCCACATCTACCGCAGGCTTCTTGCGCGATTCCGAACGGCCGATTACCGCCAGTATGCTCATGCCCTCGAGCGCCGATTTCGGGACGAAAATCCGTTGCGTGTTGCCACGGGTGTCCGGTGGCGTGATAAGGAATCCCTCGGGGACCATCTGCATGAGGTCATTGGCCATCATGCCTTCAAGCATGTCGTTGTCGATGAACTTGAGACGCACCCAAAGCCCATCCGTACGCGGGCGGGCGGTGAATGTCTTGCGTGATGGACCGCCGGAATCCGTGAAATCACGGACAAAATCCACGCTCTTGATCTCCTTGAGATCAATCATCACAACTTTGCCGGCCTGATTCAGCAACTCCAACTGGCCTTCGACCACAAAATTGGCGGGGGCCACGTACCCGCTGAGCGAGTCGCGTCCCATTTTCCGTACAATCACCTTTTTGTGGGTTGCAGGCATGGCTAAACTTGATTCTCGCACGATTCGCGGGGCATCCAGCGCCCCGGCATGTGTTTCTAAGGCCAAGGTAGCCAAAGGGTTAACCTTTGTGATATTGTGTGTGTTTTGGTCTCGGCCCTGCTGTTGACGTCTAAGTCTTGTATAAAGTGCAACTTACGGGAAATCCAGGGGCGGCTTGGTTTGCTTGGCTCATGCCGGCGTGGGGACGGTGTGTTCTGAGTCGTACGGTTCTTAAGTCCTGATGGCAGACTTTATTTACCTGTTGGAAACACGGCTTACGCCGGACCAGCAACGCGCTCTGGCGCTGGTCACGGACGTGGCCCGCGCGCATGAGATGAACATCTTTCTCACGGGCGGCGCGGTGCGCGATATTCTCAGCGGATTCATCATCCGCGACCTGGATTTCGCCGTCCAGGGCAACCCTCTCAAACTGCACAAAGATTTCGAAAAAGCCGGCGCCACCATTGAGGCCGTGGACGAATCCACGCGTACCATCATGTTGCTGCTGCCCGGCAACGTTCGCGGAGAAGTCACGGCGATCCGCTCAGAGAAATATGAAAAGCCCGGCAAGCCCCCGGAGATTACCCAAGGCACCATCTATGACGACATGCGGCGGCGCGACTTTACCGTCAACGCCATGGCGCTCTCGCTCAATCCCGGCTCGCGCGGCCTGCTGACCGACCCCTTTAACGGCATGGCGGATATTGAAGCCAAGGTCCTGCGCATTCTACATAACTATGCATTTTATGAAGAGCCTTCGCGGATGATTCGCGCCACCCGCCTGTGCACGCGCTTTCACTGGACGCTCGAAGAACGCACGCAGGTCCGTTTCGACGCAGCAAAAGAAAACAGGTACATGGACAACGTGTCCGACCGCGCTCTGGGGCATGAAGTGGAGCAGTTGGCGCACGAAGATAATCCCGTTGAAGTCCTAAAAGCGCTGGACAAAGAAGGATGGTTGAAGGTCCTTGACCCACACCTTTCGCTCTCCAAAGTGGATTCCGCCGGGCTGTCGCAGATGTTCAAGGTGAAGGCCCAGATGCAGGAAGTTGGCCTGAACCCTGACGCCAGCACCATCGTGATGTATTTCCTGACGCGCAAGCTGGGAGAGAAGGCGATCTCTGCAATCCAAAAGCAAATTCCCAACAAGGGATTCGTGGAGCGCTGGCGCCACGTGGAAGACGATGCCAAAAACTTTGCCAAGCGGCTTGCCGGCAAAGACCTCGCATTGCCGTCACAAACCTGGAAGTTCCTCATGCAAGCCAAACCGGAGGCAATGCTGTTCTGCGCCATCACTCCGCGCCCGGCCGTGGTGGCCCAGAAACTGAAAAACTTCCTGACAAAATGGCCGCAGGCCCGGCAGAAGCTTCCCTTCCCGGAAATGGCGGAGATGCGCATCACCGCCGACCATCCGGACTATAAGAAGATCCAGGACGAAGCGTTCCTGCTTCTGCTGGATGGCAAGCTGCGCAGCCACAATGAAATCGTGAAATTCCTGGAGCCGTATTCTCCTCCGGAGCCGCCGCCTCCGCCGCCTCCCGTGCGTCGTGGACGGGCCATCAAGAAAGAAGTCCCGGCTGCTGTACCCGCTGCAGCTCCCGACGCCACTCTCAAAAAGCGTGGACGCAAACCGAAATCCCTGGCCGCTGGACAACCGGCGACGCCAGTAGCACAGCCCGCGCCAGCACTGCCGCCGGCACAGAAAACCGCCGCCCAAAAGCCGGCCGCAGTCGCCAGGAAAGCCGCACCGCCCGCAAAGAAGGCAGCGCCGAAAAAACCCTCGGCGAAGAAGGCAAAGCCGGCAAAGAAAGCCGCGAAAAAACCAGCAAAAGCAAAGAAGCCGGTCAAGGCCAAAAAACCTGCCAAGCCCAAGAAGAAACCTGCGCCCGCCAAGAAAGTGAAGAAGCGCAAATAACCGACCCACGTGAGATTCAGTCAGATCATTGGAATCGTCTTTGTCCTTGTCTTTTTCACTATTGGAGTGTGGGCCATAAGCGATCCGGCAGCGTGGACCCGATTTTTTCTGAAAGGTCGCGAACACGCCGACCCGGATGATCCAGAACACCAATTCTTTGTCAGGTTCGCCGGCTGCATCATCGTCGTCCTCGCGTTTATCGCTTTCCTTGTCGTGATGATCGGCTGAATCTAAGAACAGGAAATGCAAATCAGACTCCAGAGAATGGGTTGGGCAATCGCAATGGCAGCTGTTTGCGTGTGCGCACGCGCCATGGCCCAGGACCTGCCTGCCGGGGTCGAGAAAAAAATCATTCAGGCCGGCAGTACGCAGCAAAGCTACTACGTCTACGCTCCGGAGCATGCCAGGGACGCCAAGCCGATGCCGGTCATCGTGGTGATGCACGGCGCTGGCGGCAATGGCTTGGAGCAGGTGGCGGCATGGAAGCCACTGGCGGAAGCCAACAACATTATTCTCATTGGCCCAAACATCAGGAACTCCGCGGCGGACTGGGACCAGCTTTACGATCATCCGGAATGGATCAAGAGCGCGATTGATGAAACCGGCAAACAGCATCCGGTGGACCAGCGCCGGATCTACCTTTGGGGATATTCGGCCGGGGGCATGTTCACTTTCTAACCTGGCGTTTATGGAGTCACGGTACTTCGCGGCAGCAGCAGTCCACGGCGGTATCATCGAGAACTCTAAATACCAGATGGCCGATATCGCGGTGCGAAAAATCCCGTTCGCCTACTACATCGGCACCCGGGACCAATGGTGGACCGTGCAGCAGACCCGCGCTTCGCGGGACGCCCTGATCTCTCGGGGATTCACTGTACACTACATGGAACTGCAAGGCGCCGATCATAACTTCTACGCCAGCCGCGAGCGGATCACCAACGATGCCTGGAACTTCTTGAAGCAGTATGGACTCGATACCGCGCCCCAGTTCGATCCCCTGGATCTGGCGAAGATCAAGAGGGCATTGAATTAGTTCCGACGCAGCCGGAACCCGAGAGATTACTCCCAGTGACTTGTTGACACTGTGGAGTTTTGAGTTATCCTCTCTCCATGCGAAAAGCAATCCTTTTTATTGCCGGGATAATCCTGGCATCGAGCCCCATGCTTTTCTGCCAGGATGAGACGCCGTCTCTGGGCGAGATCGCGCGCAAGTACCGCGCTGAGAAAGAGCTGCGGGAGGCCGCAGGCTCTCTTCCTTCAGCGCCCCAGTCGGCCGCACCCCAATCTTCCACACCTCAGCCGGCAACGCCGCAGCGGCCCGCAACAGTTTTGAACATCAGGGCAAGCGCGGCCATAAAACCGGAAGTGGAGATGAACAGTCCGCTCGTTGCCCCCGCCGCTCATGTACCCGCGCTTCATCAGCCGGCGACTCCGGGCGACGCAGTCCGAAATGTGGAATTAAGATCAGTAGCCGTGACTTCTGAAACCTCGGGTCCGGAAACAACTCCGGAAACAACAAAGACAAGCAAGGTGATGGACGCTCCCGTTTTTTCATCCGCCACGCCTCGGCAGTCCAAAGCCCAGCCGCCCAAAGTAACGAGAAGCGAGGCAACGGACGTTCCCGTTTTTAGATCAGCTTCGCCAAGCCAGCCGGCTCGGCCGACGCCTCTCCAACGCGCGACGGCTGTCGGCCCGGTCGTGAGCAATACGCCCGTGTTCCGGTCAGCTCTGCCCGAATCGGCGAGCGCGCAGGGACCCACAAGCGGAAACGCCGGTCAAGCCTCTGAAGACCAACACTCCGAAATGGAAGACATCTACACCTCCATCGACCAGAACCTGCAGACGCCAGAGGGAGAAAAATACAGCAATGTCTTCGCCCGTGAGTTTGCCTTGAAGAATTCGCGCGCGGTCCGGGAATGCCTGGAGACCGGCGCGAAGGACCCCGGCCCATTCGACGTGGTAGTGCAGGTCGCCGGTGCAGGCGCGGCCCAACAAGCAATGATCTTTCCGGACACAGGCGTAACCGGCTGCCTTCGCCACCGCCTGGCTACAGCATCTTTCTCGGCGCCACCGGCGCCCGGTTACTGGGTGAAGGTCACCCTGACGACCCGGTAATTCTTCCCAGCTTCCGGTTGCGCTTCATTTTTTCGGTGGACGGACCCACATATCACCATCGCGGACGAAGTTTATCCTCGCGTGATCAGCGGCCGGGCAGGAACGTGAGTACCATGGAACCGTCAATCGCCTGCTGGATGTCGGGCAGCAGTTCGCGATCACTTCGACCAGGCTAAATAACCCGGCACAATCACGTTCATGACTGGAATGAGGAGCATGATTCCCCACCAGCTCGGTTTGCCCCGCCTCTCGGCCACCGCCATCCAGACAATGATCGCCATAATTATTGAGACCAAAGGAATCAGGAAAAGGATGAACCACCACGCCGGCTTTTGCGCGATCGCCAGCAGTAGAAAAATATTGGCAATGGGAATCCATGCCATCCAGGGGTTTGGTGTATTGGTCTTTTTGGCAATCGTCTGCACCGCCAAGGACACATACACGTAAAAGATGAAACTGAAAAGGAGGACTACCGCCCACAACAGAATCTCGAAATCAGTGTTGCGCATGCCAAGTATCCGGACGGCACTGAACGCCCCCAGCGGTGCACGGCCCACAGATGCAAAAGATACGGTGGAGCTCTGGGCAATTGCCGCGCCAGGCAGCAACGCCACGATCAATGATGTGAGCCACAGCAGGCCCAAGAAAATACCGGTTCGCTTTTTCACTAAAAGCCTCTTCCCAGTTGCGAATTTTTGACCGCCACTTTACCAAAGCCCGAGTATGGTGGCAATCAGATTCATGAAAGGGCGCCTTGCGTATGCGACAGGCCTCAGTACCTTATTGTGCCGGCTTCTCCGCCGCTTGCAGTTCCCTCGCCCGGTTTATCAATTTCTTCAGCTTGCCCTCGATGGATGCATCGCCGATTTGCTCATCCTGCAGTACACCATCGGCGTTAATGGTAACGACGGGAAAACGGTACCGCTGGCTCCTTCAACCGCCGGCCGCCGGCGGTTCACTTACTACCTGAAGCGGCCCTGAGCGTTGTCAACCTTCTGTCTCACCGCCGTCAAGAAATCGATGGCGTCCTTCCGTGTTTGCACTTGAACCATTACTGCGGGGACGTCGAACCTATGGCGCGCAGCCACCGCGGCCACAATCCCTTTCTGGAAGTCGCTCAGGGGAGCCTCCAGCGACGGTGCGACCAATGCTCTGAGCGCTGGCGCGCTGGGCGGCGTGATCGCAGGTATGTCCGAACGCGGCGTTTCCCGCGACAGCACCTGCAACAGGTTAGGCGCAGCGATGATCCGTTTGCTTGGCAGCATATTGCTGGCCGGGATATCCAACGCGTCTCTCAGGGTCGCCAGGATTGCAGTGTGATCGTATGGAGTTGCGGCATTCGATCGGAACACAGTCCCTTGCTCAACATAGGGAGAAACCACGATCGTTGGCACCCGCACTCCAAAGCGGTTGAAAGGGAAGCCTTCATCTCCTGGATTGCTGACCGAATCCGGCGTAGCTGCCCCGGTAGGCGGAAGCACGTGGTCATAGGTACCGCCGTGTTCATCGAACGTGATGACCAGTAGAGTGCGGTCGAACGCGGGCGACGTGGAAATGGCCTTCCAGATTCGATAGAGGAACTGCTCTCCCGGCGTAACGTTACTCGGCGGATGATAGTCGTTTTCTGAACTGTGGGAAAAAACCCCGAAGTTGGGTTCCAGGAAGGAGTAGGTTGGCAGTTGACTCTTGGCGCAGGCAGTCTCAAAGTCGCCGATGGTGTGAAAGTTTCCGAAGTGGTCAAACACCAGGTGTGGGAATATGGCCCCGGTAAGCGACTCGAGTCCGGGAAAATCCGTGTCGCCATACACCGCCCAGCTAATGTTGGAAGACGAGAGCACGTCGAATATCGTCGTCATGTTCCACACGAAGGGGTCTGGTATAGCGCCGTTGTTCACGTGGCCGTTGGAGGTGCCCGCATGGGCAAATGCCCTGTTGGGCCAGGTTTGGCTGGGCATCGAGCAGAACCAGGCATCAGAAATCCCGTACGCCAGGGCCAGACCCGATAGCACCGGAAGTTGCGTTGGAGTGAATGCCTGCATGATCTGGTCAGCGGACGAACTCGTGGCCTTCTCGTAGTTCACCAGAAAACCAAGCGTGGGCCACTGCGGCTGGGCGCTGAAGCCCTGTGGACCGTACAACTGAAAAGTTACATTGTCGAAGGTCTCTTCCGGATCGGGGTTGGGTACGGTTGTATCTTTGGCCCCCTGCTTAACGGGGATCTTCTCTGGCGGCGCGCCCTGAAAGTAAGACGCGTTTGCCGGGTTCCATAGATCTGTGTTCAGCCCGTTGTACGCTGCAGGGCTGCCCGCAGGAAGCACCAGGTTGGGTTGTTGATTCTGATAAAGCCAGCCGCATAAGTTGTCCAACGAACGGTTCTCCAGCATCACTACAACCATGGAGTCGAACTTCATTCCGACCTTAGTTTGGGAAGCCATCGTGAACCATCCTTTCAGAAATTCCCTGCTATACCAGGAGAGACCCGTAAAGGGATAGTATCTGGGATGGCCCTGGTCGAAGGCAAACGGCCCAGTGCGCCGCCGTTTCTCAACCTTTAGATGGCCGAGGGTGCCCTCGATATCATGAGGCTTCGTAATCTGGGGACAGATGGGGAGTCTGCTCATTGTTTTGTCTAGCCTTGGCCTGTCTGGCCTGCGTGATGGCTCGTCGCTGATCCGCTCGGAAGCAGAATACTTGAGAACATCCCGCCTGTCCGCAATTTCCCGGTTTCCCCGCTGACAAACAAGTGGGCCGTGTACAATGGCTGCCTAACAATCGGATTTCAGGATCCTCTGTGGCTCAGAACCATGTTGACTCTGCAAGGCTTTCTCAGATGCTGAATGTGTTGCTTTTCATCTTCTTGGCCCTATTGGCTCTAGTAGAGATTGCTCGAGCCTTAAAGTGGCCCATTCTCGAGTTTTTTAAGCAAAACTTGGGCGAACTCGTTCCCGATGTCCGGATGCTTTTTTCGCGGAGCAAATTCGACCAAGCAGTTAATGTATGGAAACAGCGCGTTAAGGTCTATGCTCAGCTCAAGTCAACCAACGCGGCAAGCTTAGGATCAGGCGCCAAGGCCGAGCCGGCCGCTACCGAACCGGCTGCTGCACGCGCGGACACGGTTCTTCCGGCAGAGGACAGCGTTGCCACGGAAAAGCTTCAAGCAACGCGGATTGATTACCTCAGCAGCGATCGCCTCAGAATAATCGACACTAAGTTTTCCGCCTTATTGCAAACACAAACCCTTCTCGGTGTAATGATGACCATTACCATTAATAGGTTTTGGAATGAGTTATACGACATCATTCACAGCGGGCCTTGGGGGGGCGTCCGGGTCATAGTGCCTTTCACGCTCTGGTTCATGACTATCGTCGGCTGCCTTCTCGCTGTGGGCAACATTCGTTGGGGGAACCTCGAAAAGAATCCCTCGGACTTGAGAACAACAGAAGAAGAATATGTTAAGACTCTTATAGAAGTCGTAATTGTGCGAACGGCCATGCTCCGTTTGTTGACAGCCATAGCGTTGGTCAATTTCATCCTAATTTCGAGCGCCGTCGCTTATTTGGCCTACACTTCGCCGCGCAACCCTTAGGGCCGAGTAAGGTAATCGTTTAGAATATGCCCTTTAAGGCGACAGCCGGCGGGTGGCCCACCTTTCGATTTTGAGAATTTGTTTTTGATTTTTCGAAGCCTCACCACAGCGTGGGTGCCAATCAACTCTTTCCTCCGAAGCCGGCTCTTGTTTTTTCGGCTTCGGAGAAAAGGGTGGGTTGCTAGAATCTCCACATGCCCAAGGGATTGAAACGCTGGTACGGCGGAGGCTTGCTGCATTTCATCACCTGCTCTTGTTACATCGCCAACAATTTCTCGCTTCCAAACGACGCAAGGATCTATTCCTCAAGATTCTGGAAGAAGTCCGCCAGAAATACGGATTTCGCTATTCTCGGATACGTCGTGATGCCTGAGCATTTTCACATACTCATCTCCGAACCGAAAACCGGGACACCCTCCACGGTGATGCAAGTGTTGAAGCAGCGCGTCGCCCGAAAGTGTCTGCCGCGACGGTCGCCAGATCAGATGAAACTGTTTGACGTCGATCGGCCTACGTCGTTCTGGCAGAAACGTTTTTACGATTTCAATGTTTTCAGCAAGAAAAAGATCGCCGAGAAGATTCGCTACATGCATAACAACCCGGTGAAGCGCGGCTTGGTAGAATCTCCGGAGCAGTGGGCGTGGAGCAGTTATCGCTCGTTCCGGTTTGGAGAACCAGGGCCGGTAAGGATCGACGTGTGATCTCGCCCACCCTTTGCTCCGAAGCCGAAAAAACAAAAGCCGGCTTCTCCGCAAAGGATGGGGCACCCCACTTCATGGCCGTGCGCACGAGAGCCGGGAAAAAGAGGAGAGGTGGGCCACCCGCCTACATAAGGAAAAGGCGACGGCTCGGAGCACGAGGAGGAGCAAAAATGATTCTGACCAATGACCAATGAGCCGGTAGCGCTCGGCTAGACAGACTGCATATGGCGACATCGTGACAGTGAACAGCATGATGACTTCGATATTCACTTCGGCCCTTGGTGAGTTCTGGGACATTCTCGCGATAAACTTGAGGAGAGAGATGGTCAGCTCACCCGTTGCTTGCATCGCCTTTAGGTTTCGCGCGTGCCCCAGGTGCCCTACACCCAGATCCGATAGGCTGCGTCGTCGGCTTTCTCTCCGGAACTAACTGCCTCTCTAAATTTGACGAATTCCGGCGATCTGTCGCTGCCAGAGTTCGCAATCCATCCAGCAAGATATTTAGCAAATTCTTCGCTTTCCCATGCAGCGAATAGAAGGCAATTGGCCATGGGACGGGTCGAAAGTTTCAAGGCGACAGCCTGGACAAGAGCAAAAGCGTCTGCGGCAGGGATTCGGAGGTGCAGGTCGGATTCTTCGTTATCCAATTCCTGAAACGCAGGGATTCGGGCCTGAGGAATTCCTTGAAGAAGACGGAGCAGGTTGGATTCTTCATTCTCCAATTCCACAATCGTACGCAGCGGACCAAGGAACGCGCTGCTACGCTGTGCCCTGTTCAAGACGGCGTATATGATCGGCTTGCGCGTGGCAGCGTCGTAGAAGCGCCATATTGTTCGCACCGAGGTGAGAATCTGTTCCTCTGCCTCTGGATCTGACCCCATTTCGCCTATTGCGTGCTCAACGGCAAACCCGAGTTGTCCGTGGAGCTCTGGGTATTTGTCCAAGTAGATCATCAATAGGGCCAATACATCTGCAGCGGCTTTCTCCGAAAGATCAATCCTGGATAAGACGCCCACGGCGGCATCACGCTTCGCAGAGTCGCTGTTGGATTCGATTATTAGCTTCAACGTACGCAACACCCGCTCCAGATCGTGTTTGCTGAGTCTTAAGAGTACCGATTTGTTAAAGATCCAAGTGGAACTAGCAGTCAGTTTTTCGGCGAGATCCAGCGCTTGGGCTGCTCGCGAAGGAATTAGACTCAACGGCTCCAAGATGGCAGCTTCCACCACGGGTGACTGGGTCTCTTTAAGCAGGCTGTCGAGCAGATGTGTGAGACGATCAATGACTTCTGCATTCGGCTTGGAATTCAGGAGATCAGACGCGACTTCAGGTATGACCGTATCATATCGATCACCGGCGATGTCGGCCCATGCCTCTAAAACCGCAGCCATCTCCAATTGTCGGCGCTGCGCCATGTTTCTCAACAACCGCCTAGCCTTGCTGGAAGCGTCTTTGTCGATCTTTGTTGCCAAGGTATCTGCAATATGCCTTACCCACTTCGAACCACTGTGGAATAGAATTGCGCACGCCAAGTCGCCAACTGTGGCCCCCGATGGTGGTGAATAGGTCCGGAGTTTCTTTGCACTGTCGAGCCATTCCAGAAATCGATCAATCGCACTCTCGCCTTTCGTTTCAATCTCATGCCGAACGAACGCTTTCAGTCTGTTCTTATGTGACATGTCGCGGTCGGGGTCACTCCAGAAATCTTCCTCAGAGAGTGTTTCCCAGTCCGTGAACCTCCATCCGAGGTCGTTTTCGCGAGCCGCAATCACACGAAGAAGCTCGAAGCGTTGGTCTTGGCGAAGACCGGGAAGAGAACAGAGTGGGAGAAGAGGATGGAAACGCTGCAGGTCTGCATTCGTACCCTTTGCACAATTCTCAGCGAAGGTTCTGATCGCCTTGTAGAAAACCGACGGGTTTCGCAGCCATTGAATGGATCGCAAGAAAAGCCGATGTTCGTCGTAGCTCTTACGGAAGATCTTAGAATCGAATTCGTCGTTGTGCACAGAGCAAGCTAAGGTGTCGAGTACTTTCCTCACTGAATCTAACTTCCCCTCTCCTTCGAACCTACAGAGCACCAACGGTGTTGCTTCCCAAAGAATCGGGTCGTTTTCGCGCAGGTCCCTCCAATCGTCGAGGGCACCCGCATTCTCCAAGTTTGCGCCCGAGGATGCAGCAACAAAATAGTAAGCGATCTCATCGAAAGCAAATCGCAGCCCGTGCTCTCCCTCGACCAGAAGATGCTCAGCCAGAAGAGCGTCTGCTAGCGAGCGGTCCCCCAGAAAGATATCAAAGAACGCATTGCCCTCAAACCATAGTGTTTTTCTCTTTCGTAGCACGTCCGCAATCTCTTGACATTTCAAGCGAAAAAAGATCTCCGAAGGTACAGGCACCATGAGAGCACGTGTACGGTTAGCGATCTCCCTGACATAACGGGAAAACAAGTCATAGATATTCTCTTGGCCAGGCTGAGTTGGCGGTGGCGCTTCTCTGTAAATGCGAAACAGAAGGGGATGACGAAAAATCGATTGGTCCACTTCTCCTAGCGTGAATCCGTATAAGGTACGGGCGTGACTGGCCTCGACGTCGTTGAAGTCATCGATTTGCACAAAGGGTTTGGACGAAGGCGCGTCGGCATGAACGTCCACCACCCCGCTGAACGGGTCGAGATAGAGCAACTCAGAACTAACGAAATCGCTTACCAAGTTCCAATATTCTGGGCGACACGACAGAATCAGGCGCACTTCCTCATCACGAAGCCAGTTGCACGAGGACTCCAGCCAATGGCGGACCGAGTCTGGTGCCATCGGTATTTCGTTAAGGCCATCGAGCAGGACCAGGAGGTCGCCCTTTCGGCCCTGGAGCGTTTTCAGCGATGGGAAGGGGTGTATTGAAAGCAGTTTGGGTTCAACCCTACTTAGCTCCTTGGAAACCGCTGCAGCAATGTCCTCAATATCTTTAGAAAGCCGATATGCTAACAACAGCACAGTTGGAACGGCTGATGAGTTTGCTGCCGCAGTATTAGCAATGAAGAAAGTTTTTCCTGTTCCGGTTTGGCCTATCACCGGCATGATCCGTTTATCGCTCTCAAGGAAGCGCTTCAGCGGCTCCTCCACCGAAGGCCTACTTACGTACAAGGACTTGGCATACCGCTTCGTCTGTTCAAGCTGTCTCAGCTGCTCTTGAGTTTGACGTTTGCAAATATCTGAAAAGCCGAACCAGTTGAGATGCTTTCCCTGCCGCGAGAGTGTGATTGGGTCAACAGGCGCTTCAAGAGTGCCAGATGCAGTCTTGAGCAGGTTACGAAAGCTCTCATCGTCCCAGGCTTTGGCGAGGCGGGCGACTGCGAGCCGATTGGTGAAGCTCTGCGGGACCTGCTGAGCGACGCCATAGATCCAGACAGCCTCGGGATCAGGACTCTCCGCCAGCACTACCGCCCCCCCGGAGAAGCCGCGCCAGTCTTTGTCCGGTGATTCCGGCTGATACGCTTGGTCGATACCGAAGCTAAGCGTCGCCCCTTTCTCATCATCGAGGTCGCCGGAGGGAACGAACAGCATCCTGTTGTTGTCTACTTTTGCACCACGCGGGAAGCCGATGCCGCGCACCGTACGATGCTGAACCTCGTCAATTCGTCCGATTCGCAACTTTAGTTTGGGATAAAAGTCGGGAGCATTTTCTAGAGGATGAAGTTTGAGCAGGGCAAGATCTAGTGTGTTGTGGCCAACCCATGCGACGCTCGCCTTAATCCAGACCCCCTGGTCTGCTTGTGACGAGTCAGGAAAATCTGCACCCAGCCTGACCTGCCAATCCTCTTTGACCAGCTCCGCAATGCCATCGGTCGTGACTACGTGTCGAGCGGTGAGAACAAGGTTTCGCCCGATCAATCGCCCAGAGCCGAACAGGCCGCGTCCGCTATGCCACACTTGGGCAGCATCGGCGTAAAGCTCACAATGGGAGTATGGCATGCGTTACGACCCAGTAGTCTGTTTTATGGCGCGGTGTCGCGCACGAGGTAAGGTTTGCCGTCGCGCCCAACAGACTCCAGCGTCAGTTTCACCTTGTGTGTGCTCTCGTTCCCTGTTTTCGCCTTGCCTGAGAGGTCAATCAGCGAGAACAGCTTGAACCCGCCACCAGCTTCGGCCTCTACATCGAAAGTGATGCCGAGCTCAACCTCCACGGACGTTGGGACGAAGCGAACCTCGGTTCCTTCCCCCTCAGCCGCTGCCTCCGCCAACTGCGCGCGCAATTCGCGGATCGCCTGCGCGATAGTAACTCTCGCGTCCATCGTGGCACCTCCTCTTCATCACTGGCTGAAACTGGTCAAGCGGAATATTAACAGGTTAGACCGCTGGTGGCTCCTGTTTTCGCTCATGCCGGGAAGTCTTATGTTGGCGGCATAGCATTTGGGGTAGCTTTGTATGTATCGTCAGCAATCCAGAAGTAGTGGGTCCCCATCAGGAGATTGGTAAGTCGCCCCCTCGCGCTTGGGCCCAGTGGCTCTACTTGGGCCCAATGGTGCAACACCTTGCTTTTTCAAGCAGATGGCTCGACCACCTGGTGCGTTCGTGTCCGGGCTGTAGGCAGTTTTGAGGCTGTGGTTTCCTCATGAGTGTAGACGATGGTCGGCAAAAAATTAGAAATACTAGAAAGCTACTTCTCTCAGGAGTCGGCAGCGCAACTCCGGGAAAACCAGGAGGTTAGACGACCAGTTTCAGCCCGATGCGCCCAATTGCGGAGCCACATCTTCCATTACATAGTGCACGAACTGCTTGCCCAACTCGGTTAGCACATAGGGCTTTGTCTCTTCGAAAGCAGATTCCATGACGCCGCTCGCTGCGGCTCGCGATTGGCCTTACGGCCCCGGCATTGCGGCTGCTATCGATTGTCGTGACGTTGACCCAACTTCCGAACCCGACGCATCCATGACTGCGGGCCTCCCCACGTTTCAAATTCGATCTCAATTAGAGTTCTGAAAAGATGAGTCTGGGAACATCGCAAGAGCTTAACGAGATCGTCTCTCTGGGCGTGTGGTTCACATGCCGCCTGCTTGGCGAACCACTCGGTCATATCGTTTTCTACTGTCTCCAACAGGCGCGAGACCCTGTCTTCGTACTCGCTGCTAAACGCCAGCAGGCGGTATTGGAGATTTCGCGAGAGATCATACAGCAACTTCTTAAAATCAGTGATTTTGAGGGCCACGTCTTTTCCAATACCCTCCTGATTTGCAGCGCGATTCGTGATGAGGAGAGCCGAGGCTTCGCACAGTATTTTCTCTGCCTCAGCGAAAAAGGCACAGATCAGCGGAATCATTGGGTCAACCACTACCTTGTGGTACCAGGCTGCCCGCCGCTCGGATATTTTTGTTCTGATTCCAGCGCGAAAAGTGTACAGCGTCAGACACACCAAAAGAACGAACTGCAGCGCTGAAACGGCCGTCGGCAGCCAATTAAATGGTTGATCCAGAAAAATGATGTCTGGAGGCTTTTGGACGAGGGCCATCAGCGACATGGAAATATCCACCAGCTAGCCCTCGTTTCCTACGCTGCCGTTTTTTTTTCTGGGAAGATCGTGGCGTGCTTGAGTGCGTTCTCTATTCCGCGCTCAATTGTGGGGCGATGCACTTGCTCGTCGCACCGGAATTTGAATTTCTTGCGGAATCCCTCTTCACCAAGAGCTCGCACACTCGGGCCGAACAGTCCGAGAAAAATTGATGTATTCATAGAGAATACCTCGTCGGGAATGACGACAGTAATCTCATCCTGGCCACTGTCCATCTTTGAAACGCCAAAGCGGTTTCGAGCAGCCTCTCCGTTGTCTCTTCCAGAAAGGAGACCTGAGGTCCGGGGTGTTCTTACCTCGTCCAAATCGATTGTGGTGTTGTAAGTCATTTCTTTAAAAGCGCGCCCAAGTAGGCTTCATCGAGTGTCAAATCAATACTAACAATAGTTCCGGGGAAATGAGAAGGCAAGCGAAAAACATAATTTGAATCGGGAGCCTCCTCAAGATCATTATCTTCATTAAAAGCGATGATTTTAAGGGTTTCTCCGTCCTTCTCTATCTCACCAAGGCCATATTTGTCGTCAAACAGGATATAGGCCTTTCCGGAAACGATGCACATTCTGCCGTTTCCAAGCTTCCGAAAAAACTCAATTATCTCGATTGTGCCAACGCCTCGATCGGGCGCACTTCCAGGGAGCCCAACATATCGGCTTACTCTCTCCTGCAGTGCATAGAGCGTCCAAAGCACCTCCTGATCCCAACGCTCTCCGAATAGATTCCGCCCTTGATGAGCCGCAGAAAGCGCGCGCAGCTTTTCTTGAAGTTCAGGTGACACATCGATGCTCTTCAGCGATTCGTAAATCGTTGTGCCGTAATTAATGATGGCAATGTGGCAATCGCCAGATCTTGTGTCAGTACCGGAGCGTTGATTTCTCTGCCAATGGCCGATTGTGAACCATTGGCCACCTCCGTGCGCTTCCGCGTTTTCGATGACTTCAGTTAGGAGTTTTCCAAGGTGGTTTTTGCCCTCTTTTATTAGCGTGTACCCCAGCGATCCTAGGCATTTGTCGAAATAGTCCGTGAGGTTCTGGCAGGCTGCATTACGATTTGGACTTCTTTCTATTCGCTTTGAATTGCCGCGCTGTAGCTCTGCTCGGTGAACCAAAGCTGCGATCTCAGGCTTAAGTCGCGCCTCAGCCAACTTGAGGTGGTGCGGTGTGCCACTCGCCTTGATCATGATATTGACCTCGTCTGAGACCTTCGAGAATGTACCGCTGAGCCTTATATGGTTCGGCTTGGATCGATTGTGGTTTGCCCGCAGAAGTATGAGGTCCGCTGCAAGTAATGCTGCCAAATCAAGCTTTTCGCAATCGGCATGGCTGATGTGAATATTGCGAGTTGATCGATTGTTCGCTATTTCTCTGATTTCATCGAGCATAGCGATTGCCATTTTCGGATCATCCAAGAATGAGAATACCTTGGGAATATCGATCTGTCTGTCCTGACCCGCACCAGACGAGCGAGAGAGCTTGGAAGCAGACTTACTGCGATAGTTCTTAAGTATCCCGGCCTGGCTAGACCTACGCCTGCGCTCCTCTTCCCATCTGGCGCGGCGCTCTCTCTTGCCCGCACGAATACGATCAGGATTTAGATATGATCTTTTCTTGGCCAATCGTCTGAACCTGTGTAGGTGGTCACAATGCTTACTTAAGGTTCAGCTATGATAAACTCCTTCGTCGTCATCCGATGGGAAATCCTCCTGAATTCGCCCATCTGCCCCTTTTCCCCCAGACGCAAAAGAGTTGGCCGCTTAAGTCCTTTAGACATTGGGATCCATTGGGATCAGTGAGCTAAGTCCGTTGGAATCCTAATTGAGAGGGGGGAGGGGATCGCCGTCATTGCCGTCATCGCTCGTCATCGCCGTGATCTGAGAACAAAGGAACCGCTGGTTCAAATCATCAACGTCGGAATCGCCACGTAATCAGGTTTTCCGATGGCGGCGATGGCGGCGATGACGGCGATCACGCGCGATGTCGGCGATTTTTCCACAGGGTTACGAAGCACCACAATGCCCGAGAGCTTCTTAACACTATAATTAGGGAATAAGCTTCATCTATGTCTGAATTCGTCCATCTTCATCTTCATACCGACTATTCGCTGCTCGACGGCGCTTGCGAGATCACCCAGTTAATGGATCTGGTTGTCGAACAGAAGATGCCAGCGGTGGCGATGACCGATCACGGGAATCTTTTCGGCGCGGTCGAGTTTTACAACAGCGCGAAGGCCCGCGACATTCATCCCATCATCGGGTGCGAGGTGTACGTCGCGCAGCAGGCGCACACCCTCAAGAACGATTCGAATCGCTACAACCACCTGGTGCTGTTGTGCGAAAACCAGGAGGGGTATCGCAACCTCATTCAATTGGTTTCGACCGGCTATCTAGACGGTTTTTATTACAAGCCGCGCATCGATAAGGACCTGCTNNTATTACAAGCCGCGCGTGAGCAAAAAATTCTTGGCCGAGCACTCCAAAGGACTGATCGGGCTTTCCGGATGCCTGGCCGGCGAAGTCTGCGAGCATCTGCTGGCCGGACACTATGACGCTGCGCGCGATGCCGCCGGGTTCTACCGTGAGCTGTTTGGTAAAGACAATTTCTTTCTAGAAATCCAGGACCAGGGGTTGCCGGAAGAGCATCGCATCCACGAAGACTTGTATCGTCTGGAAAAAGAGACTGGAATCCAGATGGTGGCCACCAATGACAGCCACTACCTCTGCGAAGA